>NZ_JAFCMD010000003.1:0-444615 GCF_018130105.1 Bradyrhizobium sp. AUGA SZCCT0160
TAAGCCGTAAAGCCATTGCGCAGGGAAGGCCGGGTGTTCTCCGCTGCCCTGTATGCTCGTGTGCAGCTTTTTTAGTGCAAATCGCACACGAGACCGCGGGTGCAGCGCGCACCCGGTCTTCCCTGCGCCCTCTCATTTCGGGGCAAGGAATTTCTGACAAAGCTCGGGCGCAATGCGTCGCGAGAAGGTAAACACACATTCAGCTGTCATCACCCGCGCATGCGGGTGATCCAGTATTCCAGAGGCGCTGATGATAGAACCGAGAAGCCGCGGCGTACTGGATCCCCGCCTGCGCGGGGATGACGACCGTTGTACCCACTCAATACCCACGTTGACGCCTCGTTTGACCTGCGCCAATCTCTGTCAAAAGCAATAAACAAAACTCCGGAGGTCACGCCATGCTCCGCGCCGAAGACAACAGGTTCCTGACCGAAAGCGGTGCGGGAACGGGAATGGGCGAGTTGCTTCGCCGGTTCTGGATGCCGGTGCTGCTGTCGGCGGAACTGCCTGATGCCGATGGCACCCCGAAGAAGATCATGGTCATGGGCGAGGAGCTGCTCGCCTTCCGCGACTCCAGAGGCGTCGTCGGCGTTATCGATCAGTATTGTCCGCACCGCGGCGCCAATCTCTGGCTCGGCCGCAACGAGGAGTGCGGCATCCGCTGCGTCTATCACGGCTGGAAGTTCGACACCGATGGCAACTGCGTCGACATGCCGACCTCCTATCCCGATCTGAATGCCAAGGACCTGATCAGGATCAAATCCTATCCGGTGCGCGAATGGGGCGAGATGATCTGGGCCTATATGGGCCCGGCGGATCAGATGCCGGAACTGCCCGCGCTGGAAATGGCGCTGGTGCCGGCCTCGCACCGCTACGTCACCAAGAAATGGCAGGACTGCAACTGGGTGCAGGCGCTCGAAGGCTCCATCGACACCGCGCATTTCACCTTCGCGCACCTCAGCTTCGAGAAAGAAGAGAACGAGATCCTCGACATCAAGAAGCATTTTGTGAACCCGCTGACGCGCGTTGCGACCGACCACATGCGCTGGATCGCCGAGGACCCGCGCCCGGTGATCAAGATCAGCCCGCACGCGGCCGGACTGACCGTCGCCGGCGGGCGGCTCACCGGGTCCGACAACATCTATTGGCGCATCGCCCAGTTCCTGATGCCGGTGCATGCCTATGCGCCGAGCTCGATGCCGGGCGAGAACATTTTTGGCCAAAGCTTCGTTCCGGTGACCGACACCAGTTGCTGGATCTACACTTACGCGTGGAATCCCGAGCGTCCGTTGACGCAGGCCGAGCGCGACGGCTACGATCGCGGCAACGGCGTGATGTCGGAAGTCGACGAGAACTACATTCCGCTGCGCAACAAGGCCAACGACTATCTGATCGACCGCAAGCTGCAGAAGACCAAAAGCTACACCGGCATCAAGGGCGTCTCCGAACAGGACGCCGCGGTGCAGGACAGCCAGGGCCCGATTGCCGACCGGACGCGAGAACATCTCGGCCCGACTGATTTGGGCATCATGCATTTCCGCAAACTGGTGATGGAGGCCGCCCGCGCCCTGCAGCAGGGCGAGGCGCCGCCGCATGCCCGGCATCAGGACCGCTACACGGTGCGCTCCGGCGCCTGCGTCACCAGCAAGACGAAAGACCTCACCGCCGTGATGATCGAGCGCTTCGGCGATCCGGCGGGGTTCGTCGGTGGCTCGGGGCGGAATGTTGCGGCGGAGTGACGTGTCGTCCCGGCCTTGAGCTCAGATGCGCAATTGCGCATCGGGGGACCCATCCGCCGCGGCCGGCGTTGTGAGCAAAGGAAGACAACGATCAGCGTGTAAAACAATGATCGCCGGTGGTTATGGGTCCCGGCTCAAGGCCGGGACGACGTGTGGATGGATGCGGGCCTACAACGGAATCCTTCGATACTCCCGGTTGCTCAAACTCGCTTCCTCCAGATCGAGGTCGCGCTCGATCCGGCGCCGGGTCTCGTCGGTGATCTTGCCGTCGCGCAGCAAGGCGTGAATGAATTTCCGTTCCGTCGCGATCAATTCGCGCGTCAGTTCGGTGCCGGCCGCCGAGGCGTCGTCCACATCGGGATTGAACGAATCGGGCAGCTGGTTGGTGCGGGACTCGTGCCGTGCGCGGAGCAGCTTGACGACTTCGTCGGTCAATTCGCGGTCGTTGGTGATGGCATCGAGCGATTTGAGCGCGGCATCGAGCGCCTCGCGCCGCGCCGCGATTTCGGCTTCGTGCTCGGCGATGTGTTCGTCGCGGCCGGCCTGCGTCAGCCCGAGCCAGCGCACCACCAGCGGCAGGCCCGACCCCAGTCCGACCAGGGTGATGAAAATGACGCCGAAGGACACGAACAGGATCAGGTCGCGATGCGGGAACGCGTCGCCATTCGGCAGTGCAAGCGGCAGTGCCAGCGCCGCGGCAAGCGACACCGCGCCGCGCACGCCGGTGAAGGCGATCACGAAGGTGTTTCGCCAGGGAGGACTGGGATCGCGCGCCCGCAGGCGCGGGTTCAAGAGGCGCGGCAGATAGATGGCGGGAAAGACCCAGGCGAACCGCGCGACGATCACGATCACCGTGACCAGCGCGGTGGCGAACAAGATCTCGTCCAGCGGAAACGCCTTCGACTTCTCGTACAGCGAGCGCATCTGGAAGCCGGTGAGCAGGAACAGAAGGCCCTCGACCAGATAGATCACGAGGTCCCAGAAGAAGATGCCCTGCAGGCGGGTGGCCGATGAGATCAGCAGCGGCCCGTTCCAGCTCATATAAAGCCCGCACGCGACGGTCGCGATCACGCCGGAACCGCCGAGATGGTGCGGAATCCAGAAGGCGAGGTAGGGCGTGATCAGCGACAGCGTGATCTCGACCTGCGGATCGCGGGCGCGGTGGCGCATGCGCAGGCTGAGCCAGCCCACCGCAAGACCGAACAGCAACTCGCCGACGACGATGACAGCAAACGTGCCGGTCGCTTTCGGCAGCGAGAACATGCCGGTGAGGATCGCCGCGACCGCGAAGCGATAGAGGATCAACGCGGTCGCATCGTTGACCAGGCCCTCGCCCTCGAGCACGACCAGGATCCGGCGCGGCATGCCGAGCTTGCGGGCAATCGCCAGCGGCGCCACCACGTCCGGCGGTGCGACGATGGCACCCAGCAGGAAACCGACGGTCCATGGCAGCCCGATCAGATAATGCGTGGCGGCGGCGACCGCGAAAGCGGTGAAGATCACGCAGCCGACCGCCAGCAGCGTGATTGGGCGGAGGTTGAATTTGAACTCGCGCCAGCTCATGGCGACGCTGGCCGAATAGATCAGCGGCGGCAGCACCACCACCAGCACCAGTTCCGGCGGCAGTTCGATCGACGGCATGCCCGGCACGAAGGCGAGCGCGATACCGACGAGCATCATCAGGATCGCCGACGCGACATTGACCCGCCGCGCCAGCAGGGCGGTACCGGCCAGCACGGCGAGCAGGATCAAAAAGATCTGAAATTTGGTCTCCATGATCTCCCCAATTCGCAGGGAAACCCCTCGGACGTCAATCCGTTCAGATCGACCCGCGGACGGAGACGGCTACTCGCGCAGATCGTAGCGGTAGGATTTTGAGACGATCTTCCAGCCGTCCGAGAGCTTCATCGCCACCAGATAGTCGGTGAAGTAACGCGGCGGCAACTGGCAGCGCACCTTGATGAAGGCGGTGGACTCGTCCGAGCGGTCGATGGTGACGATGAAGTCCTCGCGCGGCTTGCCTTCCGCCTTCGCCGACGGGCGCTTGCGCACGCGGTCCAGCCAGTCCGGCACGGTCAGCACCTGCAATTCGCCCTTCTCCACCCAGCGCAAATCGGCGGTGGGATCGAAGATCGCGCCGAGCTTGTCGGCATTGCCTTCATACAGGCCGTCGAAATAATTCTGGACGACGGCTTCGACGCTCGATCGGTCTTCGCTCACAATAGTCCTCCCCAGGATGCAGGATTGTTCGAATTGAAGTAAGCCACGAACAGATGCATTGCGCTATGGATGAGTTCAAGACCGCAGCAGGGAATTGAATCATGACGGGTTCAGCGAATTCGAATGCTCGCATTCTGGCCGGAGAATGCTTCTGCGGCGCGGTGCATTACGCCGTGGCCGATTCATTCGAATATGCCTTCAATTGCCATTGTTCGAATTGCCGGCGGACCACCGGTTCGGCGTTCAAGCCGTTTGCCGGAATCGCGCGCGACAGGCTCAGTATCACCGCGGGTGACGATATCGTGATGATCCATGGCGACGATGCCGGTCACAACGCGCACTGCCGGCGATGCGGCTCGTTGCTCTATTCGGTGGTGCGCGATGGCGCCTTCGTCCATGTCGCGATGGGGACGCTGGTCGATGCTCCCTTGATCCGCCCGTCCGCCCACATCTTCGTGGGTTCCAAGGCGCCCTGGTTCTCCATCACCGACGATTTGCCGCAGTACCAGGGTCACGTTGTCCGGGCTGAACGCCCGGAATAGGCGTAGCAATTGGCGGGACGAGGCCGGCCGGACGAGCCTGGCTCAAACACGACCGGCCAACGGGCGGACCCGTGGCCTGTTTGCCGGATTGGCGGTAAAATGCCGGCGCGATCCGGGTCGATGCGGTTCGTGACCCAACTCACAAAGCCGGCCCTATGCCCATGATAGGTATACCCGGTGCGAAAGAGCGAGGCTCCGGAAGCGTCATGATCAGGTCTGGATCTCTAAAATTGCATCGATGGGTGCTTGCCGCCGCGGCGCTGCTGGCGGTGTGCCAGCCGGCGTTTGCCGAGAAGCGCGTCGCCCTGGTGCTTGGCAACTCCGCCTACAGGAATGTCCCGCAGCTTGCCAATCCGGTTAACGACAGCGCCAAGATCGCCGCGACACTGAAGGAGGCCGGCTTCGATGTCGTCGATTCCCGCCGCGATCTGCCCGCGGCCGAAACCCGGCGCGCGCTGCGCGACTTCGCCGACCGTGCCCGGGACGCCGACATCGCCGTCGTCTATTACGCCGGCCATGGCATCGAGGTGGACGGCTCGAATTATCTGATTCCGGTGGATGCAAAACTGGAACGCGATACGGACGTTTACGACGAGGCCCTGTCGCTGGATCGCGTGCTGATCGCGATCGAGCCGGCCAAGAAATTGCGGCTCGTCATTCTCGATGCCTGCCGGGACAATCCGTTTGCCAAGACCATGAAGCGGACGGTTGCCTCGCGCGCGATCGGGCAGGGCCTGGCCAAGGTGGAGCCGAGCAGCCCGAACGTGCTGATCGCCTATTCGGCCAAGGCCGGATTCACCGCGGCCGATGGCGATGGCCAGAACAGCCCGTTCACGGCAGCGCTGTCGCGCCATATCGCGACGCCGGGGCTCGACGTGCGCCGCGCGTTCGGATTTGTCCGCGACGAAGTGCTCAAGACCACCGGCAACCGGCAGGAGCCGTTTGTCTATGGTTCGCTGGGCGGCGAAGACGTGCCGCTGGTGCCGGCCCCTGCCAAACCGGCGCCCGCCGCAGCGGCGCCAGCGCCCGCACTCAGCGCGCAGGCCGAAGCCCGCCGCGATTACGAACTGGCGCTTCAGCTCGGCAACAAGAACGCGCTCGATGCCTTCCTCAAGCAGTATCCTGACGGCTTCTACGCCAGCCTCGCCAAGCTGCAGCTCGACAAGATCGCCGCCGAGGAAATCCGCATCGCTGCCACCGAGAAGGCGCGGCTGGCCGAGCAGGAGCGGGCGCGGCTCGTCGCCGAAGGCGCCCAGCGATCGGAGCAGTCGAAGGCCGAGGCCGATGTCAGGGCGGCCGAGCAGGCGCGCATCGCCGCCGAAAAGGCCAAGCAGATTGCGCAGGACCAGGCCACGGCGGCCGAACAGAAACGCCTCGCGGCTGAAGCACCCGCGCCCGCCAAGGAACAACCTGTCAAGGAAAAGGCCGTCAATCTCGCGGCCCTGCCCCCCGCATCGGCCCCGGCCGACGTCACCAAATCGGTGCAGGCCGAACTGCGCCGTGTCGGCTGCCTGACCGGCGCTGCCGATGGCGACTGGAACGCGGCTTCGCAGCGCTCGCTGACGCTGTTCAACCGCTACGCCGGGACCAGGCTTGATGCCAAAGTGGCCAGCGTCGACGCGCTGGATGCGATCAAGCTGAAACCGTCACGCGTCTGTCCGCTGGTCTGCGAACATGGTTTCAGGGCCGATGGCGACCGCTGCAGCAGGATCACTTGCGCCCAGGGTTCGGTGCTCAACGACGACAATGAATGCGAAAAGCGCCGCGGCAACAAGCCGGTGGCCAAACGCGATACCGATGATCGCCCGGAGCGTCCGGTGCGGGAACGGCCGCGGCCCGAGGTCAGCGCGCCCAGGCCTCAAGGATCGCCTCAGGCATCCGGCCGGGCATCTGGCCAGCTCGTATGCGATCAGTCCGGCTGCCGTTCCGCGAGCGCCGGTTGCCGCGTCGAGTTCAGGACGTTTGAGGCGGGCGGCCCATATCCAAGCGGCGGCAATATCCAGGTGTGCCGCTGACGCGACATAGCGTTTTCGAGCGAAGTGGATACCGGTTCGCGTGAAGAAAACGCGTCAAAACAAGAGTCTAGATCGCGCTCGCGGCGATATTGACCATCAGCGCGACCAGCGCGGTATTGAACACGAACGCGATGATGCCGTGCACGGTAGCGGTGCGGCGGATGATCTTGTCGGTGATCCCGACATCGGAAACCTGCGCGGTCATCCCGATCACGAACGAGAAGTAGACGAAATCCCAGTAATCGGCGTCCTCATGCCGGTCGCCGCTTGGAAACTGCAGGCCGCCGGGTTTGCCGCCGCGGTAATATTCATGCGCGTAGTGCAGCGAGAACGCGGTGTGTACCGCCGCCCATGACAAAACGATGGTCACCGTCGCCAGCACCAGTCCCGGCGCGCTGCGGTTGGAGGCACCGAGTTCGAACACGATGGCCGCGATGCTGGCAAACGCGCCGAGCGCCGTCAGCAGCAGGATCAGGAAGCGGCCGTCGTCCTGCAGCGCCGCGTTGCGGCGGATGTGCGCCATGCCGCTGCGAAACACCATGGTGAAAACCAGCACCAGATACAACGCGACGAAAATATCCCAGCTGACCAGCAACCGCGTTACCAGCCTTAGCGAGCCCGGCAGCGAGAAGAACGCAACGATACCGACTGCGATCGCGATGAAGGTGCGTGGCCGCCCATAGACCACACGGAGCAGAACCGGCTTTTTCCTGAACCGGTCGACGAGCTCGTCGAGTTCCTTCTGCGATGGCACGTCAGCTCTTGCGATCGGCGACGAAGCGCGACGCGGCCTTCAGCACGTCACCCTTGGCGCCGAAGATCGACAGCGCGGAATCCGCGCGCGCCAGCAGATCGCGCACGCGCTGTTTGGCGCCGTCGATGCCGAGCTGGGTGACGAAGGTGGTCTTGCCGAGCGCCGCATCGGCGCCGGCCGGCTTGCCGAGCGCGGCGGCGTCGCCCTCGACGTCGAGCAGATCGTCGGCGATCTGGAACGCCTCGCCGAGCGCGCGGCCGTAATCGTCGAGCGCCTGATATTCCTGTTGCGTGGACTGGCCGAGGATCGCGCCCGCGATGCAGCCATAGCGCAGCAGCGCGCCGGTCTTCATCTGCTGCAGCCGCGCCACGTCGACCGGCTCGCGGTCGCCGAATCGGCCTTCGCCGGCGAGGTCGAGTATTTGTCCACCGACCATGCCGCCGATCCCCGAGGCGCGAGCGAGCGCACGGGTCAGCAGCAGGCGCACGGTGGGATCCGAATGAATCTCGTCGCGGGTCACGATGTCGAACGCCAGCGTCAGCAAACCGTCGCCGGCGAGGATCGCGGTGGCGTCGTCGGTCTTCTTGTGCAGCGTCGGCCGGCCGCGGCGCAGGTCGCTGTTGTCCATCGCCGGCAGATCGTCATGGATCAGTGAATAGCAGTGGATGCATTCGAGCGCGGCGCCGGCGAGCAGCGCCGCGTCGCGCGGAACCCCGAACACGGCCGAGCTCTCGACCACCAGAAACGGCCGCAGGCGCTTGCCGCCGCCGAGGCTTGAATAGCGCATCGCATCCATCAGCCGCTTCGGCCGCGCGATCTCGTCTGATAACAGCGTATCCGACAGCAGCTTGGCCAGCAGGGCCTCGGTATCTTCGGCGGTCTGATCCAATCGTTTGGTAAAATCGGCAGTGGCGGTCGTCATTTAAGAATGGCTCCAGGTCAATTTCGTCGTCAATTTTGCCGGACAATCGTTGATGGCACGGCGTCAGTCAATTCCGCCTCCCGGCTTGAGACGCCTTAAAAGCGCTGGAAAACCCACGAAATATCATGGTGATGTCACCTATTAAGGGGTCTCTTGACCGATCCTCGACCCGGCTGGGCTGAACCGGAAGCATTCGAATTTGCGCTTTGTCCGAATCTTATTGCTGATTTTGCTGGCGCTGCTGCTGTTGCCGTATCTGGTGACGCCGTTCTATCGCACCGGCCATCCGGTCTCGACGCTGATGGCCTGGCGCTGGCTCAAGGGCGCGCCGGTGTCGCGGCAATGGATCGATTTCAAGGCGATTTCGCCGGCGCTGCCGCGTTCGGTGGTGGGCTCCGAGGACGCCAAATTCTGCGGCCATCGCGGGGTCGATTGGAGCGCGCTGCAGGATGCGATCGAGGATCACGAGGAAGGCGAGGTGTCGGGTGGCGGCTCCACCATCACCCAGCAGGTGGCCAAGAACCTGTTCCTGTGGCCGGGCCGCAGCGTGGTCCGCAAAGCGCTGGAGCTGCCGCTGGCGATGTGGATCGACCTGGTGCTGTCCAAGCAGCGGATTCTCGAGATCTACCTCAATATCGCCGAACTCGGCCCCTCCGGGCAGTTCGGCGCCGAGGCAGGGTCCCAATACGCGTTCGGTCGTTCGGCTGCGACCCTGTCGCCGCGCGAGGCGGCCCTGCTGGCGGCGATCCTGCCCAATCCGGTCAGACGCAGCGCCCGGAATCCCGGGCCCGGGGTGCGGCGTCTGGCCGGCACCTACATGGCCCGGGCGAATGCCGCGGCCTTGCAGCGCTGCTGGAGCGAAAATCGTGCATTTTGAGCCAATTTTCGGCCGATTTAACCCTGGCAAAGCCTAGCTTTACGTCATCCCTTCCTCTATAAGCGCGGCCTTATCGGCATCGCAGCCCGTGCTTTGAAGCGCTGGGCGGTCCGCTACCTAGCACGATGCCCTCCGACAACACCCCTAGAGGACCGTTATGGCCGTTCCCAGAAGAAAAACATCGCCCTCGCGGCGTGGCATGCGCCGCTCGGCGGACGCCCTGAAGAAGCCGACCTATGCCGAAGACAAGGATTCGGGCGAATTGCGCCGTCCGCACCACCTCGACCTGAAGACCGGCATGTACAAGGGCCGGCAGGTTCTGAAGGCCAAGAAGGAATCCTGATCGGGCCCAGGCTTGGCGCGGCGGTTCAGCCGTGCCTGCCTGAATTCGGCCAACGGATGGGGTAAGACGGTTCCCGGTGGCGAAGCGTGAAGCTTCGCCTTAGGAGCGTTCAAGTTTCCTTTAGTTAAGGCCTTGCCGATGTCCATGGTCGGATTTCCGCTACTCCTGATTCCGCTCGCGATCTACAACATCATCGCCTTCCTGATGCCGGAAGTCGCTTTCGGCACGCCGCTGCTGAAGCTGATGCTGATGTCGGGCGTGGAATGGCAGGTGACGCTGAGCGACGTTCTGGTCGCGGTCGGCATCTTCCTGTTGATGTTCGAAGTCATCAAAGGCGCGCGTCCCGGCGCGAAATATCTCACCGACCATCTGCTGTCGCTGATCGTGTTCGGCGCGGCCGCTGCCGAATTCGTGCTGTGGCCGAAGTTCGGCACCTCAACCTATTTCCTGCTGACGTCGCTTGCGCTGGTCGACTTCCTGTCCGGCCTTGCCTTGCGCACGCGGCGGCGTGCGGTCGTGGCGCCTGCGGTGTCCGCCAAGGGCACCAGAAGAGCTGAACCGGAGGCCGAGCCGCCAGTGGCCGAGCCGAAGCCAGAGCCTGCGCCGGCAAAAGCGCCAGCGCCGCCCGCGGCATCGGTCGCTGAATCAGTGCTGCTGGATCGCCCGGAACCGGCACCCGCACCTGCGGTCGCGCCCCATGCGGCTTCGCCGGAGGTCCCCTCGCCGGAAGTCCCCTCGCCGGGGATACAGCCGGGTAGCGGTACGACTCCGTCCCCGGACAAGCCGCCGCGCTGACCGGTCGTCGGATCAGGTTTCTTGCTCAGATGACCTGCCGGGTCCGCCGTGCCACGCTGCGGCGTTCCTGTGGGTGTGCGCCATAGGCCGCCTGCGCATCCTCGATCGAGGCACGTCGCATGCAGCGCGTTTGTGGGGCCTGGTCGGCGGTCGCGATCAGTTGAGTCAGAAAGGTCGGGTCGGGTCGCGCCATGGTCGCTTTCCGCGACCAGTGCACCGGTTGGGTCACCGGCACGAGCGCGACACAGGCCGGCGCGTCGGCGTCGGAGACGTCTACGTCCAGGATATCTTCTGATCGTTCGGTATCCAGCATCGCACACCGCAACCGGCTAAAACTGTCACGTTTTGGGACGTGAAACCCTACTTCGATCTGCTCCTCGCAAGGCCTATGCCGATACGTGGCGGTTGGTTCCCGAAGGTTTGCGACAGCCGCAAAACGTGGTTTCCAGATTATTTATCAACTTTGCCTAGCGTCAGATTCGATAGAACCACTATCCTCAGGCTAGCCAGAATCACCTTGCTTGTCTTTGGCCTGTCTTTGGGCTGTCCCGAATCGAGGCGACTTTGATGTCCGCTGTCCCGCAAGCCTCCAGCATCCTCGCTTCGCTCGGGCAGGCCAGTTTCGTCTGGGATCTCGCCGCCGACAGCATCGTCTGGAGCGATAACGCCGCCTCCGTCTTTACCGACATCGCCCCGGAAGCGCTGGCCAGCGGCGCCGCGTTCGCCAAGCTGATCGAGCCGAAAGGGTCGATCCGGTCAGACGCGCTGGGTCACACGGCCCCGGCACGCGGCGGCGAGGGCACAGCCTACCGGATCGAATATGGCGTGCGGGCCTCGACCTCCGCGCCCGTGATCTGGATCGAGGAAACCGGCTGCTGGTTCGCCGGCGCCGACGGCAAGCCGGCGCGCGCGCAAGGCGTCGTCCGCGTCGACAATGAGCGCCGCGCCCGCGATGAGCAGCTCGTGCGGCTCTCGCGGCACGACCCGCTGACCGGCGAACTCAATCGCACCCATTTGATCGCGGCGCTCGCCGAGGCGATTGAGGAAGCCGCGCGCTTCCGCTCGTCCTGCACCTTCATGCTGATTGGCATCGACCATCTGGCGCGCGTCAACGATGCTTTCGGCTTCGATGTCGCCGATGGCGTGATCGCGGAAGTCGGAAAACGCATTCGTGCGCGGCTGCGCGGCGGCGACGTGCTCGGGCGATTCTCCGGCAACAAATTCGGGCTGATCCTGCGTAACTGCACCGTCGACGACACCAATGTCGCGGCCGAGCGGTTTCTGGCCGGCATTCGCGACGAGGTGGTGCCGACCGTGTCCGGCCCGGTGTCGGTGACCGCGTCGATCGGCGCGATCAGCATCCCACGTTACGCCCGCAGCGCCGATGAGGCCGTCACCCGCGCCCAGGAAACGCTGGACGGCGCCAAGAGCCGCCGCGCCGGATCATTTTCGCTGTGGAAGCCCAATGTGGAGCGCGACGCCCAGCGCCGCGTCAACATCCGCGTCACCGACGAAATCGTCACCGCGCTGAACGAGCGCCGGATCGTGACCGCGTTCGAGCCGGTGGTCGAAGCGCGCTCGCGCCAGCCGACGTTCTACGAATGCCTGGTGCGGATGGAGCAGGCCAACGGCCAGGCGTTGCTGGCACCGGATATCGTCCCCGTCGCGGAACGACTTGGCCTGATCCGGCTGGTCGATCACCGCGTGCTGGAGCTCGCGGTCGCCGAACTCGCGGCGTCACCGAACGTGCAGCTCAGCCTCAACATCTCACCCGACACCACGATGGATCCGGACTGGTCGGCCTCGATCGAATCCCTGATGCGTGCGCATCCGGGCGTGGCCGAACGGCTGATCGTGGAAATCACCGAGACCGTGGCGATCCAGGATATCGACGACATCAGGGGCTTCGTCACCCGCTTGAAGAATTTCGGCAGCCGGATCGCGATCGACGATTTCGGCGCCGGCTACACCTCGTTCCGGAATCTGCGCAAGCTCGGCGTCGACATCGTCAAGATCGACGGCGCCTTCGTGCAGAACATCGCGCGCTCGGCCGATGACCGCGCCTTCGTACAGACGCTGATCGACCTGGCGCGGCGGCTGCAGATCAAGACGGTGGCGGAATGGGTGCAGGACGAAGAGTCCGCGGTCATGCTGCGCGAATGGGGTTGCGATTACATCCAGGGCCGACTGATCGGCCTCGCCTCGCCGGAGCGGCCGTGGGCCGTGCCGGCCGGGACGGTGTTGCCGGCGGCGAGTTGAAATTTCTTGCGCTGAACTATCAGCCGTCGTCCCGGACAAGCGAAGCGCGATCTCAGATGCGCAATGCGCATCGGGGGACCCATACGCCGCGGCGCTGATGGTTATCGAAGGTATCTAACGCCAACGTGCTCACCGATGGGCCGCGGCGTATGGGTCCCGGTCAAGCCCGGGACGACGTGGAGAGAGCGTACGCTACTCTTCCTTCTTCGGCTCTTTCGACATGCGCTCGAGGCGGTCCTGCATGTCTTTCATCTGACGGCGAAGGTCGTCGATGTTGTCTTCGGTGGCCGCCGGCTCCGGCGCTTTCTCGGGTTCGGCTGGCGTCACGCCGCCGCGCGGCGGCACGAACGGCTTGAACATCGAGAACGTCTGCTGAAACAGTTCCATGTTGCGGCGGACGTGTTCTTCGAGCGGCGCGAACGGCGTTCCCGAGAATGTGTTGGTGAGCTGCTTGCGGAACTTTTCCTGTTCGCGCGTCAGCGTGTCGATCGATTGTTCCAGATATTTCGGAACCACCATCTGCATGCTGTCGCCGTAGAAGCGGATCAGCTGGCGCAGGAACGTGGTCGGCAGCAGATTCTGCCCCGCCTTGTTTTCCTGCTCGAAGATGATCTGCGCCAGCACCGAGCGGGTGATGTCGTCACCGGTCTTGGCGTCATAGACGAGAAAATCCTCGCCATCCTTCACCATCGCTGCGAGATCCTCGAGCGTCACATAGGTGCTGGTGCCGGTATTATAGAGCCGCCGGTTAGCGTATTTCTTGATCGTGGTGGGTTGGTCTGACTTGGCCATGGCCATGGGGCTCACACATCCATACCGAGAGCGGGGAACCCGACGGGCATCACCGGCGGGCAGACGAGCAACGCAACGCAACAAAGTAAGCATTTTCAATGCGGCTCGGCTACCGTTTTGTGCGGCACGGTTAATTCCAAGGCATGGAGACTGCTTCGGAAACTGCCAGGGACGCTACTTTGAATGCGCCGCGGCGTGATTTTCCCCTCTGGCCGATTGACACAAGATGCCTAGGTTAACAGGATGGTCCCAAGAGACAGGCCCGCCATCCGGCCGCCCGCCGTCGAGAAACCTCAAGCCCACAGGAGATGTCCATGTCAGACGATGTCGTCATCGTCAGCGCCGCCCGCACCCCGGTCGGCAGCTTCAACGGCGCGTTCGCCACCACCCCGGCCCATGATCTCGGCGCCATCGCCATCAAGGCCGCGCTGGAGCGGGCTGGCATCGAGCCGGGCCGCGTGTCCGAAGTCATCATGGGCCAGATCCTGACCGCGGCGCAGGGCCAGAACCCCGCCCGCCAGGCCTCGATCGCGGCCGGCATCCCGGTGGAAAGCCCGGCCTGGGGCGTCAACCAGCTCTGCGGCTCGGGCCTGCGCACCGTTGCGCTCGGCTATCAGGCGCTGCTCAACGGCGATTCGGAAATCGTCGTCGCCGGCGGCCAGGAATCCATGAGCATGGCCCCGCACGCGCAATATCTGCGTGGCGGCGTCAAGATGGGCGGCCTCGAACTGGTCGACACCATGATCAAGGACGGCCTGTGGGACGCCTTCAACGGCTACCACATGGGCAACACCGCCGAGAACGTCGCGCGGCAGTACCAGATCACCCGCGCGCAGCAGGACGAGTTCGCGGTTCATTCGCAGAACAAGGCCGAGGCTGCGCAGAAGGCCGGCAAGTTCAATGACGAGATCACCCCCGTCACCATCAAGTCCCGCAAGGGCGACATCATCGTCAGCGCCGACGAATATCCGCGCCATGGCGCCACCGTCGACGCGATGGCCAAGCTGAAGCCTGCCTTCGAGAAGGACGGCACGGTCACCGCCGGCAGCGCCTCCGGCATCAATGACGGCGCCGCCGCTGTGGTGCTGATGACCGCCAAGCAGGCGGCCAAGGAAGGCAAGAAGGTTCTCGGCCGCATCGTCTCCTGGGGCCAGGCCGGCGTCGATCCCAAGATCATGGGCACCGGCCCGATCCCGGCTTCCCGCGCCGCGCTGAAGAGGGCCGGCTGGAACATCGCTGATCTGGACCTGATCGAGGCCAATGAAGCGTTCGCGGCACAGGCCTGCGCGGTCAACAAGGACCTCGGCTGGGATACCTCCAAGGTCAATGTCAATGGCGGCGCGATCGCGATCGGTCATCCCGTCGGCGCTTCCGGCGCCCGCGTGCTGGTGACGCTGCTGCACGAAATGCAGAAGCGCGATGCCAAGAAGGGCCTTGCCACACTGTGCATCGGCGGCGGCATGGGCATTGCCATGTGCATCGCACGCGACTGAACCATAGTGTTTTCAAGCGAAGTGGGTACCGGTTCGCGTCAAGAAAACGCGTACAGATAAAAGGCAGTTGGGATGCGTTGTTGATGAAAACTTCATCTGTCAACCACGGTTCAAATCGATAAAACTGAAATGCCCGGTCTTGCGCCGGGCATTTTCATCTCTGGTACGTTGTCGAGTGAGAGAACGCGCCGCACTTTGAAGAGCAGGCTTCGTCAATGACCGGGACAATTCCGGCTCGTAAAAAGACCACCAAGGAGGACTACGCATGGCACGTGTTGCATTGGTTACGGGGGGCACGAGGGGCATTGGCGCTGCGATCAGCAAATCGCTGAAGGCGGCGGGCTACAAGGTTGCGGCGAGCTATGCCGGCAATGACGCCGCGGCGGAGAAATTCAAATCGGAGACCGGCATTCCCGTTTACAAATGGGACGTCAGCTCGTTCGACGCCTGTGCGGCCGGCGTCAAGCAGGTCGAGGCCGATCTCGGCCCGGTCGACGTGCTGATCAACAATGCCGGCATCACCAAGGACGGCGCCTTCCACAAGATGACGCTCGAGCAGTGGAACGCGGTCATCAACACCAATCTCGGCTCGCTGTTCAACATGACCCGCCAGGTGATCGAAGGCATGCGCGCCCGCAAGTTCGGCCGCGTCATCAACATCTCCTCGATCAACGGCCAGAAGGGACAGTTCGGCCAGGTCAATTACTCGGCGGCCAAGGCCGGCGACATCGGCTTCACCAAGGCGCTGGCGCTGGAGAACGCCAAGGGCGGCATCACCGTGAACGCGATCTGCCCCGGCTACATCAACACCGAAATGGTGCAGGCGGTGCCGAAGGACGTGCTGGAGAAGAGCATCCTGCCGCTGATCCCGGTCAATCGCCTCGGCGAGCCCGAAGAAATCGCCCGCGCGGTGGTCTTCCTCGCCGCCGACGAGGCCGGCGCCATCACCGGCTCGACGCTGACGATCAACGGCGGGCAGTACATGGTGTGACTGCTGGGGTCCCACCGGATCGCTCGCAGCCACAATCTATCAAGAAGTCGTCATGCCCGGCCTTGTGCCGGGCATCCACGTCTTTACAACGACGTTAGAAAAACTTGGATGGCCGGGACAAGCCCGGCCATGACGGAAAAATTTCGCACCGTTGCCGGCCTCATGACCCCCCGTACCGCCACACTTATCGGACTGACCGCGATCCTGATGTGGTCGCTGCTGTCGGTCCTGACGGTTGCGACCGGGAAAATTCCGGCGTTTCAGCTCGCGGCGATGACGTTCGCGATCGGGGCGGCGGTCGCTTTCATCAGCTTCATCTGGCGGCCCGCGGCCTTCGCCGCGTTACGGCAATCGCCGACCGCGTGGGTGGTCGGCGTCGGCGGGCTGTTCGGCTATCACGCGCTGTATTTCCTGGCGCTGCGCTTTGCACCGCCGGCCGAAGCCGGTCTCTTGAATTATCTCTGGCCGCTTTTGATCGTGCTGTTCTCCTCGCTGCTGCCGGGCGAGCGGCTGGCGGCGCATCACATCGTCGGCGCGCTGCTCGGTCTCGCCGGCACGGTGTTGCTGTTGTCAGGCAACAGCGGCGGCGGCTTTGCGCCGGCGCAGATTCCGGGACTGGCGGCGGCCTTCGTCGCCGCCTTTGTGTGGGCGGCCTATTCGGTGATGTCGCGCAAGCTCAAGGCGGTGCCGACCGATGCGGTGGCCGGATTCTGCCTCGCCACCGCACTGCTCGCGGCTCTCGTCCACCGCATGGTCGAGACCACGGTCTGGCCGGAAACGTCAGGGCAATGGCTTGCCATTATCGCACTCGGCGTCGGCCCGGTCGGCGCCGCGTTCTTTACCTGGGACATCGGCATGAAGCGCGGCGACATCCGCGTGCTCGGCGCTGCGTCTTACGCAACACCGTTACTGTCGACCGCGTTTTTGATCCTCGCAGGCTTTGCCACGGCGAGTGCTACGATTGCGATTGCCGCGATCCTGATCGCCGGCGGCGGCCTGATCGCGGCAAAGGATATGGTGTGGAGGAAAGGACCGTAGGATGGGTGGAGCGCAGCGATACCCATCATCTCACCGCACGGACGCAATTGATGGGTATCGCTTCGCTCCACCCATCCTACGAAGAAGGCTCCCAATCCTTCGGCGCCATCTCGAATGTCGCAAAATCGAATCCCGGCGCCACCGTGCAGCCGACCAATGTCCAGTCGCCGGTGCTCTCGGCGGCTTGCCAGGTGTCGGGCGGCACGATCGCCTGCGGCTGTTCGCCGGCGGCTAGATTCGGGCCGAGCCTGAAACTCCATTGCCCGTCATCGTCGGCGATTTTCAACGTCAGCGCGCTGCCGGCATAGTAATGCCAGACCTCGACGGCATCGATGCGATGCCAGTGCGAGCGCTCGCCGCGCGCCAGCAGGAAATAGATCGCGGTGGATCGCGAACGGCCGCTCGCATCGGTGCGGGAATCGCGAAACGTCTCGCGATAATGCCCGCCTTCCGGATGCGGCTTCAGGTCGAGCCGCGCGATGATCTCGGCGGCACTTGTCTCGGCAGTACCTGCCGGGAGCGTCATCAGGACTTGTTCTTGCGTTCGCGCAACTCGCCGAACACGTCGGCGGCGTTGGCGCCCTTCATGTGCAGCTTGGCGGCGACCGACGGCTCGTCGGCGCGCAGGAACACGTTGGCCTTCTTTTCCTCGCCAAGCAGCGTCGGAATCGTCGGCTTGTTCTCCGCGCGCAACTTCGTCACTTCCGCGGCCCGCGCGACCAGCGCGGCATTGTCGGGCTCGACCGTGAGCGCGAATTTGACGTTGGAGGCGGTATATTCGTGGCCGCAATAGAGTTTGAAATCATCCGGCAGCGCGCGCAGCTTGAGCAGCGAATCCCACATCATGGGATAGTCGCCTTCGAACACGCGGCCGCATCCGATCGAGAACAGCGTGTCGGCGGCGAATAGCGCTTTTTCGCTGTCGAACACATAGGAGATGTGGTCGAGCGTGTGGCCGGGCGTTTCCAGCACGCGCACCAGGAGGCTGCCTACCTTGATGACGTCGCCATGGGCGGCGCGCAGATCGACATTGGCGATCGCTGCGGATTTGTCGTGCGGGGCGACGACGCGGCAATTGTACTTCTGCTTCAGCTCACTGACGCCGCCGACATGGTCGTGGTGGTGATGGGTGATCAGAATATCCGTCAGCGTCCAGCCCTCGCGTTCCAGCGCCTTGAGGATGGGGCCTGCTTCCGGCGCGTCGATCGAGGCGGTCGCTTTGGTCGCGGGATCGTGGATCAGATAGCCGAAATTGTCGTTGAGGCAGGTAAAGGTGCGAATTTCCGAAGCCATGGTATCTCCACGAACAGTATGAGTGATTTCTTGCTTGAGCATGATCTCTTCGGAAAACCGGGGCCCGTCCCGCCATCGAAGTGCGGGGCGCGCCTTTCCCGATCAAGCTCTAACACGCCACATATGGGCAGGAAATATGGCGTTAACGCTCCTGCGGCAATGCAAATTTCCGCACCCCGCGGGGAACAGCGGCGTGATAGATTGAACCCATGACCATCGACGTCATCGACCTCCGCGATTTCTATTCGCGCCGCCTCGGCATCGTGGCCCGGCAGCTGATCAATCGCGGCATCCGGGCGCGATGGCCTGATGCGGATGGGCTGCGCGTGCTCGGGCTGGGTTATCCCACGCCCTATCTCGGCCTGTTTCGCGAAGATTCCGAACGCTGCATCGCGTTCATGCCGGCGGCGCAGGGCGTGCTGAAATGGCCGACGGCGCGGCCGGCGCTGGCGACCCTGATCGATGAATTCTCGATGCCGTTGCCGGACGCCGCCGTCGATCGCATCCTGCTGGTGCATGCGCTGGAAATGTCCGACGATCCGGAACGTTTGCTGCGCGAAGTGTGGCGTGTGCTGGCGCCGTCGGGGCGTTTGATTGCAGTGATTCCCAATCGCCGCGGCGTGTGGACCCGCACCGACAACACGCCGTTCGGCCATGGCCGGCCCTATTCGCGCGCGCAGATCACGCAATTGCTGCGGCAGACCTGGTTCACGCCGACGGCGTGGGGCGAGGCGCTGTTCCTGCCGCCGGTCGGCAAAGGCTGGTTCCTGCGTTCGGCGATGGCGTGGGAGCGCGTCGGCGCGGCGCTGTCGCTGCCGTTCGCCGGCGTGCACATCGTGGAGGCGACCAAGCAGGTCTACCGTGCGATTCCCGCGCACCGCGAACGCACGCGACTGATTCCGTCGCTGCAGCCGGTGCTGGTGCCATCCTCGACAACAGCAACGCGGGCATGAAAAAGGGCAGGCACGCTTGCGCGATGCCCACCCTTCGAAAACAGCAGATTGCGCTGACGCTAGCTACTCATTCCCCGGATTGAAATCTTCGCTCGGGACCGGCGCGGCGGCTGCGTTGTCGGGACGCGGGCCGTGCGGCCGGCGGCGCCGGCGCGGGAAGCGTTCACCGCCACCATTGCCTTCGAAGGCGCCGGGCGCGGCGTTCACCTGCGGCTGCGGCCCGGTGATGAAAGACGGCAGACGGTCGACGCCGCCGGTATCGGCAATCACCGGCTGCGGCTGGGGCTGCGGCTGATATTGCGGCTGCGGACGATGTTCGCGTTGCTCGCGATGATGCTCACGCGGCTGCTGGTCGCGGTCGCGCTGGAAGGGTTGCCCCTCACGCGGCTGGAAATCGCGCTGCTGATTGTTCTCGCGCGGCACGAACGGCTGTTGCTGCTGCGGCACGAAGCCCGGCTCCTGGCCGAAATGGTTGAAGTTCTCGCCCTCGTCTTCGTGCTCCTCGGGCGGCATTTCGTTTTCGGTGCGCGGCTGCGGCTGGTTCTGCCGGAATTGCTCCTGGGCTGCCGCGATCAGGCGGAAATAATGCTCGGCGTGCTGGTAGTAATTCTCGGCCGCAACCGGGTCGCCGGATGAGCGCGCATCACGCGCCAGCTGGACGTATTTCTCCGCAACGTGGGAGGCGGTGCCGCGAATCTTGATGTCGGGTCCGTTCGATTCGAACACCCGGGTCATCGGGTTTTGACCGCGCCGGTTATTATTATTGTTGTTATTATTGTTGTTATTCCGGTTACGCATCCGCTTGTTGTTCTGACCGTTTCTCATGTCTTGCCTTTATTCCAGCCCTGAAGTTGCCGTTGCCGTCGTAGCCTCACCGGACCGGGCGCACGACTGTGCGCACCGATTCACGGTGTCGTTCAAATTCATGACGTCGATTTCGCCAACCCTCGCGTTCAACAAGGACGCGTTCCCCAACCGCCGGCGTTCACAGCCAGCCGGACCAAATTACTTAGCCTGCCAAAACCAGCCCAACAGAAACACGCCCGACCGAAACAAGCTCAACAGCCGCTGGAGCACAGGCTCTACGTAACTGTTTTGCGTGACTGTTTCTTGCGTAGGTCTTCAAGCGCAATATCAGGCTTTCGTTCGCTTTGCGGTCGAGAGCAGCACAGCTCAGGCTATTGCGCTCGATTGGACCTGCGTTTTGGAACCTTTCACTCGGCGGGCTCTCGTTTCGAGAATTCAGGCCCCCACCCGTTATTACGGGGGGCGGCAACCCTGGACCGATGTTGTGAGCGGAACGTAGTCGCTCCCGGGCAATATTCCAAGAGGTTTTTTTGCGTTCCAATAGGGCCTTATCGGGGCATTTTGCCGCCCGCGACCGCCCGCGGAATGCCCGCCAGATCGGCTTTGGGGACGCCTGCCGGGATTAGCCCCGCCGCCGCCATCAAGGCCTGGATTTGCCCGCTTTGGCCCTCTCCGGCCTCCACAACCAGGGCCGCGCCCGGCGCCAGAAGGGATGCGGCCTGCGGGATCAGCGCGCGGTAGGCATCCAGCCCGTCGGCGCCGCCATCGAGCGCCGCCGGCGGGTCGTATTCCCGGACATCGATGGCGAGACCGGCGATATCCACTGAGCGGATATAGGGCGGGTTGGACACGATCAGGTCGAACGCCCCGGTCAATCCGGACGCGTAATCGCAGGCGATGAACGTCGTCCGATCAGAGAGCCCTGCCGACGCGGCATTCGCATCGGCGGTCTGCAGGGCGGCTGACGAAATGTCGGTGCCGAACCCATGCGCGTTCGGCAGCTCCGACAACAACGCCAGCAAGATCGCCCCGGAGCCGGTGCCGAGGTCGGCGATACGCAATTTGCGGCTGAGCGCGCCGCCGGCACGCAATAATTCCAGCGCCAGCTCGACCACCGTCTCGGTGTCGGGCCGCGGCACCAGTGTCGCGGCCGAGAGCTTTAGCGGCAGCCCCCAGAATTCCTTGTGGCCGAGAATACGCGCGACCGGCTCGCCGAGCAGGCGGCGATGCGCGAAATCTTCCAGCCGCAGTGATTGGTCTGCCGTAAGTTGCTGCTGCGCGGCCGTGATCAGGCCGGTGAGATCAAGGTCAAGCACCGCGCCGACAAGCAACCGCGCGTCGAGTTCGCCGGATTCGATCGCATTGGATTTGAAGCGTGCAGTGAGCGTGCGCCGCGCGGTCTCGACGGTTTGTCCGGCGAAGGAATCTGTCACCTGACGACCTCGCAAAAATCTATCCATCCGTCGTCCCTGCGAACGCAGGGACCCCCAGCGTGAGCGCAATTGCGCTCATCGCGGCGCCGCGGCTTCTCGGTGTGGGCGGTAAAAGTTGATATCTCGCGCAACAACCAAGGCCGGTGGTTATCGGTCTCTGCTTTCGCAGGGACGACAGCGAGATTGTAGGAGCGACTCAGCAAGAGCCGGAGCAGGGCACTCACGCCGCGGCGCCCTGGGCGGCGAGTTGGGCGGCCTGATGCTCGGTCGTCAGTGCGTCGATCAGTTCGCCCAGCGCTTCGCCCGCGATCACCTGCGGCAATTTATAGAGTGTCAGGTTGATGCGGTGATCGGTGACGCGGCCTTGCGGGAAATTATAGGTGCGGATGCGCTCGGAGCGGTCACCCGAGCCGACTTTTTCGCGGCGGTCGGCCGAGCGCGCCGCATTGATGCGCTGCTGTTCGGCATCATAGATGCGCGAGCGCAGGATGTTCATCGCCGAGGCGCGATTCTTGTGCTGCGAGCGGCTGTCCTGCATCATGACCACGATGCCGGTCGGGATGTGGGTGATGCGGATCGCGGATTCGGTCTTGTTGACGTGCTGGCCGCCGGCGCCCTGTGCGCGCATGGTCTCGATCCGCAAGTCCTCGTTCTTGATGTCGACATCGACATCCTCGACCTCGGGCAAGACAGCAACGGTTGCCGCCGAGGTGTGGATGCGGCCCTGCGTCTCGGTGTCGGGCACGCGCTGCACGCGGTGCGCGCCGGATTCGAATTTCAGTTTGGCGAACGCGCCGCGGCCCTGCACTTCGGCGATGATTTCCTTGTAGCCGCCCATGGTGCCCTCGCTGGCGGAGATCACCTCGACCTTCCAGCCCTGCAGCGCGGCAAAACGCTCATACATCCGGAACAGGTCGCCGGCGAACAGCGAGGCTTCGTCGCCGCCGGTGCCGGCGCGGATTTCCAGCATCACGTTGCGGTCGTCCATCGCGTCTTTCGGCAACAGCGCGACGCGGATCTTCTGCTCGAGTTCGCCAACGCGCGTCTGCAGCGTTTCGAGCTCGGCTTCCGCCATGCCGCGCATGTCAGGATCGGCGGCGGAATCCGCCAGCAACGTCTCGGTGTCCGTTATCTCGGCGCGCGCCGCGCGATAGGCCTTGACGGCATCGATCAGCGGATTGAGCTCGGCGAGCTCGCGCGTGATCTGGACGTATTTCTCCGAGCTCAATTGGCCGAGCAGCTCCGCCTCGAGCGAGGCGTGATGGGCGAGCAGGATATCGAGTTTGGCTTCGGGTAACATGTCGGAGTTCTCATTGGCGCAAAGGGACGGGGCGTTGCCGGGGCAGAGCCTCGCTACAACGACAACCCCTCGGCTTCGGCGAATTCCGTCAGCTTCTGCCGGATCGAGACGCTGCCGGCCGGCGCTTCGAGCAGCGGCATCATGACGGCCTCGGCCTTCCTGGCATCGAGATCGAGGATCAGCGCTTTCACCGGGCCATGCGCGGTCGCCGACAGCGAAAGCGAGCGGTAACCAAGCGCGATCAGCGCCAGCGCGCCGAGCGGTTTTGACGCCATCTCGCCGCACAGCGAGGCGCTTTTCTTTGCCGCATCGGCCTTGCGCACGATGTCGCGCAAGGCCCGCAAGATCGGCGCCGACATGGTGTCGAACCGTTCGGAGACCTTGGCATTGCCGCGGTCGACCGCGAACATGAACTGGAACAGGTCGTTCGATCCGATCGAGATGAAATCGACCTTCTTCAGGAGTTCGTCCATCTGGTAAAGCAGCGCCGGCACTTCGACCATGGTGCCGACGTCGATGCGTTCCGGCAGCGCGTGGCCGTGCTGACGCAGATAGGTCAGCTCGCGCTCGACGATGGCCTTGGCCTGATCGAACTCCGCGACTTCCGAAATCATCGGGAACATGATCTTCAGCGCGCGGCCGCCGCCGGCGCGCAATAGCGCGCGAATCTGGCCGCGCAAAAGGCCGGGCCGGTCGAGCCCGAGCCGGATCGCGCGCCAGCCGAGCGCGGGATTTTCCTCGATCACGGTTTCCATATAGGGCAGCGCCTTGTCGCCGCCGATGTCGAGCGTGCGGAACGTGACCGGTTTCGATCCCGCGGCGTCCAGCACGGTGCGATACAGCGCGAGCTGGTCAGAGGTGCGCGGCAGGCTTTGGCCGACCATGAACTGCAGCTCGGTGCGGAAGAGGCCGATGCCGGCGCTGCCGGTGTCGTCGATATGCGGCAGGTCGATGACGAGGCCGGCATTGATCATCAGCTCGATCTTCTGGCCGTCCCTGGTCACGCAGGGTTTGTCGCGCAGCGCCGAATATTGCGCCTGCCGCCGCGCGCGGAATCTTACCCGCTCGGCATAGGCCGATTCGATCTCGGCCGAAGGGCGCACATAGATCGAGCCCGAGGTGCCATCGACGATGATGGCGTCGCCGGGATCGGCGAGCCCCGGCGCGTTGGGGATTTCGCCGACCGCGGGAATGCCGAGCGCGCGCGCCACGATCGAGACGTGCGAATTGGCGGTGCCTTCCTCCAGCACGAGGCCGCGCAGGCGCTTGCGGTCATAGTCGAGCAGGGCGGCCGGGCCCATCGCGCGCGCGATCAGGATCGCATTGTCGGGCAGCTGTTCGCGTGACGGCGCGTGGTCCTGGCCGACCAATTGCCGCATCAGGCGGTGGCCGAGGTCCTCGAGGTCGTGCAGGCGATCGCGCAAATAGGGATCGGTCGAGCGCAGCATGCGCGCGCGGGTGTCGGACTGGACGCGCTCGACGGCGGCTTCCGCGGTGAGGCCGGTGGCGACCGCCTCGTGCAGCTTGTGCGACCAGCCATGGTCGTTGGCGAACATGCGGTAGGCTTCCAGTACCTCGCGGTGCTCGCCGCCCTCGGCGACGTCGCCGCGCTCCAGCATGCGGTCGAGATCGGCGCGCAGCTTGGTCAGCGCCGCGTCCAGCTTCTTGATTTCCTTCGGCAGGTCTTCGGCAATGTAATTGGTGATGACGACGCGCGGCTCGTGCAGCACGACGTGGCCGAGCGCGATGCCGTCGGACAGGATCGCGCCGGCCTTGTGCATGGAATGCCGCGCCGCGGGTTCCGCGCCGGGCTGCGCCAGCGCCGCCAGCTCGCCGGAGGCGATCATCTCGGCGAGCACCATCGCGGTGGTCTGCAGCGCCTCGACCTCTTCCTCGACGTAAGTACGCTTGGCGCGGTTCTGCACGACCAGCACGCCGAGCGTGTTGCCGGCGCGCAGGATCGGCACGCCGAGGAACGAATGATAGATTTCTTCGCCGGTTTCCGGGCGGAACGAGAACGCCGGGTGGGTTTGCGCGTCGGAGAGGTTGAGCGGGGTGGCCTCGCTGGCGACCAGGCCGACCAGGCCCTCATGCGCGCTCAGAACCGTTCTATGGACGGCGTCGCGGTTCAGACCCTCGGTGGCGTAGAGCTCGAGCGTGTTATCGACGCGCAGCACGTAGGTCGAGCACACCTCGGCCACCATGTTGGCCGCGATCAGGACCACGATCTTGTCCAGCCGCTCCTGAGCGGAGACCTGCTCCGCCATGGTTTCGCGGAGCCGTCTCAACAAGACGCGGGGGCCTCCCGACGTGCTCCGCATCTGCCAAAATCCTCCCCCGCGAGGCCAGCGTGCCGGGTGGCCGGGCACTGGCGTGAAACTCAACAATAGCAACAATTTTATTCATTCGGCGCCGCCGCAAGCCGCCACCAAAACCATCGTTCCCGGCCGAATCGGGATCGCCAAACTGTGGCACAGTTTGCGGCAGCGCACCTGTCAGGCCGTATAACCAATCGAGGCTTGCTTTGCCAAGCAAAACGCCTGCCAGTAGCAATAACGTCTGTGTCAGGCCAATGCTGCGGCAGCTAAGAGAAAATCTAACTCCGCACGGTGGCTGCTTGAGCGGGACCGTTCCGATCACGATTCGCGCTCTATCCCCGCGTCGTTCCGGGGTGCGCCCTCTTGGCGCGAGCCCGGAATCCGTTGGGCAGCGGACCTCGTGGTGAGATGGATTCCGGGCTCGTGCTACGCACGCCCTCAGGTGCGCAATTGCGCACCTGAGAATGACGAGGAAGGGTCATCCGCCGCCGTAACGTCGCCCTACGCCTGGTCGAGCCCATAGAGCGTGTGCAGCGTGCGCACCGCAAGCTCGGTATAGGCGGCGTCGATCAGCACCGAGAACTTGATCTCGGAGGTGGTGATGGCGCGGATATTGATGTTTCGCGCGGCAAGTGCGGTGAACGCCTGGGCGGCGACGCCGGCATGGCTGCGCATGCCGCTGCCGATCACCGACACCTTGGCGACGTCGGTGGCACTGTCCAGCCGCTTGTAGCCGATCTTGTCCTTGGCCGCGGTGATGGTGTCCCTGGCGCGGGTATAGTCGGAGGCCGGCACCGTGAAGGTCAGGTCGGTGGTCTTGCCGTCCTCGGAGACGTTCTGCACGATCATGTCGACATTGATGTTGGCGTCCGCGAGCGGTCCGAAGATCGCGGCGGCAACGCCCGGCTTGTCCTCGATCTGGCGCACGGAAATCTGGGCTTCGTCCTTGGAGAAGGCGATGCCGGTGACGACGTGGTTTTCCATGATTTCCTCCTCGCTGCAGATCAGCGTGCCCGGCGGCGTGGCGTGCGGGTCGATATCCTCGGGCTTGTCGAAGCTGGAACGGACGAAAACCGGCATACTATGCACCATGCCGAGTTCCACCGAGCGCACCTGCAGGACCTTGGCGCCTTGGGAGGCCAGTTCCAGCATGTCCTCGAAGGCGATCTTGTCGAGCCGCCGCGCCTTGGGAACCACGCGCGGGTCGGTGGTATAGACGCCGTCGACGTCGGTGTAGATGTCGCAGCGGTCGGCATGGATGGCGGCGGCGATCGCCACCGCCGAGGTGTCCGAACCGCCGCGCCCCAGCGTGGTGATTCGGCCCGTCTGCGGGTTGATGCCCTGGAAGCCGGCGATGACGGCGACTTCCTTGCGGTCCTTGAAACGGTTGATGATCTCGGTGCCGTCGATGTCGAGGATCCGCGCCGAGGCGTGCGCGTCCGAGGTCCGGATCGGGATTTGCCAGCCCTGCCAAGAGCGGGCCTGAATGCCGAGCGCCTGCAGCGCGATCGCCAGCAGTCCGGACGTGACCTGTTCGCCGGAGGCGACCACCGCGTCATATTCGCGGGCGTCGTGCATCGGCGAGGCGTCGCGGCACCAGTCCACCAGTTCGTTGGTCTTGCCGGACATCGCCGACACCACCACGGCGACGTCGTGTCCGGCATCGACTTCGCGCTTGACGTGACGCGCGACGTTGCGGATTCGGTCGATATTGGCGACGGATGTACCGCCGAATTTCATCACGAGGCGGCCCATGACGACGCGTGCATTCCCTGTGAGGATAAGTATGGTGGCCCGCACGAAAATGGAGCGTCCGGGCCGAAAGCGGCGTATACATAGCGGCGCGTCCCGGGGCAAGCATCCGGGTGCATTTTCGGTCTAAAATGGCGCAAAATGCTGTGGTAGCGGGTTAATTCAGGTCAGGCGCAATTTAGGTCAGGTGGATGGGGCGTTATATCGACGATATCCTGCAGCCCGATGAGAAGGTGCTGTATTCCAGCAATGCGCACTGGATTTTCTTCCTGCCGGCGATTGTGGGCTGGGTCGTGGCGATTGCGCTCTTCGTGGCCTCGGGTCTGGTCCCGCCGGGACCCCTGGCGCTGGTCTGCATGTCGCTCGCGGCGATCGTCGCGATTTTCGCGGCGTACAAGACCGTGACCGCCTGGTTCCACCGCTGGATCACCGAGATCGACGTCACCAATCTGCGCGTCGTCCACAAGACCGGATTCATCCAGCGGAAGACGTTCGAGATGAGTCTCGACAAGGTCGAGAGCGTCGACGTCAACCAGAGCATCCTTGGCCGCCTGTTCAACTACGGCGACGTGGAGATCTTCGGCGTCGGAGAAGGCGGCAAGATCATCAAAATGATTGCCTCGCCGCTGGAATTCCGCAATGCCATCACCGCGCGATAGGAGCGGCGCGCCATCCATGGCCATGCAAACAAATCACGCCGGCGCATCGGGGAGCACGGTCGACCCGGCCGAAGTCGCAAAATTCTCAAAACTGTCGGACGAGTGGTGGGACCCCAAGGGCAAGATGGCCCCGCTGCACAAGATCAATCCGCTGCGGCTGACCTATATCCGCGACGCCGCCTGCCGCAAGTTCGAGCGCAATGTCAAAAGCCTGAATTGCCTGGGCGGCCTGCGCATCCTCGATATCGGCTGCGGCGCCGGCCTCTTGTGCGAGCCGTTCACGCGGCTGGGCGCGCAGGTGATCGGGATCGATCCCTCCGCGACCAACATCGCCGCCGCCAAGCTGCACGCCGACAAGGGCCATCTGTCGATCGACTACCGCTGCACCACGGCCGAGGAGATGGACGTGCGCGAGCGCTTCGACATCGTGCTGGCGATGGAAGTGGTCGAGCACGTCACTGACGTGGGCGTCTTCCTCGACCGCTGCGCGGCGATGCTCAAGCCGGGCGGGATGATGGTGCTCTCGACGCTGAACCGCAACTGGAAGAGCTTCGCGCTGGCGATCGTCGGCGCCGAATATGTGCTGCGCTGGCTGCCGCGCGGCACCCATGAGTGGAACAAGTTCGTCACCCCCGACGAACTCGCGCAGCACCTCGCCAACAACCGCCTCGCCATCACCGAACAGGCCGGCGTGGTCTATAGTCCGCTCGCCGACAAATGGAGCATCTCGTCCGACATGGACGTGAACTACATGGTGGTCGCCGAGGAGATGTAGATGCGCGTCATTGCCGGGCTTGACCCGGCAATCCATACTCTTCGAAGATGATGGATACGCGGGTCAAGCCCGCGTATGACAACCGAATTTGTTGGCCCCTTACTCAACTCTCCCGCAGCGCAGCTAAGACTCGGATCACACGCAATCCTGTCATGCGCCGTTTCGGTTGACCCCGTGCGCCGCGACCGGCACGGTGCGGCACCCTTCCGCCGGTATTTTCATGTTCACGATTGCCTCGCTCTGGATTCCCTTCACCATCATTGCAGCCCTCGGCCAGGTCGCGCGCAATGCGATGCAGCGGTCGCTGACGGGGCCGCTCGGGACCTGGGGCGCGACCAATATCCGTTTCCTGTTCGGCTTCCCGTTCTCGATCATCTTCTTCACGGTCGTGATCGCCGTGACCGGCGACCCCATCCCGTGGCCGACCGCCGCGTTCTGGCCGTGGCTGTTGCTCGGCGCGCTCAGCCAAATTGTCGCTACGGGCCTGATGTTGCTGGCGATGAACGACCGCTCGTTCGTGGTGACGACGGCGTACCTCAAGACCGAGGCGATCCAGACCGCGATCTTCGGCTTCATCTTCCTCAGCGATCATCTCACCGTGCTGAAAGTGGTCGCGATCCTGATCGCGACCATCGGCGTTGTCATCACCGCGCTGCGGCCGGGTGGTGAAAAGGGCTTTGCCGAGTTAAAGCCGACCATCATCGGCCTGGTCGCCGCCGGCTGCTTTGCGCTGTCGGCGATCGGCTTTCGCGGCGCCATCATCACGGTGCCTGACGTTTCCTTCGTCACGGCGGCGTCCTACACGCTGGTGTTCGGCCTGTTCGTGCAAACGCTGGTGCTGACGGTCTATCTGCTGTTCCGCGCGCCCGACGTGCTCCGAAAGATCCTGGGCTTATGGAGGCCCTCGATGCTGGCGGGCTTCATGGGCGCATTCGCGTCGCAATTCTGGTTTCTGGCGTTTGCGCTGACGGCGGCCGCCAATGTCCGCACGCTGGCGCTGGTCGAGGTGCTGTTCGCGCAAGCCGTGGCGTATTATTCGTTCAAGCAGCCTATGTCGGCGCGGGAATTGTCGGGGATTGTTTTGATCGTGGCGGGGGTGGCGCTGCTGGTGGCGGCGTAGCTACCGTCATTGCGAGCGAAGCGAAGCAATCCATCGAGCAGCGAAGTAAGTGTGGATTGCTTCGCTACGCTCGCAATGACGGAAAAATAGTTACAGAAAGCGCGTCAATTCCGATCGTCCGGCAGCACCGGCAGCGGCGAGACCTCGACGCCTTCGTCGATCAGGGCGCGGGCTTCGTCGGGTGACGCCTCGCCATAGATCGGGCGGTGCTCGATATCGCCGTAATGCATCTTGCGCGCTTCGTTGGGAAAGCGCTCGCCGACATTATCGGCGTTCTTGGTGATGTGATCGCGCAATTCCTTGATCTTGGCGCGCAGCTCGAGCTCCTGCGCCATCAACAGCGGCGTGGCCTCGGTGGGCGCACCTTCCGGGCCTGCGACTTCCGCAGCGGGCACGCGACGCGAATCTTCACGGCCCTTCTTGCTGACGACCTGCGGGGCCATGATGGCGCGCTCGACCTTGACCGAGCCGCACGACGGACAGCTCACCAGCCTGCGCTTTTCCTGGCTCTCATAGGCCGTCGAGCTCTGAAACCAGCTTTCGAAAGCATGGCCCCGCTCGCAGCGCAGGTTGTAGCGGATCATGCCGAGCCCCGGACCAGATGCAGATGTTCCGGGCCGGCCTTGGGATCGGCGATGCCGAAGCGCCGGCCGTGCTGCAGCGACGGCACGGTTTTGCGTGCGGTCTCGACCCTTGAGGTGTCAATTTCGGCCAGGAACACGCCGGGCTCGGCGCCGCCCTCGGCGAGGATCTCGCCCCAGGGCGCGATGATCAGTGAGTGTCCGTAGGTCTCGCGCTTATTCTCATGCATGCCGCATTGCGCGGCGGCGAACACGAAGCAGCCGGTCTCGATGGCGCGGGCGCGCAGCAGGATATGCCAATGCGCCTCGCCGGTCTTTTTGGTGAAGGCGGACGGCACTGACAGGAACGACGCGCCGCTTTCGGCGAGCGCACGGTAGAGCGCCGGAAAGCGCACGTCGTAGCAGATCGTGAGCCCGATCCGGCCCCACGGCAGGTCCGAGATCACGGCGGTTTCGCCCGGCTGGTAATTGGCGGACTCGCGGTAGCTCTCGCCGCCGGGCAGGTCGATGTCGAACATATGGATCTTGTCGTAGCTGGCGAGCAGATTGCCGTCAGGCCCGATCAGGAACGAGCGGTTGACCGCGCGCTCCGGCGAGAAGCGCAGCGCGAGCGAGCCGACATGCAGATGGATCTTCAGCTCCGCCGCCAGCGCGCGATAAGCCTTCAGCGACTTGTCGTCCTCTTCGCTGGCCAGATGCTCGAACAGCGCCTTGCGGTTCAGCTGCATCATGTTGCTCACCTCGGGGGTTTGCACATAATCAGCGCCCTGCGCCACAGCTTCCCGGATCAGCTTCATGCCCTGCTCGAGGCTCGGCTCCGGCAGCAGGGAGGTGCGCATCTGCACCATCGCGGCGGTGAAGGTCGTGGCAGCGCTCATGACGAGGCCTTTTCTCCCGCCAGCAATGCATCGAGCCTGCCCGCGCGGTCCAGCGCGTAAAGCTCGTCGCAGCCACCGACATGGTTTGCGCCGATGAAGATTTGCGGAAACGTCGCGCCGGCGCCGGCCCGATCGTACATCTGTTCGCGATAGGAAGGGTCGTTGGATACGCTGAGTTCGGTAAACGCGGCATTCTTGCGCGTCAGCAGCGATTTGGCCGCGGTGCAGTAACCGCAGCCCGGGCGGGTGTAGATTTCAACGGCAGCGGTCATGGAGCGCTCTGGTTCGCAAGTTCCGGAAATGGCAAGTCTTTGGATTACAAGTCTTTGAATTATATGGGAGCCCGGTGGGTGTCCACAACCCGCGCGAATACCAGCACGTCGACCTGCGCGGCCTTGGCGCGCAATAAGGCACGGGCGCAGGCGTCGGTCGTGGCGCCGGAGGTCAGGACGTCGTCGATCAGGACCACGCGGCGGCCCTGGATGTCGGCGCTGCGGTCGGGGGCGACCTTGAACGCGCCCTGCACGTTGCTGGCCCGCTGCGAGCGCGACAGCCCGATCTGCTGTTCGGTTGCCCGGACCCGCCGGAGTGCCTCGCAGGCCAGTTTGACCCCGGTTTGACGCGAAATCACCCGCGCCAGCGCACCGGACTGGTTGTAGCGGCGGCTCCAGCCACGCCGCCAATGCAGGGGAACCGGGACCAGCGCGTCGGCCTCGTCGAGCAATTCCTGGCCCGCGCGGGCCATCCAGCGCCCCATCGCGGGCGCCAGATCGGTGCGGTCCTGATATTTCAGCGAATGGACCAGCGTGCGCGCGACATCGTCGTAGCGCACGGCAGCGCGGGCGCGCTGGTAGGCCGGCGGATTGGCAATCGCCTCCATCGACAGCAAATCGGGCCCGGGGTCGTACACAAAGGGAATGCCGAGCCGCGGGCAGTAGGGCGGTTCGATGAACGACAATTTGGCCCAGCATTCGGCGCAGACACCCTCGCCATCGACCGGCTCGCGGCAGGACACGCACAGCGATGGCAGCGCAATGTCGAGCGCCAGCCTTGGAATATGCGCGAACACCGCGCGGCACGCGCTCAACGCGCCGCGCAAATGGCCGGAAATGGAGCGTGGTGGTGATGCCTCGGCGTCCATGGGGTGAGGCTAGCGCTGCTGAACAAACTGCTCAAGCACCGGATTGCCAGAGACTGGGCGATCGGCGTACCAACCGGCATGTCCTCGCACCCGACCACCGCACCCATCCTGTTCGACCGCGCGCTGTTGCGCGCCCGGCAGGATCGTGCGCAGCGCCTTGGGCCAGCGACGTTCCTGCTCGATCGCGTCACCGAGGACATGGAAGAGCGGCTGGCGGCGGTGATGCGAAATTTCTCCGACGCCACCGAAATCTGGACGCCGTGCGAGCTGCTGCGCAAGCCGCTGGCCGATCGTTTCAAATCCATCACCCGGATCGATCCGGATGAAACGGAAACGCTGCGGCTCGCGCCGGAATCGCTTGATCTCGCGGTGTCCGCGCTGGCCTTTCAATTCGTCAACGATCTACCTGGCGTGCTGGCGCAAATCAGGCGCGCGCTGCGGCCGGATGGATTGCTGCTGGCGACGATGATCGGCGGCGATACGCTGACCGAACTCCGGCAATCCTTTGCGGCGGCGGAGGCCGAATGCGAGGGCGGGGTGTCGCCGCGCGTCGCACCCTTTGCCGATCTGCGCGATGTCGGCGCGCTGCTGCAGCGCGCGGGCTTTGCGCTGCCGGTCACCGACGTCGATCGCCTCATAGTGCGCTACGACAGCGCGTTGGCGCTGATGGCCGATCTGAGAAGGATGGGCGCGACCAACATCCTGGTCGAGCGGCGGCGGGTGCCGACCCGCCGCGCCACGCTGCTGCGGATGGCAGAGATCTACGGCGAACGCTTTGCCGATTCGGACGGCCGCATCCGCGCCACCTTCGACGTGATCTGGCTGTCCGGCTGGGCGCCGCATGAGAGCCAGCCCAAACCGCTGCGGCCGGGTTCGGCGAAAGCGAGCCTGGAGGCGGCGGTGAAGGGGAAGACGAAGTAGAATTGTGATTCGTGGTCCGTCTGGTCAGGCTGCGATGGAGGACAGCATCAGCGTCGAAATCACCCCCGCAAGCAGGCCGACGCCCGCCGCAAACCACACACGGTATCCGGCAAGCCACATCAGCATGAGATGCCTGGCAGGAAATGCGCCGATCTGGGTCAGGATCGTCAGCATGTCGGAGCAGATCCATTCCTCGGCGATCTTGCCATCGGCAATGCGGTACAGTTCGTAGCTTTGGTAATCGACGCGCTTTCCGGTCGGCTGATTTCCCAGGAACTCGCCGGTGTGCGTTCCGGTAAAGCGAAGACGCACCGCCACCTTGTCGTCGGCCGCAAACATGTCCTGCGTTTCGATCTGAATGTCGGGAAAAGAGTTGAAGAAGGCTTCCGAATTCCTGCGCCATGTGCGCCGGCCGCGCATTTGATGCGGCACCCCGGCCAAGTTAATGATGAAGTCCGGCGACAGGAACTCGGCGGCAGCCGCAATGTCCCTGCGGCTCAAGGCGGCGAAGGCGTTACGCATCAATGCGATATTTCCCTGGGAAGCGGTATTGGTGGCGAGCACGACAGGACTCCAAATGACAATCGAATTGGTATAGAGCATATCGTGAATATGGTACACAATGTAGATAATGCATCACTTTGCCGCGACGTGCTGTCGCAGCTGTTTCTGGTCACAACGCTCATGTCGGCGGATATGCAGCGTGGCCTGGCCGAGCGCGGCCTGACGCAAACAAGGGCGCAAGTGTTGTGGGTGCTGGGTGGGGCCGAGCGGATGACGCAGGCGGAATTGGCCGCGGAACTGAAGGTCACGCCGCGTAACGTAACCACGCTCATCGATGCGCTTGAGGAGACCGGTTTTGTCCGTCGCACGGCACACCCGACGGATCGGCGCGCTGCCGTCATTGTTCTGTCGGCGAAAGGGCAAAAATCCTTCGCAAGATTGCAATCGGAGACGACCGAGTTTGCCAAACTGCTGTTCGGCAACCTGTCCGAACGCGATCTGAAGACATTCCAGGGGATACTTCACGACGTCGGTACGAAGCTGACCGAACTGGCGAAGGAAACTGGCGGCCGCTAGCGCCACCAATCGCTGCGGCCGGGCTCTGCGAAAGCGAGTCTGGAGGCGGCGGTGAAGCGGACGCCAAATGTCCGCCCTCGGCGCCAGGTGGCAAACCGGTCCTCATGCGGCGTCGGAGATACTTTCTTTCCCGCCAACGGCGCGCGATCCCTCGATCTTCGGGTGTCCCGCGCGCTCGTGAGCGTGGGCCGTCGGCGTCCGGTCGATCAGCAGGCTAAGCAGTTCAGGACGGCTGTAGTGGCCGCGCGCGTCCATCAGTCGCTTGCGGGCGTCGATCTGCGCGAAGTCCAGATCCGCGATCACCGCGCCTTCGCCGGCCTTGAGCGGTTCGCCGATGATCTGACCATCGGGGCCGATGATCGCCGTGAAGCAGCCGCCGGAAATCGGCCCGACAGGACCGCCGGTATCTTTTGCAATCTGCGCCTGCTGCTCGGCATCGAGCCACCCTGTGGCGCTGACAACGAAGCAGCCCGATTCGAGCGCGTGCTGGCGAACATTGATTTCGGTCTGCTGCGCGAACAGGGGACCGAAGATCGACCCGGGATACATCGCCGAGTGGATCTGCTCGCCGTCGGCCATCAGCGCATAACGCGCCAAGGGAAGATAGTGCTCCCAGCAGGCGAGCTGTCCGATGCGCCCGACGGCGCTGTCGACGGCGCGCAGCCCCGAGCCGTCGCCCTGGCCCCAGATCATCCGCTCGTGATAGGTCGGCGTGATCTTGCGGCGGCGCTGGACCAGCGTGCCGTCGGCGTCGAACAGCAGCTGGGTGTTGTAGATCGTGCCGCCGTCGCGTTCATTGACGCCGATCGAGACCACCATGCCAGCCTCTCGCGCCGCCTCGCCGATCGCATCGGTCTCGGCGGACGGGATCGTCACCGACTGCTCGAGCAGACGCTGATGCTCCTTGCCGAGGGCATAGGCCGGCTGCACGAAGGAGAAATACGGGTAATAGGGAATGATGGTTTCGGGGAAGGTCGCGAACCGGACACCCTGCTTGCCGAGTTCGCGGATCTTCCTGATGACCTTCTCCACGGTCCCTTCGCGGCTGTACAACACGGGGCTGATCTGCACGGCGGCGGCTCTGACGATGACGCTCATGTTGCTGGTCCTTCTGTTCTGACTTGTTCGCGGACTATGCCGCCTTCAAACTCTCGATTGCTACCTGCGGCGTGTTGCGAAAGCTGATGGCGAGGCGGTTGTAGGCGTTCATCAGGCCGATCGCGATCGTGAGGTCGACGAGCTCCCGCTCCTCGAACACGGCGCGGGCGGCCTGATACGCGTCATCCGGCACGCCGGTATCGGCGACACGGGTCACGGTCTCGGCCCATGCCAGGGCGGCGCGTTCGCGCGCATCGAACAGATTGCCGGCTTCCGCCCAGGCCTGCAGCAGCGCGAGCTTCTCGATCTTCTGCCCCTTCTTGAGCAGGTCGCGCGTGTGCATGTCCAGGCAATAGGCGCAGTTGTTGATCTGGGAAATCCGCAAGTAGACCAGGTCGACCAGCGTGGAGGAAAGGCCACTCTGCATGACGTAGCCATAGACGCCGCCCAGCGCTTTCACGCCTGCCGGTGCAATCTGATTGTAGTCCAATCGCTTGCTCATGTTCGTGCTCCTTCTGTCCGGAATGGCAGATCAATTGCGAATGATGGTCTTCAGCGAGTCGACGAGCACCCAGAAGGAGGCGGCGAACAGGCCGACATCTTTCAGGAGGAACTGACCCGGCGCGACCGAGATCGCGGGGAAGCCGAGCTCGGGCACGACGACGCCGGGCGTCGAGATCATGAAGCTCAGGGTCGTGACGAAGAGCCCGGCCGAGAGCAGGCCGCCGGCCGCGGAAAAGATCGGGCTCGCCAATCTGAGGGCGATCAAGAGCCCGATGCTGAGCTCGACAAAACCGAGGAAGGTGGAGAAACCGCGGACCGAAAGCAGGGCATAGAACCAGCCGACGAGCGGACTGTTCTCTACCAGCGGCACCAGCCCGTTGGCCTCGTATTCGGTAAACTTCATCCCGCCGAACCAGGCGTAGATGACCGCGAGCGAAACATAGAGCCCGGCGCGGCTGACCGGCTCGGCGTAGGCGAGCAGGTGTTCGGCATGATCACGCCAGCGGACAAATGGGCTTAGTGCCGGGGTCGGAAGCTGAGTTGCAATGTATGACATGGTGAACTCCGTTGTCAGGGTGCTGCTGGTTTCAATTCAATGTTCGGCTGAATTTGTTGCTAGGCGCTGATGCGCTCGTGGTTGCGCAGGTTGTAGCGGGGGGCCGCGATGGCGCTCGAAATCTTGTCCGACATCGCGCGGCGCGCCGCCTCATAACGATCCCATTCCGCCTGGTTGGGCAGCGACGGGATGGTCACGGTCTCGCCAAGGTCGAGGCCCGCGAGGGCGGCGTCGACCAGGTCGTTGGCCGACATCACCATCTGCTGCGGCAAATGATGAACCGGCATGCCGGCGACATCCCAGAATTCGGTGGCCGTCGCGCCCGGCAGCACCGCCTGCACGCGGACGCCCTTGCCCGTGAGCTCGTGAACCAGCGAGTGGTTGAACGCGAGCACGAACGCTTTCGTGCCGCCGTAGACACCGTTCAGCACCTCCGGCGCGATCGCGACGATCGATGAAATGTTGATGATCGTGCCGTTGCCGCGGGCAACAAATCCCGGCGCCGCCGCATAGGTCAGCCGCGTCAGCGCGGTGACGTTCAGGCTGATCATGTCCTCCATCTTGTCGATGTCGGAGGAGACCAGCGGCCCCGTGGCGCCGACGCCGGCATTGTTGACGAGCATGGAGATGCCGGCGTTGGTCCGCAGGATGTCCCCGACGCGCCCAAGATCCGCAGCGACGGTGAGATCGGCTTCGACCGTCTCGACGTTGCGGCCGGTATCGCCGGCGATCCGGCGCGCCAGGGAGGCGAGCCGGTCCTTGTTGCGGGCGACCAGAATAAGGTCGTGGCCGCGCTTGGCCAGCCGGTCGGCGTAGATGGCGCCGATGCCCGTCGATGCGCCGGTGATGAAGGCGATGCCTTTGGATTGGATCGAGGTCATGTCGGTCTCCTGGAATTCGGGTTGGGGCCAGTCCGTTGCTGTGCGTCCGTAACTAGACCCTTCCGAAAACGATGGGTATCTGGTAAAATCGAGAAAGACCCTTCCACAAAATGGAAACATCCAATGGACCGCTTCGAAGCCATGTCGGTGGTGCTGGCGGTTGCCGAGGCCGGCAGTTTGTCGGCGGCGGCGCGCCGGCAGAAAACGCCGCTCGCAACGGTCAGCCGGAAAGTCTCCGAGCTCGAAGCGCACCTGGAGACCAAGCTGTTCAACCGCTCGAGCCGTGCGCTCGTGCCGACGGATGCGGGACGCTCCTACATCGCCGCAGCGAAGCGGATTCTCGCCGATGTGGCGGAAGCCGAACGCGCCGCCTCCGGCGAGTACACGACGCCGCGCGGCGATCTCTGCGTATCGGCGCCGGTCGCCCTCGGCCGCATGTATCTACAACCGGTCCTGGCGGAGTTTCTGGCGACATTTCCGGAGGTCGACGTCCAGCTCTCGTTGCAGGACCGCGCGGCCAATCTGCTGGAGGAGCACGTCGATGTTGCCCTCCGCATCGGCGCCCTTCACGGCACCTTTGCCGACAGCAGTCTGATCGCAGTGCGGATCGGAGAAATTCGGCGCGTGATGTGCGCGAGCCCCGCCTACCTGAAATCTCGCGGGACGCCCAGATCGCCCGAAGACCTGTCGAGGCACGACTGCATCAGCTATCCGCCGCTTCAATCGCCATCGTCGTGGAGATTTAGCCGGGACAAGGCTGAATACGTCGTGCCCGTGCGGTCGCGGCTCGTCGTAAGCAACCTCGAGTCGGCCTGCGATGCCGCGCGTGCCGGCATTGGAATCACCGAAGCGTTTTCCTACCACGTCGCCGAAGCGATCAAATCGGGAGATCTCACGCCGCTGCTTCAGGATTTTCAGCCGCCACCGCAGCCCGTTGGCTTTGTCTACTCGCCAAATCGCTTCATGCCGGTCAAATTGCGCGCTTTCCTTGACTTCATGATACCGCGCCTCAGGGCGCGGCTCGGCGACCCGCCGAAACGCGCCGCGCCGCGCGGGCGAACGGGGTCAGCGCCAGCGGGTTGAGGAGAGTTCAATCTTCGTTGCCGCGAGTGTTTGGCCAATCCCGACGGCCGGATCCAGGCCGCCTTCGACGTGATCGGGCTGTCCGGCTGGGCACCGCATGAAATCCAGTCAAAACCGAGCTAGGCCCGGCGGAAGCCTCGAGGCAGCGGTAAAGTGGACGTCGAAGCAGGCCTGCCGTACGAATAGCTCTGCCGCGCCATCAGGACATTGCTTGCAGCAGGGCTGCGATCTTGATGGTCGCAAAGTTGGAGTAGGTGTCGGAGATGGCGTAGGGCAAAATGATCTGGTCATTGTGGCGCATCGCGCCGCAGGTATAGACCACGTTGGGAACATAGCCCTCACGCTCGGACGCCTCCGGATGCAGCAAAGGTTCGCTTGCGCGCGCCAGCACCCGGGATGGATCATTCTTGTCGAGCAGGGCCGCGCCGATCGAATATTTCCGGACCGGCCCGACGCCGTGGGTGAGCAACAACCACCCTTCATCCAGTTCGATCGGTGACCCGCAGTTTCCGATCTGCACGAACTCCCAGGGAAATTGCGGCTTCAGGATCGCCTGACCGCCGTCCCACCGGTGCAAATCGTCCGAATAGATCAGATAAAGATTCTCGTTGTCCTGGCGCGCGATCATGGCGTATTTGCCCTCGATCCTGCGCGGGAACAGCGCCATGCCCTTGTTGTGCGCGGCCGTCCCTTGCAGCGGCGACATTCGAAAGGACTGAAAGTCACTGGTCTCGATCAACTCGGATCGGATCGCCCTGCCGCTATAGGCGGTATAGGTGGCATAGTAGGTTTTCCGGCCGCCATCGCTGAACTCGACAAACCGGGCGTCTTCAATACCGTTCGACTGGGAATCCGTGATCGGAAAGATGACACGCTCGCTGAGTTCCTCGTGCGGATTGAACGTCAATTCTACCTCGTCGCCATGTGGGCTGGCTGCGCGGAGCTTGATCCGGGGGCTGGAAGCGAGACGGACCGTTGGATCGACAGTCAGGCTGCCATCGGCTGCGACCGTGCCGGTGCGAAACGTCAGTGACGATACATGGCCCTCGCCGACGGCGCGCAGGCTGAGAACAAAGCGCAAGCCGCCGGTCGGGGCGTCCGATTGGTCAGGGTGCGGCACGATGCTGGGATTGAACAGCGCCGAGGCTTCGAACGAATATTCGTTCAGAAAATAAGCGCCGATCAACTGGCGCTGAATCTTGGAAAACGCGCCGTGAGCCGCCAGCGCCTGTTCCATGACGTCGGCTCGGGCCTCGAACGTCTCCAGCAGGTTGCGATGCCGGCCCTGAAAATTTTCCAGCACGTCGGCCAGCACATGGGCTGCGACCTTCGGGTCGAGTGCAAGGACGCGCTCGACGATATGATTGGCGCGGGTCTTGTCGGTCGGGTTGAGATCGCGTGGCTCAGTCGCGGGCTTGAACGGGCGTACAATCACGCGCGCGGGGTCGGGGCGCAGATAGAGCGCCTGCCGATTCATGAAGGAGGCTTGCGACAAGATGTCCTCGGTTCGCTGGAGGGAAAATGTACTCAGGCGCCGATGGCGCGAAGCGCCGCGGGCGGTGTCACGCTGACGTTGACGCGCGCCAGCTGACGAATATCGGCAAGACCGAGCAGATAGGACACGACCGACTCGCCGCCGCGGTTTTCGTTGGCGCGGTCGGGATGCAGGCCATCCCGGCAACTGCCGGTCTCGGGATCGACCAGCGCGATCGATAAATCGTTGCGGCCGAGAAACCAGGCGAAAACGTTGCTTGCGATTGTCTTCCATTCCGCGTCGCCCTCCGCGCGCCACGCGGTCAGGCAGGCCGCGATCGTCGCCGCTGCCTCTACCGGCTGCTGGTCGAACGCGCGCGGCGGTTGGCGCCGTTCGCCAAAGCCGGTGGTGCCGACGGGACGGAAATGTCCCGTCGAAGCCGTTTGTTGTGTCATCAGCCAACGCAGGGATCGCAATCCGGCAGCGAGGTAATCGGGACTTTGCGTGGCCATGCCTGTCAGCATCAAGGCTTGCGGCAGGCGCGCGTTGTCATACGCCAGGCCTTCCTCGAACCAGGTCCAGTCCGGCGTCTCGACCGACGCGAGCCCCGCCATCAACCTGTCGGCGAGAAAATGTCGGATTTCCCGGGCGCGCGCATCATCGCGAACAACGGCGCAATAGCCGTCCAGACCCAGCAGGGTGAAAGCCAATGCGCGCGGCGAACTGAAGGCCTCGACGGCCGGCAATGCCTCGGCAAACAAGGCGGCGGCCCATCGGCGTCGCGACGGGCTTGCGTCCCTGCGCGCGCACTCACCCAGCGCCCATAATGTTCGCCCATGACTGTCTTCGGAGCCGCGATCTTCGAGCCAGGTTCGATTGAAGCCCATGAAATTGCGAAAGCGTTTGGTGTCCGGATTCCACGCATGCTGCACGAAGGCGGCAAACCGGGCCGTCAAAACTTCGGACAAGCGCGTTTCGCCCGGATTGTTAAGGGCGCACGCCAGCAGCAAGGCGCGGGCATTGTCATCCACGCAATAGCCGTGGGCGCGATCGGGCACCGAATGCACCGCATGCTGGAACAGGCCGGTATCGTCGCACATGGAAAGAAAATGATCCAATTGCATGTCCGACGCCGCAGGGCTGTGCGCGATCGCGACCGGCCCGGTACGCGCCACCACCTTGAGCCAGTCACCATGGCGCGCATGTTCGAAGGTGGCCATGTAACGTTCGGCCGTACGTTCCCATGTCATCGATCGGCTGATGGTGTAGGCACGCTCGCGCATTGCCTGCCGACGCGGGGCATTGGTGAGCAATTGCGCAATTTCCTTGCCGATCGCGACCGCGTTGCCGAAGGGAACGATGACGCCACGGCCGTCATCCAGCAGCTCCAGCGCGTGCCAATACGGCGTCGACACCACCGGCTTGCCCAATCCGAAGCTGTAGGCCAGCGTCCCCGACGTCATCTGCGCCTCGTTGAGATAGGGCGTGACGTAGACATCGCACATCGAAATGAACTCTAACAATGTTGCCTGATCGACGAACTGGTCGAGGAAGACGACATGGTTCTCGACGCCAAGTTCGCGCACGCGCGTCATCAGGCTCTCGCGATAGGCTTCGCCCTGGTCGCGCACCAGATTTGGATGCGTCGCGCCGAGCACGACATAGACTGCGTCCGCGCGACGTTCCAGGATCAAGGGCATGGCGTCGATCATGACCTCGATGCCCTTGCTGGGGGAGAGCAGGCCGAACGTCAGAATGACGGAGCGGTCGCTGAATCCGAGTTTGGCCTTTGCCGCGTCGGGCTCGACAAACGGAAAGTCGGGAATGCCGTGCGCGATCACCTCGATCTTGTTGTCCGGTACGCGATAAACGCTGCGCAGCATCTCGCGGCCCTTGTTGGCCATCACGATGATCTTCGAAGAAGCATCGACGATGCGCTCCATGACCGCACGCTGGGCGGCGGTCGGCTTGGCCAGCACCGTGTGCAGCGTGGTGATGACAGGCATGCTGAGGCGTGAAAGCAGCTCGAGGATGTGGCCGCCGGCTTCGCCGCCGAAGATTCCGAATTCATGTTGCAGGCAGACGACGTCGAACCGGCCGGCATTCAGGAACGCCGCGGCACGCACATAGTCTTCAATGGTGTCATCCTTGATCTGCAAGGCAACCGAAGCGGGATAGTCATAGGCTTGTCCGTGGTCGTTCATTGCGACAATGCTGACCTCCAGATCCGGCCGTGAACTGGAAAGCGCGCGTTCCAGATCGGTCGTGAAGGTGGCGATACCGCAGCGGCGGGGCAGCGAATTGCCGATGACGGCGATGCGGCGAAGCGGCGTCATGTTCGCGGCTCCTTGGCGCCTTCAAACTGCGGAACAGCAGGAGCAGTCGGATTGGCAGCATTGCCCGGCGTTTCACCAAGCCGTTGCAACAGGGAATCGATCGGCCGGCTCGCCGGATACGCGATCAAGGCACTCAATCCATGGCTGCCGACCTCGATGCTGGTGCGTCCGCCGGCAACGAAGACGGCTTCCCCGATCGAGGCCGCGGCCAGTCCAATGGCGGCGTGACCGCTGAGAACGAGAATCCAGGTTTCCGGTTCGGCAACCAGCGCCCAGCTTGAACCCTCGGGGAGTTCAGCGCGCTCGAGAACGAAATGCCGGCTGGCGACGAGGACCGTTCGGTCCGCGGTAAGGCGGGTCGGATTGCAGGGCATTCGAAGCGGCCATGGGTGAGCGACCGCGACCCCGTCGTCTTCGTGCAATTCGCGCTGCCGGCCATAGTCGAACAGGCGGAATGTCGCGTCACTGCGCTGCTGAATTTCTGCGAGCACAATACCGGCGCCGATGGCGTGGATGGTGCCGGCCGGGATGTAGATGACGTCGTCTTTCGCAACCGGTCGCCAGTGCATCAGTTCGGCGATCGAACCGTCCTGGATGGACGCACGCAATTGCTGTGGCGTTATTTGGTGCTTTAGTCCCGCGCCGATCTGCGCATCGGGCTGAGCCGAGAGGATATACCACGCCTCGCTCTTGCCGTTCGGCATCCCCATCGCGCGTGCGAAAGTGTCGTCCGGATGGACCTGGATCGACAAGGGTTCGCTGGTGAATAGCAGCTTGAGGAGCAAGGCCGGGGCAGGCGCATCCTTGGCCGCCCGCTCGAACCACAGCTCGCCGATGGCGTCACCAGACCCGTCAATAGTGCTCCAGGGGTGCAGATCACGGGCCCCCCAGGGCTTGTGGACGACCCGCACGGCGGCATGTTCGGTAGGCATAGGATGTCCTGACCCATGACGCGCACGTCAGGGCGACGTGCCGTTGGCCGCTATCGTCGTTAGGATTTGGCATGGCTAAGGCGTCGCGTATCCGGACTTAATGCGGATCGGACGCTGCGTGTTCCTTAGGTGGCTACTTCATCACGCGATTACAACCTGCCGCGGCCTGTTTACTCTCCTTCTCCTCAACCGGGGGCGGTCGCGAAACGCAGCATCGATTGCCGAAAGACGCTGTCAATGCGTCTAACAAGGGAACCGGCACCGTTAGGATTGGTCGAGTGTCGATGGGGCGCCAGACTTCGGTCCCCAGGAGGGACGAGGTCCGGTCCATGCCGGGAGAGCATCCCATTCGGCCCATCGCATGCGACGCTCCTCATTTCCAACCCTGACAAAAACGAAGGCAGCGTCATCGCTGCCTGTTTTTGATCCGGCGAACATGGCCGGCACGCCATACGCGTTCCTGACAGTTGCTTTGTTGGCCATTGCGACTTTCTGACGGGTTTTGTTCTGCGGTCTCGCGTGGACGGATCAAACTTGAAAAATGACCGCGGCGGCGATCAGCATGACGAAAAAGTTCGGCAGCAGCACCGGAGGCACCAGCCACTCACGGAAGTCGGATGTTGGAGAATTTGACAATGGACCGCCTGCTTGGTTGAGGCGGGAGCGCAACGCTCTCAGTCATCGATAACTGCCGGGGGCGCGCGATGATGTTCCACATATAGTCTCATTTTCCCAAATAGCGAGATGACAACCGGTGTATTTCAACATTTGTTTGGACGATGCCTGCGGCGCCGTCGGATATTCGTTAACTGCATGTGCTTACAGTTTCTGCACATGGCCACGATTTGTGTTCGTGAACGGATTGGCGGGATACGTGCAGCAGATCGAAACCAATGACCCCACCGAGGCCCGACGCAGCCGCTACGCCCAGTATCGAGGACTCTACCTCATTGGCTTGAGGAAGGACCAATCCTCGTTTCGGCTGCAACGGCGCTTTCGCTTGCTATGACCGTGATCGGCAGGCCTTCGTAGGGCGGGTTCGCTTTAACCCGCCGGCTTGATTGCGGGATGGCGGGTTAAAGAGAACCCGCCCTACGGACTACGCGTGTCGGAATTGCTTAGCTGGATTGCCAACGCCAACTGCGTTGCCTCGCCCGCAAGCGCAATCTTGCGGTCCGGGTGCGGCAAATCAACCCGACGGGCAAATCACTTACGATTTGCAGAAATCGTGTCAAGTCCAAAATTTCCGTAAATCAAAAATATTTCTGTTGTCGTCCGGCCCAAATCAGTGCGCATCTATCGCCATCCCGTCCCATTCAGAGGGGCGTTGGCCATCGTCACGACGAGGGGCGGGTTGCGGTGGACGTAACAGTTGCGATTGACGGTCGCGGCTGAAGCGTACGGCGAAAGCGTGTGGTCCTGGCGCCCGTAACGGCGTCAAGTCCTGCGGGAGCCAACGCTTCCGGGGGCGACGGTGGCAATAGAGGCCGTCTCACCGGGGAGAGCGCGTCATAAGCCGTAAAGCCACTGCGCAGGGAAGGCCGGGTGTTCTCCGCTGCCCTGTATGCTCGTGTGCAGCTTCTTTAGCACAGAACGCACGCGAGACCGCGGGTGCAGCGCGCACCCGGTCTTCCCTGCGCCCTCTGATTTCGAGGGCAAGGAATTTCTGGCAAAGCTCGGGCGCAATGCGTCGCGAGAATGCTAACGCACATTCAACTGTCATCGCCCGGCTTGACCGGGCGACCCAGTATTCCAGAGGCCGCAATGGTTGAATCGAGAGACCGCGGCGTACTGGGTCCCCCGCTTTCGCGGAGGACGACAGCTGTGGGTGACCGCGCGCTCACCTCACAACAGCAAATCCAGCAGATGCGGGATCAGCGGAATGTCCGCGGGCGGCATCGGGTAGTCGCGCAGTTTGCCCGCGCGCACCCAGGCCAGTTGCTGGCCTTCGCGGGCGATCACCTGGCCTTCCCAGCGCCGGCAGATATAGAGCGGCATCAGGAGATGGAAGGTCTCGTAGGCGTGGCTGGCAAAGGTCAGCGGCGCCAGGCATGGCTCGCTGACGTCGATGCCGATCTCTTCATGCAGTTCGCGGATCAGCGTCTGCTCGGGTCGTTCGCCGGGCTCGACCTTGCCGCCGGGAAATTCCCACAGGCCCGCGAGCGCCTTGCCTTCCGGACGCTGCGCCAGCAGCACCCGTTTGTCGGCGTCGACCAGCGCGCAGGCGACGACGAGGGTGAGTTTGATGTCAGCCATGCACAAGAACTAATCAGAAAACCGCGGGGGTGCCGCACGCCATTCATTAACCAGCAATCGTCGCGAGGCCAAACGGTTTGTTCAGCGTAGCGAAGGATAGATGCTTATAAGTTATAAGTTAATCTCTCGATGGCAAGATGTGCGCAAGACCGGCCCAGAACAGGCATCCTATGCGCGCTTTCACTTCTCTGCTCAACCGCTTTCGTTGCGACCGCTCCGGCAATATCGCCGTAATATTTGCGATTGCGTCGCTGCCCATCATATCGGCGGTCGGATGTGCGGTCGACTATTCGCGGGCCACCCAGCTGCGCAGCAAATTGCAGGCGGCGATCGACGCGGCCAGCGTCGGCTCGGTCGCCAAGAGCGCGCCCGGCTTCATCGCCGCGGGATCGATGACCTCGGATGGGCCGATCCCGGCCGGCGTCACCGACGCCACCAATATCTTCAACGCCAACATGAACGGCGTGGTCGGCTACACACTCACCAGCATGACGCCGGCAATGACGAAGGCCGGGAACATCATCACCTCGAAGGTTCAGTTCTCCGCCACGGTCCCGATGATGTTTCTCGGCGTGATCGGCAAGACCAGTGTCACCGTAACCGGCTCGTCGACCGCCACCACGAGCATGCCGCTCTATATCGATTTCTATCTGCTGATGGACAATTCGCCGTCGATGGGCGTCGGCGCGACGCCGGCCGACGTCAGCAAGATGGTCAACAATACCTCGGACAAGTGTGCGTTTGCCTGTCACGATCTCAATAACAAAAATAACTACTACAAGCTTGCCAAAACCCTCGGCGTGACCACGCGGATCGACGTGCTGCGCAGCGCGACCGAGCAGCTGATGGACACGGCGGCCGCGACCCAGACCTATTCGAGCCAGTTCCGGATGGCGATCTACGATTTCGGCGCATCGGCGGGCTCGGCCGGGCTAAGAGCCCTGTTTTCGCTGTCGTCCAGCCTGTCGAGCGCCAAGAGCGCGGCCGGCAACATCGACCTGATGACCGTCAAGGGCCAGAATGAGAACAACGACCAGGATACCCAGTTCACCAATATCATGCCCGCGATCAACAGCGTGATCAGCGCGCCCGGCGCCGGCACGTCCTCGGCGCCGCTGAAGTATCTGTTTTTCGTGTCGGATGGCGTCGCCGACGAGTACAATCCGGGAGGATGCATCAAGCCGACCACCAGCAGCGGGCGCTGCCAGTCGCCGCTCAACGCGGCGCTCTGCACGGCGATCAAGGCTCGCGGCATCAAGATCGCCGTGCTCTACACCACCTATCTCGCGCTGCCGACCAACGCCTGGTACAATACGTGGATCGCGCCGTTCAATGCCGGGCCCTACGGGCCGTCGCCGAACAGCCAGATCGCGCAGAACATGCAGAGCTGCGCCTCGACCGGATTGTACTTCGAGGTCAGCCCGACGCAGGGCATTGCGGAAGCGATGAACGCGTTGTTCAAAAAAGCGATCGCCGACGCGCGGATCAGCAGCTGACGCGGGCTCGACTGGTCAATCCGTCATTGCGAGCGAAGCGAAGCAATCCATGGTGCGGCGTAACGGATAGATGGATTGCTTCGTCGCTTACGCTCCCTTGCGCAAACGCTTCGCGTTGGTCGCAGGCAATGACGGCAATGTCTACGACCGGTAATCGCCGTTGATGGCGACGTATTCCTTGGTGAGGTCGCAGGTCAGCACGCGGTCGCGGCCCTTACCGAGGCCGAGCGCGACCTTGATCTGAATCTTCGGAGCCTTCATCGCCTCGGAAACCTCCGCCTCGTTGTAGGACGGATCGCGCGCGCCGCTTTTGGCGACGCGGATGCCGTTGAACGAGATCGACAGCTTGTCGCGGTTGGCGGGCTCGCCGGCCTTGCCGACCGCCATCACCACGCGGCCCCAATTGGCGTCCTCGCCGGCGATCGCGGTCTTGACCAGCGGCGAATTCGCAATCGACATCGCGATCCGGCGCGCGGAGATGTTGGTGGTCGCGCCCTCGACGATGACCTCGACCAGTTTTCGCGCGCCTTCGCCGTCGCGGGCGACTTGCTCGGCAAGATCGGCGAGCACCGCGCGGAACGCCTTGGTGAAGGCCTTCAGCCTCGGGTCGCCGGCGCGGGTGATTTTGGGCGCGCCGGCGGCGGCGGCCGTCCCGGTTGCAAACGCCAGCAGCGTGTCCGATGTCGAGGTGTCGCTGTCGATGGTCAGCGCATTGAAGGTATCCTGGACGCCGCTCTTGAGTAGCGCTTGCAGCACGGCCGACGACAGCGGCGCGTCGGTGAACACGAAGGACAGCATGGTCGCCATGTCGGGCGCGATCATGCCGGCGCCCTTGGCCATGCCGTTGATGGTGACCTTGGCCTTGCCGAGTTTCACGGTCGCGGTCGCGACCTTCGGAAAGGTGTCGGTGGTCATGATCGCCCGGGCCGCGCCCATCCAGTCCGCAGGCGCAGCGCTGTCGGCCAGCGTGCCCAGCACGCCGTCGAATTTGCTGGCGTCAAGCGGCTCGCCGATCACGCCGGTGGAGGCGAGAAACACCTCATTTGGTTTGCACCCCACAGCCTTGGCGGCAATCGACGCCGTCAAGGTCGTGGCCTGCCGTCCGGTCTTGCCGGTGAAGGCATTGGCATTGCCGGAATTCACCACCAGCGCGCGCGCAAGTCCTCCCTTGGAAGAACCTGCGCCTTTGAGCTGGGCGCGGCACCATTCCACCGGGGCGCTTGGGCATTTCGATTGGGTGAAGACACCGGCCGCATTCGTCCCCTTGTCCATGATCGCGAGCAGCACGTCGGTGCGCCCCTTGTAGCGGATGCCGGCGGCGGCCGTGGCAAGCCGCACGCCCCCGATCACGGGCATGTCGGGGACTTCGGTTGGTGCGAGGGGGGAAACGGCTGATGACATGGGGGCGCCTTATCGACAGGAAGATTGGAAGCGATGGGGCCGGATCCAGCAGGATTCGCGGCCAGCCACGTCTTCAGCATCCGTTGATGAAGGCCCTAAGACATGGATGCCCGGCACACCTGAGTGGGCCGGGCATGATGCCTAAATACTGAAGTCGGGCGGCGAAGTCGATTTTATTTCTTCGCCGGCGCCATCTTGGAGGCGTCGGGCTTAGCAGCCTCGGCCGGCTTCGCCGCCGGCTCGGCCGGCTTGTCCATGCGCTCGACCTTGGCGGCCTCGCGCAGCTTGGCCACGTAATCGGCCTGCGCCTTGCGCGTCACGTAGGTTTCGATCTGGGGCTTGACCTGCTCGAAGTCGGGCGCCTTGCGGTTGCGCTTTTCCTCGACCTTGATGATGTGCCAGCCGAACTGCGACTTGACGGGATCGGAGATCTTGCCGGGCTCGAGCACGAACGCCACGGCCGAGAATTCCGGCACCATCTGCTCCTTGGTGAAGAAGCCGAGGTCGCCGCCGTCGGAGGCGCCGGGGTCCTTGGACTTTTTCTTGGCGAGATCGGCGAAATCGGCGCCCTTTTTCAGCTCTTCCGCGATCGCCTTGGCCTCGTCCTCGGTCTCGACCAGGATGTGCCGGGCGCGAACCTCGGCTTCGCCGGTGATCTGCTTGGAGGCCTCCTCATAGACCTTTTTCATGGCCTCTTCGGTGGTTGCCGCCTTACCTTCGGTGGCCAGCAGGCTGTCCATCAACAGACGGCTGCGCGTGAACGCCATGCGCCGCTTGAAGTCCTCGGAATTCTCGACCTTTTTGTCCTCGGCGGCCTTGGCGACGATCTTGAGGTCGATCAGGAAGGCCAGCACGTTGTCCTTCTTGGTCGCCGGGTCCATCTGGGCGAGGCTCGGGCCAAGTTCCTCTTCGGCCAGCGCGACGTCGCTCTGACGGATCTCCACGCCGTTAACCTTCGCCAGAACGGGGTTGTCCTGGGCGCGGGCCGGCACGCCGGCGGCCAGAACCGCAGCCAGGCAGGTCGTCAGGGCCAGGGAGGCCAAGCCGAAGCGCAGGCCGGTTTTCGTTTCCGGGAACGGGGAGGTCATGCAAAATCCTTGTCTTGAAGATGGGAATGCCAAAAGGCGGCGGGACACTCGCCCAATCATGGCACCTTGGCAACGCGAAAAGTCTGTCAAAATGATGAATTCCTTGACATCTTGGCGGCGTTGACAAGGCTCAAGCCCAGCCATATCTCTGCCGGAACCAATCGATGGCGATAGCGCTTATTTTACTGGGCTTTTTGCCGTTGAACCTTAGCTTGCCTGAATCCCACTCACTTGGCGGATGACCCCCGGATCGGGGCGTTTGCCGCGACGCGTCACGGTGAGTTGATAGGCAATCTGGTGGATCACGTCACGGCCGCAACGCAAGACACGGCATAGCAAGACACGGCACAGACAGGAACTCGGCATGATCGGCGCGCTCGCCCGCAAGTTTTTCGGCTCCGCAAACGACCGGCGGGTGAAGGGATACCAGTCCCGCGTCAACGCCATCAACGCGCTCGAGCCCACGCTCACCGCGCTGTCGGACGAGGCGCTGAAGGCCCGCACCGCCGAATTCCGCGAGCAGATCGCCAACGGCAAGACGCTCGACGACCTCCTGGTTCCGGCCTTTGCCACCGTGCGCGAGGCGGCCAAGCGCACCCTCGGCCAGCGCCATTTCGACGTCCAGCTGATTGGCGGCATGGTGCTGCACGAGGGCGACATCGCCGAGATGAAGACCGGCGAAGGCAAGACGCTGGTCGCGACGCTTGCGGTCTATCTCAACGCGCTGGCCGGCAAAGGCGTCCACGTCGTCACCGTCAACGACTACCTCGCCCGCCGCGACTCCGAATGGATGGGGCAGATCTATAATTTCCTCGGCCTTTCCGTCGGCGTGATCGTCCACGGCCTCGACGATGCCGAGCGCAAGGAAGCCTATTCGCGCGACATCACCTACGGCACCAACAATGAATACGGTTTCGACTATCTGCGCGACAACATGAAGTACCGGCTCGAGGACATGGTCCAGCGCAGCCACTTCTACGCCATCGTCGACGAAGTCGACTCGATCCTGATCGACGAGGCGCGCACGCCCCTGATCATCTCCGGCCCGCTCGACGACCGGTCGGAGTTCTACAACACCATCGACACCTTCCTGCCCAAGCTCGACAAGACCGATTACGACGTCGACGAGAAGCAGCGCACGGTGACGCTGACCGAAGCCGGCATGGAGAAGATCGAAACCCTGCTGCGTGACGCCGGCCAGCTCAAGGGCGAGTCGCTCTACGACGTCGAGAACGTCTCGGTGGTCCATCACATCAATCAGGCGCTGCGCGCCCATTCGCTGTTCAACCGCGACAAGGACTACATCGTCCGCGACGGGGAGGTCATCATCATCGACGAATTCACCGGCCGCATGATGCAGGGCCGGCGCTATTCCGAAGGCCTGCACCAGGCGCTGGAAGCCAAGGAGCATGTCCAGGTCCAGCCGGAAAACCAGACGCTGGCCTCGATCACCTTCCAGAACTATTTCCGGATGTACGCCAAGCTCGCCGGCATGACCGGCACCGCGCTGACCGAAGCCGACGAACTGTTCGACATCTACAAGCTCGAGGTCGTTGAAATCCCGACCAACGTGCCGGTGGCGCGTCTCGATGAGGACGACGAGGTCTACCGCACCCAGAACGAGAAATACGCCGCGATCCTGGCCGAGATCGAACGCGCCAATGCGCGGCTGCAGCCGGTGCTGGTCGGCACCGCCTCGATCGAGAAGTCGGAAGTGCTGGCCGACTATTTGAAGAACCACGGCTACAAGCAGATCGATTTCGGTTCTGAATCCGGCATGGAGAAGCTCTATGCCGCGGCGCGCGCGGGCAAGCCTGCGAAACTGTTCGCGGTGCTGAACGCGCGCTTCCACGAACAGGAAGCCTATATCGTTGCGGAAGCCGGCGTCCCCGGCGCGATCACGATCGCGACCAACATGGCCGGCCGTGGTACCGACATCAAGCTCGGCGGTTCGCTCGAGATGCGGATCCTGCAGGAGACCGCGCACATCACGGACGAGGCCGAGAAGGCCGCCAAGATCGAACTCATCAAGGCCGACATCGAGCGTTTCCGCGAGATCGTGCTGAAGGCCGAAGACGTCGTCGAAATCGAACCTGCCAAGGGTTCGAAGCCGGCCAAGACCATCACCAAGCCCGGCGGGCTCTACATCATGGGTTCGGAACGCCATGAATCGCGACGCATCGACAACCAGCTGCGCGGCCGCTCCGGCCGTCAGGGCGACCCCGGACGCTCGAAATTCTTCCTGTCGCTGGAAGACGACCTGATGCGGATCTTCGGGTCCGACCGGCTCGATACCATGCTGACGCGGCTCGGCCTCAAAGAGGGTGAGGCGATCATCCATCCCTGGATCAACAAGGCGCTGGAGAAGGCGCAGCAGAAGGTCGAGGCCCGCAACTTCGACATCCGGAAGAATTTGCTCAAATTCGACAACGTCCAGAACGACCAGCGCAAGGTGATCTTCGACCAGCGCGTCGACCTGATGAAGGACGACAGTGTCGCCGAGACCGTCGCCGACATGCGCCATGCCTTCGTCGACGATGTCGTCGCCAAGCATGTGCCCGAGCATGCCTATGCCGAGCAGTGGGACGTTACCGGCCTCAAGGACGAATTGAAGCGCGTGCTCGACGTCGACCTTCCGGTCGATGAATGGGCCAAGGAAGAGGGCATCGCCGACGAGGAATTGCTGGCGCGCATCGAGAAGTATGTCGACGAGCGCATGGCGGCCAAGGTCGCGCAATGGGGCCCCGACGTGATGCGTTACGTCGAAAAGACCATTCTGCTGCAGACGCTGGATCATCTCTGGCGCGAGCATCTCGTGATGCTCGACCATCTGCGCCAGGTCATCGGCCTGCGCGGCTACGGCCAGCGCGATCCGTTGCAGGAATACAAGTCGGAAGCCTTCAGCCTGTTCGAGGCGATGATCGCGCATCTGCGCGAGGCGGTGACGGCGCAGTTGATGCGCGTCGAGATCGTTCCGCCGGAAGAGCAGCAGCCGGCATTGCCGGTGATGGAAGCGCACAAGCTCAATCCGGATACCGGCGAAGACGAGATGGCGTTCGCCAATGCGTCCCTGGTGCCTTCGGTCGCCGCCGCCGACCGCGATCCCAAAAATCCCGCCACCTGGGGCAAGGTCGGCCGCAACGAGGATTGTCCTTGCGGCTCCGGCAAGAAGTTCAAGCACTGCCACGGCAAATACGGCTGAGCTGCTTGTGATCGTGCGCTGACATCCGTGAAGGCGGTGTCGTAGGGTGGGCAAAGGCGCGATGGCGCCGTGCCCACCATCTTCTCTCCCGATAAGTTCAGCTTGATTGGCGGGCACGCTTTCGCTTTGCCCACCCTGCGCTTCAGCGTGACGAAAGCTTACTTCATCGCCCCGAAACGGCTGTCGAACGAGTTCGACGAGATGATCGGCGCCGATCCGGCGACCTGCGCGGGAGCGGCCGGAGCAGCTGGCGCCGCGGTATCGGTCACCGACGGTTTCAGCGGCGGCCGGGCTGCGGCCTGCTTGGGTTCGGCCTTCGGGGCTGACGTCTTGGGTGCCGCGGCTTCGTGACGCGGTGGCTCGGTTCGCTTGGCCTCGATCACCTTCGGCTTCGCCGACGCGGGCGGCGGTGTGCTTGAGGTGCTCGCGGTCGCATCGCCGCCGCCAATGCCGACCTTGCGGGCCAGGCTGGAGAACCATCCGTCGGATTGTGCGGCCGGCGCGGCGTTGGCGACCCGTGTCGGGGCCGGGGTCGAGGCTGTCGGTCCGGCTGTCGGCGCGCTGGCGACCGCAGCAAGCTTCGGCTCCTGCGGCGCGCCGAGCAGGAGATTGTCGGAGGGCGCGCGCGGCGGGTTGACGTGGGAGGGGATGGTGCCGGGCGCGCGGGCCAGCGAGAGCGCCGCCAGTCCCTGGCTGTCGCCGCCTTCCGACAGCCCGGTGCTGGCTTCAGGAACGCGTGCGGCGAATATTTTGTGCATGCCGCCGTCGATACCGGTGTTGAGCCGCGCGACCGGCGTGCCCTTCGAAATCAGCTTGGCGGTTTCAGCGGCCTCGGCCTGCTGCTTCTCGCGTACGGCGTCGGCGACTTCATCGGGAATCGCATAGGCCGGGCATTTGCCCGACGCGTCGAACACCGGGTCGCGCGTGGCGTTGGGCGCCCTGATGGCGTCGAACACGTATTTCTTCTCGCAGAAATCGACCTTCGGCTCGTGCTTCGTCACCTCGAAATGATCGTAGCCCTGCTTGATCATTCGCCAGAACGGCATGTTCGGATTGTTGCGATGCTTCGCCATGTTGATTGGCGTCATCTTGAACGGATAGGCCTGTAGCTGGAACGACTTCTGGCCACCGAAGAAGGACTCGCGGCCCAGCGAATAAATTTCCGCGATCTGCTCGTCGGTCATCGCGTAGCAGCCGCGCGAGGAGCAGTCGCCATGCACCATCAGCTGCGATCCGGTGCGGCCGAGCGCCTTGTCGAATGCGTTGGGGTAGCCGGTGTTGAACGACAGATAATAGGCCGACTGCGGATTCATCTGCGCCGGCGAGATCGAATAGAAGCCTTCCGGCGCCTGGCGGTCGCCCTCTTTGACCTTCGGTCCGAGATCGCCCGACCAGCGGCAGATCGGATAGGTCTTCAGCAGCGCAAAACGCCCGGCGCGATCCTGCTTCCAGATTTCGAGTTCGGCTTCCTGCTTGAAGATCCGGACCAGAATCGGCGAGTTCAGGTCCATGTCCTTTTCGACCATGGCCTGGATCAGCTTCGGCGGGACCGGCTGGTTGGCCTTGGCATTGTTGGCCAGCGAAATCTCGTCGCTGTTGCAGCCAGTCAACAAAACGCCGGCCGCGAGGGCAGCCGACGTGATGAGCGCGCGTACCAGCGTGCGATAAATCAAAAGCTAAGCTCCACACCCATCGGGCAATTTTCGCACCCCAACCACAGCGTCATGCCCTGAAGCCGATGTATAAAATCTTACCCTTTAGGCCGATTTGTCGCAACTCGAACCCGCCGCGCAAGCCGGTACCTTGGCGGGCATGGTCAACAGACCATAAAGAACGAGGTCGGGGCATAATTGCGGCTAAATTCAACGATTTGGCGAAAAATCGGCGATTTTGCGATGGGGCTGCGGCTTTCGTGGCTCGCAGCCCCTCGATCTCCCCCAAAAGGCGAGGAATCGAAGCCGTTCAGCCCAGTTTGCGGCCGATATCGAGGAATTTCTGCCGCCGCTGCTTGCGCACCGCATCCGCATCGAGATTGCGGAAGTCGTTGAAGGCCTGGGCGATGGCATCGCCGGTGGAGGCGATGATGGCGGCGGGGTCGCGATGGGCGCCGCCGGGAGGCTCTTTCAGGATCTGGTCGATGACGCCGAATCGCAGCATGTCCTGGGCGGTGATCTTCATGCTGGTGGCGGCTTCCTGGGCCTTCGTGCCGTCCCGCCACAGGATCGAGGACGCCGCTTCAGGCGAGATCACACTGTAGATCGCGTGCTCGAACATCAGCACGCGGTTGGCGGTGGTGATCGCAATCGCCCCGCCGGACATGCCCTCGCCGGTGATGATCGCGACATTGGGCACGCCGAGCGACAGGCAGGCATCGGTGGACCGCGCGATGGCTTCCGCCTGTCCGCGTTCCTCGGCGCCGATGCCGGGATAGGCGCCGGCCGAATCAACGATCGACAGCACGGGGATGCCGAACCGGTCGGCCAGCTCCATCAGGCGAACGGCTTTGCGATAGCCTTCCGGGCGCGCCATGCCGAAATTGTGCTTGATACGGCTTTCGGTGGTGGCGCCCTTTTCCTGGCCGACCACGCAGATGGCTTCGCCGCGGAAGCGGCCGAAGCCGCCCATCAGCGCTTCGTCCTCGCCGAACTTGCGGTCGCCCGCCATCGGCGTGAATTCTGTGATCAGTGTGTTGATGAAATCGGTGAAGTGCGGCCGCTGCGGATGGCGCGCCACCAGCGTCTTCTGCCACGGCGTCAGGCTGGCATAGAGGTCGGTCAGCGCCTGCGACGCCTTGTCCTCGATTCGCGCAATCTCATCGCCGATGTCGCTGCCGGTCGCAGCCAGCGCGCGCAACTCGTCGACCTTGGCCTCGAGTTCGGCGACGGGTTTTTCGAAGTCGAGGTAGCTGCGCATCTGATCCGGCATCAAACCAATATAGGGAGGAACTTAGCTGCGGGCGAAGTGGTTTCGTCTTTGATAAAGAAGATTAGTCTCTTCAACGATTTAGCTGACGGTCGGGGCGGAGGCCCATGGCGGGTAGCGATCGAGTGAGGCTGTTTCGGGGGAGAAGGCGTCGAAGTCAAGGCGGCATACTTGCTGGATACGCGGAAGTCTACTTCTCCGCCAGCGGATGCAGGTCGCGCACCAGGCTCTTGAGCCGCTCCTCGACCACATGGGTATAGATCTGCGTGGTCGAAATATCGGTGTGGCCAAGCAGGGTTTGCACGATGCGCAGGTCGGCGCCGTTGTGCAGGAGGTGACTGGCGAAGGCGTGGCGCAGCACATGCGGCGAGACCAGCCGCGGCGCCAGCCCCGACGCGGATGCAAGCTCTTTGAGGTCGCGCGCGAAATGCTGTCGCGTCAGATGTCCGCTTTCGCCGAAGGAGGGAAACAGCCATTTCGAGGCGGGGACGTTTTTCTTCTTCTCGGGCTTCAGCGCTTCCATCGCGGCGAGGTAATCGGCCATCGCCTGCCGCGACGCCTCGTTCAGCGGCACCAGCCGTTCCTTGTTGCCCTTGCCGCGCACCACGATCATCCGGGCGTCGCGGCGCGCCGCCGACAGCGGCAACGCCACCAGTTCGGAAACGCGCAAGCCCGTGGCGTAGAGCACTTCGAGCAGACAATGCAGCCGCAGCGCGCGAAGCCGCTGCTGAGGTGTGGCGTCGGTTTCGGTGAGCTCCTTCGACCGGGTCAGCATGCGATCGACATCCGCGATCGAAAGCACCTTGGGCAGGCCGCGGCCGCGCTTCGGACCGGACAGGATCGCGGCGGGATCGTCGGTTCGCATCCGTTCGTTGAGCAGAAACCGGAACAGATGGCGCAGCGCAGAGAGACGCCGCGCAACGGTCGTGGACTTGAAGCCGCGGCAATCGAGATCTTCAAGGTAATCGCGCAGCAACTGGGTGTTGGCAGCGATGAAGCCGGATTTCGCCCGGCCGGCGAACTCCGAAAAATCCTCGAGATCGCGGCGATAGGCGTCTAGGGTGTTATCGCCGGCGCCCTGTTCCGCCGCCAGCATGTCGAGGAACAGGCTGACGAGCTTCGCGTCGGAGGTATTGTTGGTGACCATACCGAATCATATCCGATGATCCAGGCAGCGGCAGTTGTTTTTGTCAGGCGAGCGCGCTGATCGCGGTCGCTTGCGACCACACCACCATCCATTGCCGGTCGCGACATTCATAGGCGTCGGTGTGCCAGTAATCGCCCGGCGGCACCTTGTGACCTCCGAATACGACCTCGAGCCGGGCGCGATAGCGAATCAGCGTGCTGGCTGCGTACAGGCGGACAGCGATGTCACCCGGCTCCCATAGCAGATACCTGATCTGCCCGCTGGCCACCGCGCCGAGATATTCGGCTTTCGACAGCGTCGCGCCGATCGGCGTGATCAGTTGAAAGTCCGGCGCGTGCAGTGGTTCTGCCGCAATCATGTCGGCGTTGACGAGGGCACGAAGTCGTGCGCGCTCGATGTCCCGAATATGCTCCGCGTCAAGGCGGTCGCTCGAATGGGCGACGGATGAGTTCATGGCTGATTCCGCTGTTGATGGTTACGAAGGTTCAGGAGGCTGCGATCAGGCCGTGGTCGATCAGGCTTTGCGCGCTGGCGCAGATCGCTTCCTTTTCGGGTCGTGGTTGCCAGCCCAACACCCGCGTCGCCTTGGCGGCACAGACGCTGAGATCACGGTCGAGTTCATGGACGATCATGCGCGAACGTGCGCTGAACGGCGCCATCATGCGGACGACCCAGTTCGGCACTTCGCCAGAGGGCAATTGGGAGGCATAGTCCGGAAACGAGTTGGCTAGCGCGGCGGCCATGTCTCGCATCCAGAAGAACTTTCCGGCAGCGATGAAGCGCTCACCCGACGCTTCCGGATGTGTCATCGCCCGGATATGGGCGTCAGCTGCATCGCGGACGTCGACGACAGCAACGCCGAACCTCGGCACCCGCTTGAGCTTGCCGCTCATCATCTGCTGGATCAGTCCGACTGATGTTCCATAGTCCGGACCTAGCAATGGTCCGAAGATGATGCCGGGATTGATGACGACAAGATCAAGTCCGGTTTCGTCGGCGAAGGCCCATGCGGCTCGTTCGGCCAGCGTCTTCGACTTGTAGTAAGGCGTTGCCCGAAGGCTGGTCGGATCGGTCCAATCGTCCTCCGTATAGGGCGCTTGACCGTTGCCGTGGTTGGTTGCCGCGATCGAGGAAGTCATCACGACGCGCATCGTGCCAGCCTGCTGCGCTGCCCGCAGCACCCGCAAGGCGCCCTCCCGCGCGGGCCGGATCACGTCATCCTCATCCTTGGGCAGGGTTGACGGAAAGGGGGAGGCGGAGTGGATCACATAGCGGCATCCGGCGACCGCGGCATCCCATCCGGCATCGGAGCGAAGATCGGCTTCGATGAAGCTGATTCGGTGCCCGTCGGCCGCCACGTCAGGGCAGACCTGGTCCCTGATCTTGTCGCAATGCCCCATGCGGCGAACGCTGCCGCGAACATAGTACCCTTGGGCCAGTAATTGCCGGGCGATATGCCCGCCGAGAAAGCCGCCGATTCCAGTCACCAGAATGGTGACTACGCCATTTTCTAATTGCGAACCCATGTTCAGTCCTCTTTCGCATGCCTCCACAGCAGATGCGTTGATGGACGATTAGACATTAATCGTCCATTTGTCTTTTGACGTATCGGACAAGAACTGTCAATCTGTCCAAACGATGGAACTTGATGCCAAATCCAACCACATCCTTGATGCGGCACTGCCGGTGTTCGTACGTCACGGCTTTCGCAAGGCTTCGATGGCGGACATCGCACGGGCGGCGAACATTTCCCGGGCGTCCCTCTATCTGAGCTTCGGCAGCAAGGAGGAGTTGTTCCGGGCCGGATCGACGCGGGCCCATGCCAGGACGATGCGGCAAGTCGAGGCGGCGCTCGGTGGCAATGGTGATGTTTTTAGCCGGATCGAAAGCGCCATCGCCGCCTTTCATCACGGCTTGATCGCGCCATTCGCTTCCAGTTCGGACGCAGTCGAACTGTTCGAGGTCAACATGGCCTTGGCCAAGGACATCACGCTGGTTGCCCGTGCTACGCTCGTGGATCTGCTGGCGCAGGCGTTGGCCGATGCGGAAGCCGCGCGCGTCGTCGCTTTGGACCGAGTGAATTCTAAGCCGGTCGATATCGCCAACGTGGTCGTCGCAGCCATGGACGGGATCAAGCACGCGCCCGGCGACGAGGCAAAACTCCAAGCGGCGATGCAGCTTTTTATGCGCCTGCTGCGCGCCGCTATCTCTTGAGGAACTTATCCGGAGGGATGGTCACGGTCATTTCCCGTGGCTTCGGATTGACGAAATTCGCCAGCGCGAAGACCACGCCATAGCCGATGCCGGCAATAATGCCGACGACCGTCAAAAAGCGGAACAGACTGGGCATCAGGGCGCCTTGAGGGCGGGCTTGAAAGTGATCTTGGGTCGCGAATTAACCATTGAAATCATCGGGGTTTGCCGCGCCTGACTACCTACATGTTCCCCTTGGCGTTGCAAGAGTCTCTGGCATGGGTATCGGCGGGGGTAGTATAGGTGGCGCTGAAACGCGCAAAATCCGCGCAGCTGACAGAGTTTGGGATGCCCGAGCCCGCCATACCGGCACAAGCAAGCACCCCCCAGGAGGCCGAAATCGCGGCGGCACTGGGGCGGCGTTCGATCGTGCTTGTCGGTATGATGGGCGTCGGCAAATCCACCATTGGCCGCCGGCTGGCGGCGCGGCTGCGGTTGCCGTTTTTCGACGCCGATATCGAGATCGAGATTGCCCATGACGGGGTGACGATTCCCGAAATCTTTTCGAAATATGGCGAGCCTTATTTTCGTGACGGCGAGGCGCGCGTGATCGCCCGGCTGCTCGATGGCGGTCCCGCGGTGCTTGCCACCGGAGGCGGCGCCTTCATGCGCGAGGAAACCCGCAAGCGAATCGCCGACAAGGCGGTGTCGGTCTGGCTCAAGGCGGACATCGACGTCATCATGAAGCGCGTCAAGCGTCGCGCAGACCGGCCGCTGCTGCAGACCGAGGATCCGGTTGCGACGGTCGCCCGGCTGCTCGAAGCCCGCGAGCCGGTCTATCAGGGGGCTGATCTCACGATCCTGTCGCGCGACGTGCCGCATGACCGGATTGTCGATGAATGCCTGGACGCCCTGCGCGGCAGGTTGTGTGGCGCCGTCGCGCCGCCGGCCCAGGAGTCAACGACTAAAGAGTCAACGACGACGGCAACGGCTACAACGGACGGGATACGCGCGACCTCATGACGGCACCCCTGAAACACTCCGATCCCATCACCGTCGATGTTGCGCTCGGCGACCGCGCCTATGACATCGTCATCGGCCGCGACGTGCTGCAGACTCTTGGCGCGCGCGTCGCCGCGCTGCGGCCGGGCGTACGCACCGCCATCGTCACCGACCGCACCGTTGCCAAGCATTGGCTCGAACCGGCGCAAGCGTCGCTGGCCGCGGCCGGCATCCCGACATCGCATGTCATCGTCGAGGAAGGCGAGGGGTCGAAAACCTACGCCGGACTGGAGAAGGTCTCCGAGGCTCTGATCGCAGCCAAAATCGAGCGCAACGACCTCGTGATCGCGCTCGGCGGCGGCGTGGTCGGCGATCTCGCCGGCTTCGCGGCGGCGATCCTGCGCCGCGGGGTCGATTTCGTGCAGGTGCCGACCTCGCTGCTGGCGCAGGTGGATTCCTCCGTCGGTGGCAAGACCGGCATCAACTCGCCGCAGGGAAAAAATCTGCTCGGCGCGTTTCATCAGCCGGTGCTTGTCATTGCCGATACATCGGTGCTGGACTCGCTCTCGCCGCGCCAGTTCCGCTCCGGCTATGCCGAAGTCGCCAAATATGGCGTGCTCGGCGATGAAGCCTTCTTCGCCTGGCTCGAGACCAATCATTCCGGCATCTTTTCCGGCAGCGCGGCGCGCGAGCATGCGATCGCTACCTCGTGCCGCGCCAAGGCCGCGATCGTGTCGCGCGACGAGCGCGAAACCGGTGAACGCGCGCTGCTCAATCTCGGCCACACCTTTGGCCATGCGCTGGAGGCCGCAACCGGTTTCTCCGATCGCCTGTTCCACGGCGAGGGCGTTGCGGTCGGCATGGTGCTGGCGGCGGAATTTTCCGCTGGGCTCGGCATGATCTCGCCAGCCGACGCCGCACGCGTCGAGCGTCATCTGGCTTCGGTCGGCTTGCCGACAAGGTTGCAGGACATCGCCGGCTTCGCCCAGGAAGGGCTCGCGGATGCCGATACGCTAATGGCGCTGATGGCGCAGGACAAGAAGGTCAAGCGCGGCAAGCTCACCTTTATCCTGCTGGAAACTGTCGGCCGCGCGGTGATCGCAAACGACGTCGAACCGGCATCGGTTCGCGCCTTCCTGCAACAGAAACTGTCGGAATGAGAGTGGGACTATCAGGGCACATCATGGAGTCGTCGCGCGGGCCTGGTGCCGTCGCGAGGCAGGCATGAGCTCGACCGCGTTCAATCTGCTGCTTGCGTTCCTGCTGCTCGCCGCCAACGCGTTCTACGTGGCGGCCGAGTTCGCGCTGGTGAAGAGCCGCGGGTTTCGCATCAGGGCGATGGTCGAGCAGGACCGGTTCGGCGCGCGCCTGCTGCACAGCATGATGGGCAACATCGAGGCCTATCTCGCGTGCTGCCAGCTCGGCATTACCATGGCCTCGCTCGGTCTCGGCTGGGTCGGCGAGCCCACCGTTGCGGCGCTGCTCGAGCCGTTGCTGATCCCGCTCGGAATGTCGCAAGCCACGTTGCACTTCGTGTCGTTCCTCGCCGGGTTCCTGGTGTTCTCCTCGCTGCATATCGTGATCGGCGAACAGGTGCCGAAGACGCTGGCGATCAGGCAGCCGATGCCGGTTTCGCAATGGATCGCGTATCCGCTCTACTTGTCCTATCTGGTTTTCTGGCCGCTGAACTGGCTCCTCAACACCGCGTCGCGCGGAATCTTGCGGATGCTCGGCGTGGAGGAATCCTCACAGCATGAAATCCTCACCGACTCCGAGATCGAGGGGCTGGTGGAGGAATCGGCCGTGCACGGCGGCATCGAAAGCGGCGAGGCCGAATACCTTCAAAATGTCTTCCGCTTTGGCGACTTGGCCGTGTCCGACGTCATGGTTCATCGCACGGCGATGGTGATGATCAATGCCGACCTGCCGCCGGATGAGCTGGTGCGCGAGGTGCTGGCCACCGAATACACCCGCATCCCGTTGTGGCGCGACAAGCCGGAGAACATCATCGGCGTGCTGCACGCCAAGGATCTGCTGCGCGCGATCCGGGCTTCCGAAGGCGATACCTCGCACATCGATGTTTCGGCCATCATGCTGCCGCCATGGTTCGTGCCGGAGATGCGGCCTTTGTCCGAACAGCTCAAGGCGTTCCGCCGCCGCAAGACTCATTTCGCGCTCGTCGTCGACGAATATGGCGAAGTCGAAGGCATGGTGACGCTGGAAGACGTTCTGGAAGAAATCGTCGGCGACATTTCCGATGAACATGACGTGGTGGTGGCCGGCGTTCGCGCGCAGGCCGACGGCTCGGTGGTGGTCGATGGTTCGGTGCCGATCCGCGATCTCAACCGCGCCATGAACTGGCATCTGCCCGACGAAGAGGCGACCACGATCGCGGGTCTGGTGATTCACGAGGCGCGTTCGATCCCCGAGCGCGGCCAGAGTTTTACGTTCCACGGCTTCCGCTTCCGCGTGCTGCGCCGCGAGCGCAATCGCATCACCGCCTTGCGGATCGGGCCGGTGCCGCGCGAAGCCGAAGAACAGAAGCCGAGGCGGGCCGGTACGGCGTTCTAAAGCGTTTTCCAGCGAAGTGAACACCGGTTCGCGTCAAGAAAACGCGTCAAAACAAGAATCTAGTGTCCTGAGCCAAAAGTTCGTGGCATTTCAGGCCTTCGCAAGCGAGTTGTAAGCGCAGAAGCGTTCGATTGAGCGGAGAATGTCGTCGGCTGATTTGGTCCACTGGAACGGCCTTGGGTCTGCGTTGTGATGTTCGATGAAGGACGTAATCTCGGCACGTAGCGCCGCCACGCTGCGATAGATGCCGCGCCTGATTTTGCGCTCTGTGATGAGGGCAAAGAAGCGTTCGACCTGATTTGAGCCAGGACGAACTTGTTGGCGTCAGATGCACGTGCCAGCGCGGCCTCTTTGCCAGCCAGTTGCGGATCAGCAGAGTCTTGTGGGTTGCGTAATTATCCATGACGAGATGAACGTCCAGATCGTCCGGAACAACGGCTTCGATCTCATCGAGAAATTTGCGGAACTCTTTAGCGCGATGGCGTCCATAGCACTTGCCGATGACCCGGCCTGTTGCGATGTCGAGGGCGGCAAATAGCGAGGTGACGCCATGTCGCTTGTAGTCGTGACTGCGGCGCGCCGCCTGACCAGGTCGCATCGGGAACATGGGTTGGCTGCGGTCCAGCGCCTGGATCTGCGACTTCTCGTCGACGCACAGCACGATGGCATGCTCGGGTGGAGCCACGTAGAGGCCGACGACGTCACGCACCTTGGCGACGAAGTCGCGGTCGGTTGAGAGTTTGAAGGTCTCCAACCGATGCGGCTGCAGGCCGAAGGCGCGCCATATCCGCTGGACTGTCGAGACTGATAGCCCACTGGCCCGTGCCATACCCCGCGAACTCCAGTGGGTGGCGTCGGGCGGCTTCGTCTTAAGGGTGCGGACAATTACCTCTTCGATCCGGGCATCCTCGATCGTGCGCGGCGTTCCCGATCGCGGCTCATCCCAAAGACCTTCAAGCCGATGCTCGGCGAAGCGCCGGCGCCATTTGCCGACCGTGTCCTGATCAATACCCAAGTGGGCCGCAACCACCTTGCTCTGCTCGCCTTCAGCGCAGGCCAGGATGATCCGAGCCCGCAGCGCCAAGCCTTGGGCCGTGCTTCGGCGCGAGGCCAATGACCTCAACTCAGCGAGTTCAACCTCATTCAGTTCCAGCGGAGCAAAGCGTCGACCCATAGCCAACCCTCCCCAAAATGCGGAGGGTCCGCCATCTTCGAGTCGATTTCGAGTCCGCTGAACTTCAGATTCGGGACACTAGCGGTACTATTCAATATCGATCGCAACGCCGCTGAGCTTCCACGTCCCTTCCGATTCGATGAAGCCAAGCTGGTATTTGACCTGCTTGGGCGCCGTCTGGAAACGGCCTTTCAGTTTCAACACGCCCTGTTCGTCGATCCTGGCGTCCTCGTCGACAATCATTTTTTGCGCCACCACGGCGTCGAACACCGCGTGCTTCTCGACCAGGTCCTTGAACACGGCCCGCAGCTTTTCCGGCGGGAACTGCTCGCGAAACGGTTTTGAGATCTTGGCGTGGAGGACGGTGAAATTGTCGGATCCGACCGCGTCGTTCAGCGTCACCAGGATGCTTTTCACCAGCACCTCCTGAGCGGCCGGGCCGGGCATGTCGAGCGCGAAGGTCTTGATGGGACACGCGGCCATCAACGCCATAACGGCCGCAGCCAACCCCTGATGTGCCCATCGACGCATCGGACGACCTCATCTGCCGGCGATGGCATCAGTGTCGGCCCGACCCCGCGTTCTCTCGAACCGAACCATCGCGCGTCCGATTGTCTCACAAAGATGAAGGCGCTGCCACCGTCCCTGGCCGATCTTTGCACGGCATGGCGTACGCTCAGGCCAGATAGCGGATCGCTTCCGCGAGCAACCGATCCGCCGGCTCCGCCGAGGTGTCCAGCGTCAACCTTGCATCGGTCCACGCCTCATATTCGGCGCGCCGTTGTTCGACCCTGGCCCAGTCGATCTCGGCCATCCCCTCGATATTGCGGATACGGGCGTCGATACGGCGGCGGTGGATCGCCTGGTCGACGCAGATGCATTCGATGATCTTCAAATCCGCGCGATATTTTGCCGCAAGCTTTCGCCACGCCGCGCGCGGGGCCTCGACCGGATTGACCGCGTCGATCAGGACGGAATGATTGAGCCGCAATTGTTCTGCTGCCAGGGCTTGTGCGACCTCATAGGCCGCGATCCCCGTTTGATCCCGCAAGAGGCCGCCGCGCCACATCGCCGCCTCGATCGGATCGATCGACAATAGCGGCAATGAAAAATGCCGGGAAAGCCCTTCCGCCAGCGTGCTCTTCCCGGAACCGGGAAGTCCGGCCATCACAATGAGCTTCAGCGTGGTCATCGGACGCTTACATCCGTGGCAGGGGTGATATAGTCAGCGGCCCGTAGTTTCCCCGGGTGCCTGCGCCTTGATCGCCAGCGCGTGCACGGACCCCTTGAGTTCCGCGTCGAGCGTCGCATTGACCATGCGATGGCGTTCGATCCGGCTCTTCCCTTCGAAGGCCGGCGACACAATATATACCCGGAAGTGTGTCTCGCCGCCCGGCCTGTGGCCGGCATGGCCCTCATGCAGATGTGATTCGTCTGTTACGTCGAGGCTTTCGGGTACGAAAGCTTCACGCAACTTGTTTATGATATCGTCCTTGGTGCTCATGACGGCGGCATTACGTCCGGGACCGTTTTTCGTCAATGCCAGATCGGAACAGAGGTATTCGCAATGTCAAGACTTGAAGCCTTGGGCATTGCGTAGTCAAAGTCAGCCATGCCAATCGATTCATCCAAATTCTTCGACTCCATTCGCATCAAGCCCAACAAGCTGAGCGCGAAGCAGCAGGCTGCGGCGCGCGAAGAATCCGCCATGTGCGAATGGCCGGAGTGCAAGAACAAGGGCCCGCACCGCGCGCCCAAGGGCCGTGAGAACTCGAAAGAGTACTGGCACTTCTGTCTCAACCACGTCCGCGAATACAACCAGGGCTACAATTTCTTCCAGGGCATGAGCGCCGACTCCGTCGCGCGCTACCAGAAGGATGCGCTGACCGGCCACCGCCCGACCTGGAAGATGGGCGCCAACGGCGGCAAGAAGGGCAAGGCCGGCGCCGAGCCCGATATCGACGCCGCTTCCGATCCGTTCAGCATGTTCTCGGAGCTCAACGGCCGCGGCCGTTGGCGGCCTGGTCCGGGAGGCGCTGCCGGCGAGACCAAGCCCGAAACCCGAAAAGTGATGAACGCCGAGCGCAAGGCACTGCAGGTGATGGGACTCGGGCCCGATGCGACGCTGGAAACGGTGAAGGCAAAATACAAGCTGCTGGTGAAGCAGCACCATCCCGACGCCAATGGCGGCGACCGCTCCACCGAGGACCGCCTGATCGAGATCATCAAGGCGTATAATTACCTTAAGACGGTAGTGCGCGGGGCGTAATTGTTTGTCGTCCCGGCCTAGTGCGCAATTGCGCACGGGGGGCCGGGACCCATAGCCACCGTCGGTCTTTGTCTTACACGCCGGTCGTGATCTTCCTTTTTCAACAATACAGGCTGCGGCGTATGGGCCCCGGCTCAAGGCCGGGGCGACACGCGCAGATATCTGCGTAGAGTCACTTAGGCATCGGGCCGATATACGCCGAGCTCGGCCGGATCAGCCGCCCCGTGCGCTGCTGTTCGCGGGCGTGTGCGGTCCAGCCGGCGGCGCGCGCCACCGCAAAGATTGGCGTAAATGCCTGGCGCGGGATTTTCAGCGCGTCGAGCAGGATCGCGGTGAAGAATTCCACATTGGTGTCGAGCGGCCGGTCCGGATTTTTCCGCTTCAAGGCGTCGCGGATATAGGCCTCGACTTCGCCCGCGAACGGCAGATCCATGCCGCCGCCGGCGAGTCGCTCGATCGCGCCCTTGAGCACGTCGGCGCGGGGGTCGCGCACCCGATAGACGCGGTGGCCAAAGCCCATCAGCCGCTCGCCGCGCGCCAGTGCGCTGTCGACCCAGGGCTTGATGCGTTCGCTCGATCCGATGGCGTCGAGCATTTCCAGCACCGGCTCCGGCGCGCCGCCATGCAGCGGCCCCGTCAGCGCGCAATAGCCGCCCGTCACCGCCGCAAACAGATCGGCATGGGTCGAGGCAATGACGCGCGTCGTGAAGGTCGAGGCGTTCATGCCGTGGTCGCACACCGTGACGAAATAGGCGTCGAGCGCCGCCGCTTCGCGCCCGTCGGGCTTGCGGCTGAGCATCATCGAGAGCGTGTCGGCGGCATGGCTCGCGGTCGGATCGGGCGGCACTGGATCGCTGCCCTTGGCGCGCTGCGCCAGCGCGCCTGCGATGACAGGAAATGCGCCGACAATGGTGGCCTCGTGCGTCAGTCCCGCTTCCGCGCGCAGCCCCGCGATCGCCGCGCGAAAACCATCGACGATCGACAGACCTCGCGTGCTTCCCAACAGTTCCGGCAGCCGGGCGAAGGCGCGTTCGCGCCCGGCGCCAAGCGCGGCGCGCACCGCGGCCTCGCCGACCGGCTGGCCGGTGCCGCCGCTCCATAGGCGGGCGGTAACTCCCTCGAACCCGGTCTTGCGCGCCAGTTCGCCGACGCGCTCGCCGGCAATGATCAATTCGCCGCGCTCGCCGTCGACATGGCTCAGCACGGTTTCCGCGGCGGGGACGCCGTCGAGGCCGATCGGGGTCTTTGAAAGCTGCATGTTCATGGTCGGATCTCCTTTGTGCACCGCAAAGGTCGGCCCTCTCGACAGATTGATCAATCTTGATTATGTAAATCAATATGAAAAAATCCGCCGGCCTTTATCTATCGGCCCGCGAGGCATCCGCCGAACTCGCGATCTCGCAGGCGACGCTCTACGCCTATGTCAGCCGCGGCCTGATCCGCTCCGAGCCGTCGGCCGATTCGCGCAGCCACCGCTACCGGGCCGAGGACGTCCGCACGCTGAAGGAGCGGCGGGCGCCGGCGCCGGAGCCGCGCGGGATGCGCAGTTTCGATGCGGATTTGCCGGTGATGGATTCGGCGATCGCGACCATCACCGAGGACGGCCCGATCTATCGCGGTGTCAACTGCGTCGATCTCGCCGAGCGCGATACGCTCGAACATGCGGCCACGCTGCTGTGGGACGTCACCGGCGTCGACCCGTTTGCATCAGATAATTGCCCGTCGATCTCGGATGAAATGCGCGCGGTGGCCGAGGCCGCCCGCGGCGCCAACGCGATCGATCGCGCCATTGCGGTGCTGGCGCTCGCGGCCGTTGCCGATCCGCGCGCCTTTACCCGCGCGCCCGAGGGACGCGCGATGGTCGGCGGCCGCATCCTGCGTCTGGTGGTCGCGACCATGCTGAACGCGAAGACCTCGCCGCAGCCGCTGCACCTGCAGATCGCCAGGGCCTGGGCGCCCGATCACAAGCACGCCGCCGATCTGATACGCCGCGCGCTGGTGCTGCTGGCGGATCATGAATTGAACGCTTCGACCTTCACCGTGCGCTGCGCGGCGTCGACCGGCCTGAACCTCTATGACGCGATGATCGCGGGCCTCGTCGCCCTGAAAGGTCCCAGGCATGGCGGCGCCGGCGTGCTGGCGGCGCAGCTGCTCAAGACGCTCGCGAAGGGCGACGTCGCGCCCCTGATTCGCGAACGGGTGGCGCTGGGCGAGCGTTTCGCGGGCTTCGGCCACGGCGTCTACAAGCTCGGGGATCCCCGCGCGCAGGCCTTGCTGGAGGCTTTGGCGCGCTCCGGCGCAGAGCGCAAACTGACCCACGAAATCCCGGAACGCATTGCGGAAGCGACCGGCGAATTCGTCAATATCGACTATGCGCTGGCGGTGCTCGTGCACACGCTGGGCCTGCCGCCGGGCCATGAACTGGTGCTGTTTTCGATGGCCCGCACGGTCGGATGGATCGCGCATGCGAGCGAGCAACTGCGCCAGGAGCGGCTGATTCGCCCGCGGGCGCGCTATGTTGGCCCTGCGCCTGGACGCGCCCGGCTTACTTGACCGGCCTGGCCGGCTCGATCACACCGCCGCCCTGGCGGCGGCGGATGATCCAGATCGCAAGCGCCGCAACCAGCGCACCGATCAGCACCGCGAGCACCCAGAGATGCTTGGCCGTGCCGTGATGATGCCCGAAATATTCGTGCAGCACGGAGATTGCGAATACGCCCGGCAGCACATGGGCCATCGCCCAGAGCAGGATGGCCGGAATATTCACGCCGTAAAACCGCAGCGGCGGCATGCCCAGCGCGCCCGCCGTGATCGGCACGAAGGCGCGGATCGGCGGCACGAAACGCGCAAAAAACACCGCAAGCGCGCCCCGGCTTTGGAAGAAGGCTTCGCTCTGCGCCACCACGGCAGGATAGTTCTTCAGCGGCCAGACGCTGAGAATCTCGCGCTGCGAGCGATGGCCAACCCAGAACGCGGTGCCGTCGCCGAGTGCGGCCCCGGCAATCGCCGCCGCCAGCACCGCCCACAATTTCAGTTCGCCGCCCGGCACCAGCGCACTCAAGGCGAGGATGATGGTCGATCCCGGCACCAGCGAGCCGACCACCGGAACGGCTTCCAGCAGGGCGGCGAGGAACAGCGTCAGGTAGGCAAGCCACGGATGGGCCGAGACAAAAGCGATCAGAGGATCGAGGAAGGAGGCCACAAAATTCCCGTTGCGGTCGCGTGGTTTGCCTGATGACCCCAGACCTAACAACTCGCCAAGGGGCGGGGAAGAGCCGTCCCGAGGCGCCGGTTCCGGGGCGGCTGGCCCGGCCACCCGGCAAAAGTACGGCGTGATTCGCAGGGCTGCCCTCCAAAAATCGAGTTCAGTGCCTATCTCAATGATAAGGCAGCGGAACTTTCATTGCGCGGCGGGCTTCTTCCGGCCGTTGCTCTCTGCTAGGTTCGCAGCCAGCACCCATCCGCAGCCATTCAACAAATCTGGTTTCGGGAACGCCCGGGACCTCGGAGGATTGATGACGACCGCCGCCATGAGCAAGAATACGGAACCCGTCGGTCTACCCGATATGAAGGTGTCGGTCCGGCAGGTCTTTGGAATCGATAGTGATCTCGAAGTGCCCGCCTATTCCGAAGTCGACCCGCACGTGCCGGAAGTCGATTCGGATTACCGCTTCGACCGCGCCACCACGCTTGCGATCCTCGCCGGTTTTGCCAAGAACCGCCGCGTCATGGTCACCGGCTATCACGGCACCGGTAAATCGACCCATATCGAGCAGGTCGCAGCGCGGCTTAACTGGCCCTGCGTGCGCGTCAACCTCGACAGCCATATCAGCCGTATCGACCTGGTCGGCAAGGACTCCATCGTCGTGCGGGACGGCAAGCAGGTCACGGAATTCCGCGACGGTATTCTGCCCTGGGCGCTGCAGCACAACATCGCGCTGGTGTTCGACGAATACGACGCCGGCCGCCCCGACGTGATGTTCGTGATCCAGCGCGTGCTGGAAGTCTCCGGCCGCCTCACGCTGCTCGACCAGAACAAGGTGATCAAGCCGCACCCGTCGTTCCGCCTGTTCTCGACCGCCAACACGGTCGGTCTCGGCGATACGTCGGGCCTCTATCACGGCACCCAGCAAATCAATCAGGGCCAGATGGACCGCTGGTCGATCGTCACCACGCTGAATTATCTGGCGCATGACGAGGAAGTCGAAATCGTGCTCGCCAAGGCGAAGCACTATCGCACGCAGGAAGGCCGCGACATCGTCAACAAGATGGTGCGGCTTGCCGATCTCACCCGAAACGCGTTCGCCAATGGCGACCTCTCGACGGTGATGAGCCCGCGTACGGTGATCACCTGGGCGGAGAACGCCGATATCTTCTCCGATATCGGCTTTGCGTTCCGCGTCACCTTCCTCAACAAGTGTGACGAGCTGGAACGGCCTCTGGTGGCTGAATTCTATCAGCGCTGCTTCAACGCGGAGCTGGCCGAGAGTTCGGTCAACGTGGCGCTCAGCTAGCCCATGCCAAAAATTTCCGTCGAGCGCACCATTGGAAAGACCAAGAAGGCGGTGCTCGGCGGATTGATCGGCTACAACACCGAGAAGATGGGGAAGCAGAAATACAAGCGCCTCGCCATCTCCTTGCGTGAAGGCGACAAGATCGTCGGCGGGATTGTCGGTGAGGTCTGGACCACGGTGCTGTTCATACAGTTGTTCTGGATGGAGCAGAAACTTCGCGGCAAGGATTTTGGAACAAAGCTGATCAAGGCGATTGAAGACGAAGCGAGACGGTTTGGGGCTACGCGGTCCTATCTCGATAAGATGAGTTTTCAGGCGCCGGGTTTCTACCGCGCCTGCGGCTATGAGGAATTCGGTTCGATCGACGGTTATCCTGAAGGCGTGACGCGCCATTGGTTCACGAAAGCGCTATGAGCACATCCAACTCCAAATTCCGCACCGGATCCAAGGAAGCGCCGACCGAGCCGTTCAAGCGCGCGGTGACGTCGTGCCTGCGCGCGATCGCAAAAGCCCCCGAGCTCGAAGTGACGTTCGCGGCCGAACGTCCGGGTCTCGCGCCGGGCAAGGCCCGGCTGCCCGAACCTGCGCGCAAGATGACGAAACGCGATGCCGCGATCGTGCGCGGCCATGCCGACTCGATCGCGCTGAAACTCGCCTGTCACGATCCAAAAGTTCACCGCAAGCTGATGCCGGGCAATCCGCAGGCGCGCGGCGTGTTCGAGGCGGTCGAGCAGGCGCGCGTCGAAGCGATCGGCTCGCGGCGGATGGCCGGTGTCGCGAAAAACCTCACCGCGATGCTCGACGATCATTTCCATCGCGGCAAATTCGACGAGATCACCGACCGCGCCGACGCGCCGCTGTCGGATGCGCTGGCGATGCTGGTGCGCGAACGGCTGACCGGCATGGCGCCGCCGGCGGCGGCGAAGAAGATGGTCGACCTCTGGCGTCCGGTGCTGGAAGACAGGATCGGCGCGCGCCTCGATCAATTGAGCCGCGTTACCGAAGACCAGGCCAAGTTCGGCGACCTCGTGCATGATCTGCTGTCGGCGCTCGACCTTGGCGACGACCGCAACGCCGATGCCGACGACGACGAGAACAACGAGGAGAATCAGGACGGCGAGAATGATCAGTCCGGCGCCGAAGGCTCGCCCGACTCTGACGCCGCACAGGAAATGAGCGCCGATCAGGCCCAGGCCTCGACCGACGAGATGTCGGAGAGCGCGATGGAAAGCGCGCAGGCTTCCACGTCAGACACCTTCGATGATGGCGAACTCGGCGACGACGAGACCCCCGGCGAGGCGACACGGCCGAATTCGCGCGGCGCCAACGAACCGCGCGGGCCGGAATATCACGCCTTTGCGCCGAAGTTCGACGAGGTGATCGCGGCCGAAGATCTCTGCGATCATGACGAGCTGGAGCGGCTGCGCAGCTATCTCGACAAGCAGCTCGCGCATCTGCAGGGCATCGTCGCCCGGCTCGCCAACCGTCTGCAGCGCCGCCTGATGGCGCAGCAGAACCGCGCCTGGGAGTTCGATCTCGAGGAAGGCATCCTTGATCCGGCGCGGCTGTCGCGCGTGGTCACCGATCCCTATCATCCGCTTTCGTTCATGCACGAGAAGGAAGCGACCTTCCGCGACACCGTGGTGACGTTGCTGCTCGACAATTCCGGTTCGATGCGCGGCCGTCCCATTACGGTGGCGGCGACCTGTGCGGACATTCTGGCGCGCACGCTGGAGCGTTGCGGCGTCAAGGTCGAGATCCTCGGCTTCACCACGCGCGCCTGGAAGGGCGGTCAGTCCCGCGAGGCGTGGCTTGCCGCCGGCAAGCCGGCCAATCCCGGCCGGCTGAACGACCTGCGCCACATCATCTACAAGTCCGCCGACGCCCCCTGGCGCCGCGCGCGGAAAAATCTCGGGCTGATGATGCGCGAGGGGCTTTTGAAGGAAAACATCGACGGCGAGGCGCTGGATTGGGCGCACAAGCGCCTGCTCGGACGTCCTGAGCAGCGCAAGATCCTGATGATGATTTCCGACGGCGCGCCGGTCGACGATTCCACCCTGTCGGTCAACCCGGGCAATTACCTCGAGCGGCATCTGCGCCACATCATCGAGGAGATCGAGACCCGTTCGCCGGTCGAACTGATCGCGATCGGCATCGGTCACGACGTGACGCGGTATTATCGCCGTGCGGTTACCATCGTCGATGCCGAGGAACTCGGCGGCGCCATCACCGAAAAGCTTGCCGAGCTCTTCAGCGAGACCCACGGCGCCGCACCCACGACAACACGCCGGCCACGCCGTCTGCATTCCTGAGAGTATGCGCGCACCGGTAAGCCGCCGTCGCTTCCTGAAAACTGCAGCGGCGGGGTTCTCGGCCGTGGCGCTGCCCGCCATCGCGCATGCGCAGACTGCGGTTCAGCGGCCGCCGAAGCCGGCTCCCCCGGATGAATATGCCGTCACCGCGCCGGTCTCGATCGAGGTCAATGCTAGGCCGCTGCCGTCGTTCGATACCCGCGACCGCTCCCACGTGCGGTTTGGCTCGCTGGAATATCGCAGCGGGTTGATCCTGACCTCCAGGTTTCGCGGCTTCGGCGGCCTGTCGGGGCTGCGGCTCGATGCCAAGGGCGAGCGCTTCATCGCCATCAGCGACAAGGGCGGCTGGTTCACCGGCCGCATCGTTTGCAAGGGCCGCGAGATGACCGGCCTCGACGATGTCGAGGCGTCGCCGATTCTCGGTCCCGATGGCAAGCCGATCACCGCGCGCGGCTGGTACGATACCGAGGCGATCGCACTCGATGGTTCTTACGTTTATGTCAGCCTGGAACGCGTCAATCAGATATTGCGGTTCGATTTCGCCAAGGGCTTTACGCGTTCGCTCGGCGAGGTGATGCCGTTGCCGCCGGCGGCGCGCAAGCTGCCGTTCAACAAGGGGCTCGAAGCGCTGGTGATAATGCCGAAGGGCTTTGCCTTGGCGGGGACGCTGGTCGCGATCTCCGAACGCGGGTTAGATGCCGGCGGCAACATCATCGGCTTTCTGATCGGCGGCAAGACGCCCGGTCAGTTCGGCATCCGCCGCACCGAGAATTTCGATGTCAGCGACGCGGTGTTGCTGCCTTCCGGTCAATTGCTGTTGCTGGAGCGCAAGTTTTCCATGCTCGGCGGCATCGGCGTCCGGATCCGGCGCATCGCGCCCAACTCGATCGCCCCCGGCGCCGTGATCGACGGTCCCACGATCTTCACCGCCGATCTCGGCAGCGAGATCGACAATCTGGAAGGCATCGACGCCCATGTGACCGACGAGGGCGATACGGTGCTGACGCTGATCTCCGACGACAATTTCTCGATGATCCAGCGCAACCTGCTGCTGCAGTTCACGCTGGTGGATTGAGGCTGCTTTCCTCCAGCCCATGCCGCCTGGCATCGCGCCGGTATCAAACGGTAGGAGGAGGGTTGCGCTGGCGGCGGGTTGAGAGGAAAGGGGCGGCTCGCTACAGAGGAGGCCAGCGTCCTTCCATTCGGTCCGGAAATTCCCCAGGAATCCCACATGAGCAACCTGTTTTCTCCGATCCAGCTGCGCGGCCTGAAACTCGCCAACCGCATCATGGTGGCGCCGATGTGCCAATATTCTTCGGTCGATGGCGACGCCAATGACTGGCACTTCACGCACATCAACTCGCTGGCGCTGTCGGGCGCATCGATCTTCTGCATCGAGGCAACGGCGGTCGAGGCGATCGGCCGGATCACGCCGGGCTGCCTCGGCCTCTACAACGACGCCAACGAGGCCGCGTTGAAGCCGATCCTGGCCTCGGTGCGCAAGCGCTCCAAGGCGGCCGTGATGATCCAGCTCGCCCATGCCGGCCGCAAGGCGTCGAGCCACACGCCATGGGACGGCGGCCAGCTGATCCCGGTTTCCGAAGGCGGCTGGCGGCCGGAAGGGCCGTCGGCGATTGCGCACAAGGAGAGCGAGACGCCGCCACTGGCGTTCGACGCGGCGGGGCTTGTCCGGGTGCGCGATGCGTTCGTCGCGGCCACCAGGCGCGCCGAGCGGCTCGGCATCGACGCCATCGAGGTGCACAGCGCCCATGGCTATCTGCTGCATCAATTCCTGTCGCCGATCTCCAACCAGCGCACCGATCAATATGGCGGGTCGCTGGAGAATCGCATGCGCTTTCCGCTCGAAGTGTTCGACGCAGTGCGCGCGGCGTTTCCGCACGACAAGCCGGTGGGCTTGCGGCTCTCCTCGACCGACTGGGTCGAGGGCGGGTGGGATCTGGCGCAGACCATCGAATACGCCAAGGCGCTGAAGCAGCGCGGCGTCGACTGGATCGACGCATCGTCGGGCGGCGTTTCGCCATTGCAAAAGATTCCGCTCGGGCCCGGCTATCAGGTGCAATTTGCGCAAGCGATCAAGCAGGCGACCGGCCTTACGACGATTGCGGTCGGCCTGATCACCGAAGCCAGGCAGGCCGAGGAGATCGTGGCCTCCGGCAAGGCCGACATGGTCGCGCTGGCCCGCGGCATGCTCTACGACCCGCGCTGGGGTTGGCACGCCGCCGCCGAACTCGGCGGCGAAGTGTTTGCACCGCCGCAATATTGGCGCTCGCAACCCTCGACGCAGAAGGCGCTGTTCGGCGCCACCACGTTCGGCACGCGGTAGCGGGAAATTTCGCGCGCCGCCGCGCGAATTTCTGCCCATTGGTTTCGTCATATCTCGGCCACACGCCCGGCGTGCTATGCTCTCGCTTGCGCGCGACAGACGCGTTTTGAAAAAACAGCGAGAGGACGCCCCATGGAGATCGGATATTTCACGATGCCGTCCCATCCGCCGGAGTGCGGGTTGAAGGAGGGTCACGACTGGGACTTGCAGACGCTGCGATGGCTCGATGAACTCGGCTATCAGGAAGCCTGGATCGGCGAACACCACACCGCCCCCTGGGAGCCGCACCCCTCGCCGGACCTGATCCTCGCGCAGGCGTTTCTGCAGACCAAAAATATCCGCCTCGGCCCCGGCGGCTTTTTGCTGCCCTATCACCACCCCGCCGAACTCGCCAACCGCGTCGCGATGCTCGACCATCTCTCCGGCGGCAGGCTGAATTTCGGCGTCGCGGCGTCGGGCCTGCCGAGCGACTGGGCGATGTTCAACGTCGACGGGATGAGTGGCCAGAACCGCGACATGACGCGCGAGGCGCTGGAGATCATCCTGAAAATGTGGACCGAGGACGCGCCGTGGTCGTACCAAGGCAAGTTCTGGACGGTGAACAAGCCCGACGTGATGTTCGACTTCCTCAAGCCGCACCTCAAGCCGCTCCAGGCGCCGCATCCGCCGATCGGCGTCGCCGGCCTTTCCAAGGGATCGGATACGCTCAAGCTCGCGGGCGAGCGCGGCTACATTCCGATGAGCCTCAACCTCAACCCGGCCTATGTCGGCAGCCACTGGGAATCGGTGGAGATCGGCGCCGCCAAGACCGGCCGCAAGCCGAACCGCCAGGACTGGCGGCTGGTGCGCGAGGTCTTCATCGCCGACACCGACGAGGAAGCCTGGCGGCTGTCGGTCGGCGACATGATGGGCCGGATGATGACCGAGTATTTTCTCCCCCTGCTCGGGCATTTCGGTTTCAAGGACTACCTCAAGCACGCGCCCGACGTGCCCGACTCGGATGTCACCGCCGACTATTGCGCCAGGCGCAACTGGATCGTCGGCTCGCCATCGACCTGCGCCGAGAAGATCGAGAAGATCTATCACGAGGTCGGCGGCTTCGGCACGCTGTTGGTGTTTGGCTTCGACTACAAGCACAAGCCCGAAGCGTGGCACCATTCGCTGCGGCTCCTGAAGCAGGAAGTGATGCCGCGGCTGAAGCATCTCGACGCGAGTTTGATCCGCGCGGCGTGATTGTTTCCCTCTCCACTTGTGGGAGAGGGTGGATCGACGGCGCGCAGCGACGGCGAGACGGGTGAGGGGTTCTATCCGCGGGCACTGAGTTCGCGGAGACACACCCCTCATCCGGCGCTTCGCGCCACCTTCTCCCACAAGGGGAGAAGGGAATTAAGTGCACCGCATCTCGTAACGTCGTCAATTCACCCCCGGCGGTGCATCCGTCGCCTTCACCTGCCAGAACCGCAGCATGCGCTGAGCGTTGTCCAGCGTCAGCCTGCTGTATTGCGCCTTGGCCTGCGCCAGTTCGTGCGGGCCGAGATGGCCTGAGGTGAAGCGGCTGTCGAGCACGGCGGCCACCGTGTCCCAGCGCAGGCCGGCGACGCGGCAGGGAACCAGCAGGCCTTCATCGCGCAGGCTCTGCATCAGCGGGCGGATGACGTCGATGCCGGAGCGCGACAGTTCGGCGAGCGCCGCCACCGTCTCCTCGTATTTGCGCTGTTTGGCAAAACTGAGCAGCGCGGCTTCGTTGAGCTGGCCGTTTTTCGCGAGCAGCGTCACGTAGCGCTTGGCGGCGGCAAAATCGCGCACGCGCGACATTTCGCGGCTGGCGCCGTCGGCGGCGGCCGCGATGGCGCCGCGGATTTCCTCGAACAGATGCGGCGGCGCGCGCGACAACAGCCGCGTGCGCACCGCTTCAGTGGCGTCGCGCAGCAATTGCCGCCTGAGCTCCGCCGGCAGGTCGATGCGGATGCCGGTCTCGATCGCCAGCTCCGGATCGTGCTCGGCCTGCGCCAGCAGCACCGCAAAACCGTTCGTCGAAACCTTGGCGCCGGGATTGGCGACCAGCTTGCGGCTGACGCTCGGATAATGCCGCGCCAGCAGCGCGTCGGTGACGATTTCGGCGAGCCACCAGCGGCCGGATATTGCGAGGAGATGCGCCTCGCTCTTGCTCTGCGCGAGCTCGACCAGATCCTCGGCCGATAGCCGCGCGGATTCGGTCAGCACGGGCGCTGCGACCGAAATATCCTCGTTGTGGGCGAGGCGGCGGATCACGGCATGCGGCGCCTGTTTCACCGACGCGAGCTGGCTGCTCATTTCGGCGAGCGCGATACGCGCGCTGACGTCGGCGATGGCGCGCAGCTCGATGGTCCTGATCAGGCGTTCGAGCACGTCGCCGAACAGCTCGATTTGTTCGCCCTTGAAGCCGTCGGCCGAGGTCAGGAACAGGTCCGTGACGCGGCGGAAGGTCTCGAGGTGTTTTTGCGCCGAGCCGGCCTTGACAGCCGCCTCGACCTCATCGGCGATGGATTGTTCTAGCATCGCTCGTCCTGAGCGTTCGAAGCCAATTCTGGCACAGGGGAAAAGGGTATGGGGAATAGCTGAACAGTCGGTAAAATTCGGGGTGTGTGTCGGGCCTCTCACCGTCATTGCGAGCGAAGCGAAGCAATCCATTGGGCGAGCTACTCAGTGAAACTACGGAGATTTGGGGTGCCGCGTTTGGCGACGCGCTGATGGGGAAGGTGGATTGGAGTGATTGAATCGCAGTTGCTCCCTTGATCACCCTCCAGGGGAGGGTAAGAAACACACACCTCCGCATTCCCGCGGCACGTTTCGCCCGGGTTGTTCAAATCGTTTGCCCCCAAAATCCAGAGGGCGCAGGGAATGCCGGATGCGCGCTGCACCCGCGGTCTCATGTGCGTTCTGTGCTAAAAAAGCTGCACATGAGCATACAGGGCAGCGGAGAACATCCGACATTCCCTGCGCGATGGCTTTACGGCTTATAACGCGCTCTCCCCGGTGAGACGGCCTCTATTGCCACCGTCACCCCTCGGAAGCGTTAGCTTCTTCAGAGCTTGACGCCGTTACGGGCGCCAGGACCACACGCTTTCACCGTACGCCTTTGCCGCGACCGTCAATCGCAACATCAGCGTCCACCGCATCCCCGCCCCTCGTTGTGACGATGGCCAACGCCCTCTGAGTGGGACGGGATGGCTATTGATGTGCAGGTGATTTGGGGTGGAAGGGAAGGGAAATATTTTTGATTTACGGAAATTTAGGGCTTGACATGGATTCTGAAAAACGGAAGTCGCGGTTTCGGCTTGTTTGCGAGAAGCGAGCCGCCCGAACGGTCGCTCCCTCCCCCCTTTGCGGGGGAGGGCGGGGGAGAGGGGTGGCGTCATCGGCGGTGTGTGAAGGGATCGTCTCGTCACCGCGTGCGCGGATCGGGCAACGGTTACACCGGCAGTCCCGCTGCCGCCACCCCTCTCCCTAGCCCTCCCCCGCAAGGGGGGAGGGAACGCACCGTTCGCTTGGTGCGCGCTTGCCTCACACCTCCGCCGGCATCTCCACCTGCTCCGCCTTCACCGGCATCGGCCACATCTCATACTTCTCCGGCAGATTCACCGGGCGATAATCCTTCACCTCAGCCATCCGCTTCACCACGGACTCATGAATGACCGCGCCTTCCGGAATCACCCTTGGCTCCGCATCCGGAATGTAAAACCCAAAATACACCTGCCGCTTCGGCCACTCCCGGTACTTCGCGCTCTTCGGCAGGAATTCGAGAATCCACCACGCGCCAACAAGCGAATTATGCACCTCGCCGCGCACATCAGGCGCGACATAGGAGAACGGGCTGTTCTTGCGCGGAATGCCCCAGGCGAGCTGGTTGACGTTGGCGTGGTTGAACTTGAGGCCGGATTTTTCGGCCTCGTCGATCATCCAAAGCAGCGGATATTTAGAGAGGCCGGATTGCTTTTCCGGATAGCCGCCGCCGATATCGGCGTGCACGCCTGAAAACCACACCTGCAGGATATCCTGCGGCGCGTCCTTGATGTCGTTGAAGCGGACGGGCTTGTAGGTCTGCGGCGCGTCCCACTTCTTCAGGCGGAACATGCAGCGCCGCTCGTCGATCGAGATCGCCTGGCGGAAAATCTGCACGCTCGGGTTCTGCAGCGTCCAGGCCAGTTCCTCCAGACTCGGCCAATAGAACCGGTCGGGCCGCGGCACGATCACGCTCGCCACCGTATCCCAGACGCCGACGAAGCGGATGACGGGCCAGCGCGCTGACGTGATGCGCGCGAACTGCGCGGCGTTGTCGAACGGCGAGGGCGGCTCGGCATCCTCGGCGGCGGCGGCGTCGACGCGCCCCCTGAATTTTTCGCGCAGCTTCGGCGCCTCGTCGCTGGAGAACGCCTTGTAGGCGATCAGGCCGCTGCCCGCGAGATTGGCCTGCTCCTCCGTGATCAGGCCGATCTTGTGGATCAGCCCCGCTAGCACTCGCACGGTGTAGGCGCCGCGGGAAAAGCCGAATAGGTAGATCTGGTCGCCCTCGCGCCAGTTCTGCACCAGGAAGCAATAGGCCGCCAGCACGTTGTCATCGAGCCCATAGCCGGTGGCCAGCCCCAGGATGGCGTTGAAATTCTGCCTGAACCGGTGCCACGTGTTCGGCCGCGCCAGCGTGCCGACGCCGGGATCGTAAAACACCAGCTGCCGCGGCTCGGTCTTCTCGGTCTTGCGCAGGCAGCGATAGAGCTTCAGCACATTGGAGATGTTTTCGGAAATCTCGTTGCCGGTGCCGTCGCAGCAGATGACGATGTTTCGCATGCGGTCTCGCCCGAGAATCGGATATGCTACTTCAACGAAGCATAACATAAGATTGCGTGAGGAACTCGTGGTGCTAAGGGTAGCGGGGTCGTTTGTCCGGCCGCGAAGTTGCGCGATCAGATTAGGTGCGGTGACGCCCCGATTGGTTAAATTTGGTGCCGTTTTCGCCGGCTTTTAGCTTGTTTTCTTGGCAACTTCATCTTGCGCTTAGCCGAGTTTGTTTTCTTGGTTTTGACTGGAGTTCGCTTGGCGGGCCGCTTGTGAGCAACGCCACTAGTTACGAATCGCGTCACATCTATCGCCGCGATTTCGGGCTGCGGCGCATCCACGGCGGAACCACAAATATTGATCGCCTTCTTCTTGAGATGGGCCACTACGGCCGCGAACGTTAACTTAGTGCCAGTGCGGCTTGTCCAGCCGCGTACCTTCGGCTTTTGGTGCACAAGCAGCAAAACGCCGAAGCGTGATTCGCGCGCTCGCAAATACTTGTCACAAAGTTGCGTCTCCAAAGCGTCTTCGAGCTCGCCCAGCGTCCATGATTCAGCGATCTTTATCTCGATAGGAACACTTGCGTCAGTTGCTTTCGCGCGGAAGCGTACATCCGGCTCCTTCTCGTCGGCGACGTGAACCTCGCGCTCAACCGAATAAGATTGCCCCTGCTTCAAGCGCAAACGATCGGCAATGAACTTTTGCACTTTCTTCTCGCTGTCAAGCACAGACAACGTTTCGCCCTGCTGGAAGTCATCATGTATCAGGTCATACTGCAGGTCAGTGAGCCGACGAAGTCCGATCACTTGCAGTTCGCGCGGCGTTCGCGGTTGCGTCTCGGCAGTCTTCTCAAACGCAACAACCTGATCCGGTGTCCAGGGGGATAATTCTGAATCCTTGGCTGCACGTTCCTTTGCGAACACGAGCAGGCGTGCCTTGGGGATTGGAAAGCCTCGCACCTTCGTTAGTCGCATAATGGCATCGAAACCCGCGCGACCAGGCGTATTCAGCAGCTGACCGAACGCCTTCCCGCGCGCGCTTTCAGCGTCGTCCCGTTCGTCTGGGGAATATACGACTCCACTCGGGTGGACATTATCGTCTTCAAGGCGAATTTCGTTGAACGCGAGCCGAAGCATCCGTTCAAGGCTTCGAAGCGGAAGCTTGTGGATAGAGGAGTTATCATCCGAAGAGTGGCGACCGAAAATACTAGGCAGAGCACGTAGGATGAAGGTTGGTCGATCCTTTGGTCTCAGCTTCTTCAACCTAGTTAAAATCGCTTTGGTGCCCAACTCGCCATCAACAGAAAATAGAGATGCTAAGTATAGATTGCTGCTCGCTGGAGCAGTCGCGACATCGAATCGGTTCCGGAGTAGTGTGGTGAGCCGCGCATGTTGTGAAGCAGGTCCGCGTCCGACGATGTCAAGAATGCGGGCCAGCACTCCAGGAGAAAGATTTGACCGACCTTCGAGTTCTGTCAGGATCGCCGGCGCGATAAGCTCGGCGAGAAAGGCGTCGGCGCGCGCTAGCGCCTGTATCACCCAGAGTCGGGGAGCATCGCTTGGGAGATTGAGTTCTGCGCGTGCCTCGCACAATAGAACGTCCCTGACAACGGCAGGCTTTGCATGGGCAAGCTTTGCCAACCAGCTCGGAAACCCATTCAGTTCTAAAGTTGCATACTCCGCTGCTTTACGCGCGTCATCGTCACCCAGTTCATTCGCCCAGTTCGGGTTGGCGGTTGCCTCCAGCATGATGCCTGCGAGACCCATACTGTCCAATGAGCGGACTTGATTCTGTTCGTCCTTGCTCCGTTTGCTGTGAATCCATGGTGTCCAAGCGCGCCAGTGAGCAATGAGACCAAGACGAAAGCCCTCGGTCGCTTCGGCTCCAATCATCGGCTCCAGCGCGGCAACTTTAGATATTGAATAGTGTCGGACGGTGCCGACTGTCTGGCTAAGCAATAACCAAAGGTGAAAAAGCCTCGCATCGCAACCTGCTGACGTGGTTGGTCGCAAACTTCGCATTTCTGCTGGATTTTCTCTAATCCTTGCAGCGAATGTGATCCACGACTCGTCCTTCCGCGCGCGCTCGATTGCATTTCGATGTTGGGACTCTTTGAGTCGGTGTTCGCGTTCGATTAATGCAGGGGGTTTTTCGCGCGGTTCAAGCCAGCTCTTGACTGCTCTGCTCATCGCTGCGTCGGTCCCAGCCGCGGCGCGAATGCGGTCGAGTGAGGTGCTCGGCAAATTGTTCTCACGCGCGATTTCTATAGAAGCGCTAATTCCTAGTTCTCGTTCACTCTCCACCCTTCGTGTTGGTGCGTCCGCCAACAGCCAGTCGATGTCCTCTGTTCCCAGCGTGACAGCCCATCCAAGCATTCGAAGATCCCATAACGAGTCTATAGGACGACCCTGAAGGAGCCTATGTCCGGCGAAACGTTCAGCGAAGCGCCAGAACGAGAAACGGCGACGCGGCAAGGAGGCTTCCAGTCGAGCGATTACATCTGGCTTCCGCTCTCGAGCACTGTGCGAAGTTCGTATGCTTTCACCGAGACGAATGGCTGTATCGACGGCAGCGAGAGGCACTTCGTCTAAAGAACTCAGTTCGAGTAGGTGATTCGCGCCGGCCGCGATTACCGGGAAATATGCTTCCTCATGTGGGGTTGCCTCACGATCGTCGCTTGATGTGGTGCCCCCTAATTGGGCCAAGAGAGCTTCCAGAGTCCTTTCGAGATCGGCCTTCGAAGAAATCTTCGTGATAAGTCTTGGACCGAACCATTCCAAACCAAGCTCGCCGGGTCTTGCCGCGACACTCATCTTGCCGATTAAGTCGATCAGGTCGTCCACCGAGAGAAACTTAGGGAAGAGCCCTTCCGCGGCATTCCAAACTACTCTAGGAGACAAATTCGCTGCATGATCTGTAATGAACCTTGCATATTCTTCCATTGTCTTAGCGTCGGCGATAGTTAACAGCGCACCTCCAGCAAAGGTCGCTTCGCGCTGAGCACTAGACGAATCCAAAGCGATTTTAGTCGCAAGATCGGCGCAGTCACGGATTTCGCCAAGCCAGATGACCCGAAGCAACAAGCGACGAATTTCCTGATGCTTCGAATGCTTTTTCCATAGCCCGCGAACCGTAGCTGCTAGGTCGGGTTGGCAAAAGCGTTTCAAGTTGTCGGCGTCGAGTGGAGGGATTTCCTCACCGGAGGCTATGCGCTCTACCACCTGCGTCAGCAGGGCTTGCCTCGTTGTCGTTGCAAGCGAGGAGGGATCGCCCGTGTCCAGTAATAGGAACGGTTCACGTTTCATTACTTCCCGAGCAACAGACGCATCTCGGAGGGACAACCAAGCGGCGACCCTCAGCATCGATGGCCTTACAACGGGAATGCCATATTCGTCGCTAAAGAGTAGGTCGAACAGTGTCTGTTGCGAGAGGTCGTTCTGCCTCAGCCTGTGTAACCAGCGCGCTGCGAGGTAGCTTCTGACCGTACCCTGATTGTCATTGTGGATGCGAACTCTGCCCAAAGTGGCGGGATCGAAAACCGCTCGCGTCAGCAGACGCTCGCGCTCCAGCGCTGACCAATCGGGGAGCACGTCTGCAAGATCGATTAGCGACGCGCTATCCGTGAGATCAATCTCAGAATCGGGCACTGCAATTGTGTCTCGATATCCGAGCACCATCGCAGCGCCTGTACGCTCAACAGCGTGATATGCGCGTGTGGTATTTAGATTATCTTGCCGGGCGCGATCACGGTTTGACTCTTGGACACGCTCAGAAATGCATATCTCCAACATTTCGGCCAGCGCACCGAGACGCTTGTGGCTGTGCCAAAATTGAACTAGCCAGTCCAGGTCGAGTGGCCGTCGCGCAAATTGCCAAAGGTCAGCCGCGTCAAGCCGCGCTATGAACGTATCTAGGTTTTCTACGCCTTTCTCGGTTGCGAACTGTCGCACTCGCGTTGCATCGAGGCCGGCCATAACGACAACGATGGGTTGCTCCGGAGCTGGTGAGGACTCGACTCGTTCGTGATGGAGAGCGCCAACAATAAGTTCATCGGGCGTGGGTGGGGGAGGCAAAGCCTTGTCCAGAGGCAAGGCTAGTTGTTCGCTTAGTTCTGTGAGATCGCGCCTGAACTCCCAATCGGTGTAGCGTCCGGAGAGGAACACATGCGCACGTCGCTCCGCTCCGAAAATGGCCACGGCAAGTGCTCGCAGTGCTGCGGCTAAGCGAATGCCGCTTTGCTTAGCTTCGTCGACTGAATCAACAAAGAGCCAGCCGGCGTTTTCCGATGACCGCCAATCGGCGAAGCGAGCACGATCGGGAGCGTTCATCGATTCGAGAAGCCCTATTCTGCCGACATCTTGTACGGTTACGTAGAACGAGTACCTGCCTGCTTCGGATTGCTGTCGCGCTCGGGCTTTCATCTCCGTGGTCTTGCCGCTTCCAGCTTCTGCCAAAAGCACAACACGTCGTCGGGCAAGGAGGTCGGTCCACGTAAGGGCGCCCACGCTTTCACCAAAATCTGCAACCGTATCCAGATCAGATTCTTGGTTCTCGTGAAGCTCTACAAATTGTCGGTCAAGCTCGATGGACATTCGAGATACATCTTCTGTTTGCGTATGCCGCGTCCTCGGATAGCCAATCGCGCAGCACGCAGAGTAGGTATATGCCTATGGTTGCAGACTTGAAGTGCCACCACAACAATGCCTGAGATCGGCGCGGCTAGAGATTGTGGAAGTCGCAAAAAAAACGGCCGGGTCCTTCGACCCAGCCGTTCAAAACTCTAAAGCCCGCCAATGAAGCGGAGCTAAACCTTTAGCTCGCCTTCTTCACGTATTCCGGCTTGCCGACCTTCTTCTGGATCGCGCGCTTGAGATCGAGCGCGCGGGGCGACAGCACGTCGGCCTTGGCCTTGAGAAGGTAGCCGTCGAGGCCGCCATTGTGGTCGACGCTCTTCAGCGCATTGGTCGAGACGCGCAGGCGCACGTTGCGGCCGAGCGCGTCCGAGATGAAGGTGACATTGACCAGGTTCGGCAGGAAGCGCCGCTTGGTCTTGATGTTCGAGTGGCTCACCTTGTTACCCACCAGCGGGCCCTTGGCCGTCAGTTCGCAGCGCCGAGACATCGCACAAAATCCTCTTCCATCCCCGCAACCTGGCAGCGCATCATGGCGCCGCGCGGGGGTCCAAAATCATGTCCATTTTCAGGAACCGCGGACGTATAGGGCGACAGGCCCTAGGCGTCAAGGTTTTGCGGGGTTTCGCTTAAGATTTTGCGTACTCCCGGGAAGGCGGCATTGCCGGTTTGGAAGCCATTACAAGGGTTTAAGGATATCAAGACGTTAGGACCATATAAAGGGCGCAATCCCCGCCGACATCTCTGTTCCCCGCGGATTGAGCCACCGCAAGGGACCGCCACGCGTTGATTGCCGGATATTTCTGATTACATAAACAAGAGCTCGCGCCAGCAGGACCGTCAGTTACGTGACCACACGTGCTATTTCGCATCGTTTCGGCCTGTTGGGCAGTCTTGCGGCCGGCGCGCTGCTGTGGCTGGCACCGCTGGAAGCCTCCGCGCAGGGCCGGCTCGATGCCCATTACGAGGCGTCGCTGGCGGGCATTCCGGTCGGCAAGGGCACCTGGACCATCGAAATCGGCGATGATGCGTTTTCCGCCTCCGCGCAGGGCGGTTCCACCGGCTTGCTGCAGGCGTTTTCGGGCGGCAAGGGTTCCGGCGCCTCGCAGGGCCGCGTCGTGGGTGGCGCGCTGGTCGCCAACGCCTATACCGCGACCACCACGAGTTCGAAGAAATCCGAGACCATCCGCCTTTCGATCGCGAACGGGGGCGTGAAGGATTTTACCATCGATCCGGAACCGCCTGTCGATCCCGACCGCATCGTCGTGACCGAAGCGCATCGGAAAAACGTGCTCGATCCGATGACAGGCGCGATGATCCGCGTGCCTGGAACCGGCGATCCGCTGTCGCCGGAGGCCTGCCGCACCGGCACCGGCATCTTCGACGGCCGGCTGCGCTATGACCTCAAGCTCGATTACAAGCGCATCGAAACGGTGAAAGCCGAGCGCGGCTATCATGGGCCGGCCGTGGTCTGCGCGGTCTATTTCACGCCGATCGCGGGCTATATCCCCGATCGTCCCGTGATCAAGCACCTCGCCGCCCAGCGCAACATCGAGATCGCCTTCGTGCCGATCGCGGGCACCCGGATCCTGGTTCCATTCCGCATGACGATCCCGACCCCGTTCGGCCCCGCGATGCTGGAAGCCACCAGTTTTGTCACCACAGCCGCGCCGCCAAGGGTGGCGAAGACGCAGTGATATAGCAACGCGCTCTATCGCTCCCTCCCCCCTTGCGGGGGAGGGTCGGGGAGAGGGGTTCTCACGGGCAGTCTCGCTTGTGGCTACCCCTCTCCCCCGCCCTCCCCCGCAAGGGGGGAGGGAGCGCACTGTCGCTCGCGGCGCGATCGATGCAACTCATGAAGATGAATCCCATTGACTCTTCCGCGCTTCTGATTCGACTCCGAGCGCTCTCAATTTTAAGGAAACTCACCTGAAATCACCGCCTTGTGGAGCCCCGGCAAACTTGATCTAGTGCCGCATCATGAGCGCTAACGCTGGATGTTGCGGTGAACGAAGCCAGTTTAAGTAAGAGTCAGCGATTCCTTCGCGATTCGTTCTAGACTCGTTCCAGAGCTTAAGCCGCGACCGCATCACCGTCGCAAAGTGACACACATAACAAACCGTGCGGCGCCGCTGAGAATCAAAGAAACACCTGCAAATTATGGCTTTCTCCTACTCGTCCACGTTTGGACATGAACGCGCTCCCGGCGCCGGCGTTACCGCGGTGCTGGGGCCGACCAACACCGGCAAGACGCATCTGGCGATCGAGCGGATGCTGGGGCATTCGTCCGGGATCATCGGCCTGCCGCTGCGGCTGCTCGCGCGCGAGGTCTACAACAAGATCGCCGCGCGCGCGGGCACTGAGGCCGTCGCGCTGATCACCGGCGAGGAGAAGATCAAGCCGAAGAACCCGCGCTACTGGGTGTCGACGGTGGAAGCGATGCCGCGCGACATCGACGTGTCGTTCCTCGCGGTCGATGAAATCCAGATCGCGGCGGATCTCGAACGCGGGCATGTGTTCACCGATCGCATCCTGCACCGCCGCGGCCGCGACGAGACGCTGCTGCTGGGCGCCGCGACGATGCGGCCCATCATCGAGCGGCTGCTGCCGGGCGCGTCGATCGTCACGCGGCCCAGATTGTCGCAGCTCGAATTCGCCGGCGACCGCAAGATCACGCGCCAACCGCGGCGCACCGCGATCGTCGCGTTCTCGGCCGATGAAGTCTACGCCATCGCCGAATTGATCCGCCGCCAGCATGGCGGCGCGGCAGTGGTGCTGGGCTCGCTGTCACCGCGCACGCGCAATGCGCAGGTCGAGATGTTCCAGAACGGCGACGTCGATTATCTCGTCGCGACCGACGCGGTGGGGATGGGCCTCAACCTCGACGTCGATCACGTCGCGTTCGCCTCCGACCGCAAATACGACGGCTACCAGTTCCGCCGCCTGAATCCGTCCGAGTTTGCGCAGATCGCGGGCCGCGCCGGCCGCGCCACGCGCAATGGCACCTTCGGCACCACGGGCCGCTGCGCGCCGTTCGAGCCGGAACTGGTGAACGCGCTGCAGAACCACACTTTTGATAGCGTCAAAATGCTGCAGTGGCGCAATTCCAAGCTGGATTTCGCCTCGCTCGGCAGCCTGCAGGTCTCGCTGGCGCTCTCGCCGCAGCACGAAGTGCTGACCCGCGCGCCGATTGCCGAGGATTTGCGCGTGCTCGATCATGCGGCCCGCGACGGCGATGTGCGGGAAATGGCCCATGGGCCGGCGGCCGTGGAACGGCTGTGGGACGCCTGCCAGATCCCGGATTACCGGCGCCTGGCGCCGGCCGCCCATGCGGAATTGGTAACCACGCTGTACGGATTCCTGATGAAAAAGGGCCGGATTCCCGACGAATGGTTCGCCGCCCAGGTCGACCAGGCCGACCGCGTCACCGGCGATATCGACACGCTGTCGGGCCGGATCGCGCAAATTCGCACCTGGACCTTCGTCGCCAACCGGCCGGACTGGCTGGGTGACCCCGATCACTGGCAGGGGATCACGCGCGAGGTCGAAAATAAATTGTCCGATGCGCTGCATGAACGGCTAACGGAGCGTTTCGTTGACCGCCGTACCAGTGTATTGATGCGCCGCCTGCGGGAGAACAGTGTTTTGAATACGGAAATCGGCAAGACCGGCGAAGTGATCGTTGAAGGCCATGTGATCGGCCGCCTCGACGGATTCACCTTTGCACCAGATGCGGCGGAGGCCGGAAGCGACGCCAAGGCGTTGCAGGCGGCAGCACAGCAGGTGCTGGCCGGCGAGATCGACACGCGCGCCGAAAAGCTTGCGGCTGCGCCCGACGACGCCTTCGTGCTGACGTCAGATGGCACCATCCGCTGGACCGGCGATGCGGTGGCGAAGCTGGTCGCCGCCGACGACGCGCTGCATCCGCGGCTGCGCATCATTTCCGACGATCGCCTCAATGGCGCGGCGCGCGAAGCCGTGCAGACGCGGCTCGATCTGTGGCTCAAAACGCATATCGAAAAGCTGCTGGGCCCGCTGTTCGGGCTTGCCAAGGCCGAGGACATCACCGGCATTGCGCGCGGCATCGCGTTCCAGTTGATCGAGGCGCTCGGCGTGCTCGAGCGTTCGAAGATTACCGCCGAGATGAAGGATCTCGACCAGCCCTCGCGCGCGACGCTGCGCAAATACGGCGTGCGCTTCGGCGCCTATCACATCTATTTCCCGGGCCTGTTGAAGCCTGCGGCGCGTTCTCTCGCCTCGCTGCTGTGGGCCGAGAAGCAGGACAATGTCGATATGTCGGCGCTGTCAGGCGCGCAGCATCTGGCCTCGAGCGGCCGGACCTCGTTCGCGGTCGACAAGGCGCTGGCGCGCGATGCCTATCGCGTGCTCGGCTATCGCCAGTGCGGCGAGCGCGCGGTGCGCGTCGATATCCTGGAGCGTCTTGCCGATCTGATCCGCCCCGCTTTGGCGTGGCGCGAAAGTTCGCCGGGCGAAAAGCCCGCCGGCGCGTTCGATGGCCGCAGCTTTGTGGTGACGCAGGCGATGACCTCGCTGACGGGATCGGCCGGCGAGGATTTCGCCTCGATCCTGCGCGCGCTCGGCTATCGCTCCGAGCGCCGGGCGCCGCTGCCGCCGAAGCCGGTCGCGGCGACTGAGCCGGTGGTGGTGGAAGCCGCGCCGGTTGAGGGCACGGATGCTGTGACCGATGCGGCCGCGCCGACCGAAGTCGCGGCAGACGCGCCGGTGGAAGCCGCGGCTGAAGCGTCGGCAGAAGCGCCCGCGCAAACCGCTGACGAGACCGTGGCCCAGCCGGTCTCCGGCGATCCCGCGCCATCGGCCGCCTTGCTGCCCGAGGTCACCCTGGCGCCGGCGCCGGTGGAAGAGCCCGCGGTGGAAGCCGCGCCGGAGGTGGTCGAAGCCGAGGCCGTGGAGACACCGGTCGAGGAAGCCCAGGTGCTGACCGCATCGGAGGAGCCGGCCGCGCCTGACGTGACTGCCGCTGTTGAGGCGGCCACGGCTCCCGACGCGGTTGCTGTTGAAGCAACGACCGAAACCGTCGCCAGCGACGCCGCCCCGGCGGACGCTGCACCAACAGAAGCCGCCACTGAGGCCAAGCCCGACGCGCCTGTCGTGCCCGAAATGGTGGAAGTCTGGCGGCCCGGTGGCCGTTCGGAAGAACGCCGTCCGCACCACGACCGCAACCGCCAGCGTCGTCACGGCCATCAGCACGATCGCGCGCAGGCCTCGCAGGACGGTGCTGCGCCCGCGGCCGCTGCCGGCGAAGGTGGCGAGGCTGCGGGACGCGAGCAGCGTCATCGCCGCGGCCGTCGCCACAACGAGTTCCGCAAGCCGCGCGAGGGCGCGCCTGTTGACGCCAACGCCACGCCGCCCGCCGAGGGCGCACCGCAGGAGGCGCGTGCCGACAACCGTCCGCCGCGCGAGCGCTTCGAAGGCAAGGGCCGCGACAATGACAACCGCCGCGACAACAAGGGCGGTGGTCGTCCGGAGAAATTCGGCGGCGATCGCAACAAGGGTGACCGCAGCAAGGGTGGCGGGCGCGATAAAGGCGGCCGCGATTTCGGCGGGCGTGACAAGGGCGGCCGTGACAAGCGCGACTCCGGTCCGTCGCATCGGCAATACGCCACCAGCGCCGCGCCGCGCGAGCGTGACCGGCCAATCGATCCCAATTCGCCATTCGCCAAACTCGCGGCGCTGAAGGAACAGCTCGCCGGCAACAAGGATCGCTGATCCCTAAAAGGGTCCTCATTGGATCGACAGCGTCTCGATAAATGGCTGTGGCATGCGCGGGTGGTGAAGGCCCGCACAAGTGCCGCCGCATTGGTCGAGGCCGGCCACGTCCGCATCAACGGCGTGCGCGAGAAAGCGCCGGGACATGCCGTGAAGCTCGGCGACGTCGTCACCATCGGGCTCGACAATTCGGTGCGGGTGCTGAAAGTCGCAGGCTTCTCCGAGCGGCGGGGCGATGCCGCGGCCGCGCGCGTAACCTACGAGGATTTGCAGAACCGCAGGGAATGACTATCTGCAAACGAGCCCGTCAGGCGCTTGAAGACCCAAGCTTTCCGGCGCTGTGGCCTGCGTGTTGTTGCCTTGCTCTTCCCTTGCGGCTGCGCAGTTCATGCGCTACGCAAACCCCGGAAAAAGTTGACCGTTTCGGAGCCCTGGATGACTTACGTCGTCACTGATGCCTGCATCAAATGCAAATATACCGACTGCGTTGAAGTCTGCCCCGTGGACTGCTTCTACGAGGGCGAGAACATGCTGGTCATCCATCCCGACGAGTGCATCGACTGCGGCGTCTGTGAACCCGAATGTCCCGCCGACGCCATCAAGCCGGACACCGAGCCGGGTCTGGAGAAGTGGCTCGAGGTCAATACCGAATACGCCAAGGCCTGGCCCAACATCACCCAGAAGAAGGACCAGCCGCCCGACGCGAAAGAATTCGAGGGTGTGGAAGGCAAGTTCGAGAAATATTTTTCCAAGGAACCCGGTAGCGGGGACTGATTCGCCGGATCGCCCTTTCCAGACCAGTTGAGACCGCTCCGGACCTAATTTGAACCTAATTCGGAGCCACCAGACCCATACACAGCCTGCCGATTTAACCTTGTTGACGGACTTATGACCGAAAGGTCCCTGCAAAGGTCCGAAACGGGGCGTAAATCATTGATTTTTGCGGAAAATGTGCTATATTGGGCACATTACAAGCCGGATCCGGCCTTGCGTAACCTTGGCCCTCCCGGTGGTTCCGTAAAAAACATCGAACAGGGGCGTGGCAGTTCCGCGCGCAGGCTGTGTCACAGAAAACGCGTAAAAAGAGTGTTTCAAAGACTTCGAAAAAAGCCGCCGCGGCCAGCCGCAGCGCAACCAAAGGCCGTGCCAAGGCGTCCGTAAAGGAAGCCAAGAAGGCTGCAGCCACAAAGTCCTCGAAAAACAAAAGAAGCTCAATGCCTGACAAGACTGCAAAAACTGCCGCGAAAGCGACGGCTTCGAAGACCACTGCTTCGAAGGCCGCTCCGAAGACTGCCCCTAAAGCCGCTGTTGCTCCGAAGGCTGCCGTTGCTGCGCCCAAGGCCGCTGTCGTGGCGCCGAAGGCTGCCGCCCCGCGCGTGGAGGAGCCGAAGAAGGTCGTGACCCAGCGTCAGGGCTTCAAGGCCAATGAATTCGTGGTCTATCCCGCTCACGGTGTCGGCCAGATCCTGGCGATCGAGGAGCAGGAGATCGCGGGCGCCAAGCTTGAGCTGTTCGTGATCAATTTCATGAAGGACAAGATGACGCTGCGGGTGCCGACCGCCAAGGTCGCCAATGTCGGCATGCGCAAGCTGTCCGATCCGGCGCTGGTCAAGAAGGCCCTCGAGACGCTCAAAGGCCGCGCGCGCGTCAAACGCACGATGTGGTCGCGCCGGGCGCAGGAATACGAAGCAAAGATCAATTCGGGCGACATCGTTGCGATCGCCGAAGTGGTGCGCGATCTCTATCGCTCGGAATCGCAGCCCGAACAGTCCTACAGCGAACGCCAGCTCTATGAAGCGGCGCTCGATCGCCTGTCGCGCGAAATCGCCGTCGTCCAGCATTCGACGGAGACCGAAGCGGTCAAGGAAATCGAAAGCCAGCTCGCCAAGAGCCCGCGCCGCGGCGCCAAGGCCGAAGCCGGTAGCGAAGCCGACGGTGAAGGCGATGACGCCGACGCCGACGGTGACGATGCGGCCGTTGCGGACGAGGCGGCGTAAGCTGCTGCTTCACAGATTGAATTGCGAAAGGCCCGGTCGAGAGACCGGGCTTTTTTTTGTGATTGGTCGAAAATCCATCAACACGTCGTCCCGGACAAGCGAAGCGCGATCCGGGACCCATAACCACGAGTCTGCGTGGCCGCCGCGCTGGAGCTACAGCGTCGAGCAGACAATCGGTATCGGTGGCTATGGGTCCCCCGATGCGCAATTACGCATCTGAGATCGCACTCGCTACGCTCGCTTGTCCGGGACGACGGAGATTATGCAGTCAGCGGAGCAAATCTATTACGTGCGCATTTGACGCGATGTGGATGCCGACGCCGGCCTCTCTTTGCGGAAACCTATCTTGGCTCCGGCGTTGTCAATCAACGCAACTGATTGGAGCAAGAATGGCCACGGAACCCGCAACCTATGTTCCCCATAACGCGCTTATCCTCGTCGGCGATGGTCAAAAGGCGCTCTTCCTGCGCAACAAAGGCACCGCGCATCGGGTCCAGCTTGTTGTCGAACGCATTATCGAGCGCGACAATCCGCCGACCCGCGAGCAGGGTACCGATCGTCCGGGGCGATCCATTGCAAGTGTTGGTGCGGCCCGGAGCGCCATGGAAGAAACAGACTGGCACCACATTGCCGAGGAGCGATTTGCCGGCGAGCTTGCCGACGCGCTGTATCGCCATGCCCATGCCAATCATTTCGAGAAGCTTGTCATTATCGCACCGCCGAAAGTGCTGGGCAATCTTCGCAAGGCCCTCCACGCCGAGGTCATCGCATGTGTGACCGCGGAGATTCCAAAGGAACTGACGTCGCATCCGGTTGCCGAAATCGAGCGGCTTGTCGCGGCTTGAGCCGCTGGTCCGGATTTTTCGCAAACCCGACTCACGGCGAAACGAGCGCCGCGCCGGGTCCGATCGAAGCCAGATAAAGTTTACCGCGATGATCGGGAACGTTTCCTGAGCGCAATCATTCGGAGCATGTGGTGGCCGCAATGCAGTGGCCGGCAAGCAGGGCTCCGGCTGCATCAATCCATGATTGGTGGTTGGCTTTTGCCACCGGATCCGCTTGCCACAAATGCGGCAACGGACAAACCCTCTAGCAAGAACGGTTCAACAAGCACGGAAGGTGTGTCGATGAGAGTGAGCGAAGCAATGACGCGCGACGTCTACGTCGCCAGTCCGGACGAAACCATCCAGCAGGCAGCGATCGCCATGGCGGGGCTTGATTCGGGAGTCCTGCCCGTCGGTGACGCCGACCGGCTCATTGGCATGGTTACCGATCGTGACATCGCCATTCGCGGTGTTGCAGACGGCAAGGGCCCGGATGCGAGAGTCCGTGACGTCATGACGACGGACGTCAAATACTGCTTTGACGACCAGGATATCGGAGAGGTGACCCTCAATATGGGTGAGATCCAGGTCCGGCGCATGCCGGTCCTCGATCGCGACAAGCGTCTCGTCGGCATTCTGTCGCTGGGAGACGTCGCCGTTGTCGACGGCGATGGCGTGGCCGGGGAAGCGTTGAGCCTGGTTTCGCGTCCGGGAGGCGAGCACACGCAGACCGGCTAGCACCGAAGACGTGCTTAACATCGAAAGTGGAGCAGATCATGAAGCTGAATTCGACACAGGTTAAACAAACCCTGAGCCAGTTCCAGGCCGAGGTTCTTCCCGACGATCATCCGGCGGTCGCCCAACTGAACAATCTGTTCGGCAACCACACGTTCTTTCTGGATACCCGCGGCCTCAAGGTTCTCGAACCTACCGGGGCGCCGGAGACGGAAGCCCAAAGCGGCGAAGTCGTCAGTCTCGCCGACTGGAGCGATGCGACGCTCACAAGCCTGAGGCCGCATGAACCGGAAATGACGGGTGTAGTCGTGGTGCTTGAGCCGAGCAGGCATTGATCTGCATCGTCATTGCGAGGAGCGAAGCGACGAAGCAATCCATGCTTGCTTTGCGGCTATGGATTGCTGCGCTTCGCTCGCAATGACGGTGGCTGATCGCCCCTCCGCCCAAGCAATTTCGCGCGTCAATCCACCACGATCTTGACGCGGTCGCGGGTCTTGACCTGGGCGTTGGCGTCGAGACCGTTGAGGATGCGGAAGCGCTGGGCCGGGCGGTCGACGCCGGACATGCGGTGCGAGAGCGATTCCACGGTGTCGCCGGGCTGCACGGTGATGACTTTTATGCGCAACGGACGTGCCGCCTGAATCTCCTCGAGCGTCAGGCGGCGGAACGAGTTGACGGTCTCGCGCGCGTTGCGCTCGCTTTCGGTGGTCTTCTGCTTGGCGGCAAAAATGAAGCGGTAGACGTCGCTGCCGAAGCGCAGCGCGTAGACCTTGAACTGCCACTGGTCGCCACTCGCCGAGGCCGACGCCGCCGGGAAGCCGTTGATGGTGAGGTCCTCGGTCGAGGCCTTCTCGACGCCTTCCATCCAGCCGGAGTTGAGGTAGTCGCCGAGCGTCTGCTCGGCCGGCACCCGTACCACGTCGAAGCGCATCGCCTGCGTGCCGCCTTCGCGGACGCCGATCACGGCCTGCGCGGTGTTGTCGAGCGTGAACGTGTCGGGGGCGGCAAACGTGAAACCGAGCTTCGGATGCAGGAAGCGTCGGCCGCGCACAAAGCCTTCGCTGGGGTCTTCGCCATAGACAATGTTGTCGATCGCGGCGAGATAAGTCTCGCGGTCGCGCTCGCCGCCCTCCGGCGAAGCGAACTGCCGGGCCGAGTTCTGCGCATTCTGCACGCGCTCCGGGGTTGCCGGGTGCGACGACAGAAAGTCCTGCGCGCGGGGATCAAGCGAGGTCTTGCCGGCCTTCAGCGCCGCGTTGCGCTCCATCGCGCTCAGGAAGCGCGAGGCGCCATAGGGATCGAAATGCGCGCGCGCCGAAATACCGACGCCGATGCCGTCGGCCTCGAATTCCTGGGCGCGCGAGAAGCTCGCCATCGTCAGTTTTGTTTTCGCAAGCGCCAGCGCGGTCAGATCCGGATCGTTGCTCATATCGGTGACGACGCGGGTGACGACAGCCGCCTGCCTTGCCTTGTCGTCGCGGATCGAGGCGTGCTTGGCCAGCACATGCGCCATTTCGTGGCTCAGCACCGAAGACAATTCCGAGGTGTCGCTGGCGAGCGCGATCAGGCCGCGCGTCACATAGAGCTGGCCGGTCGGCAGTGCGAACGCGTTGACCGCGCCGGAATTCAGGATTGTCACCCGATAGGCCTGGTCGGGACGGTCGGAGGCCGCGACCAGCCGGTCGACGGTCTTGCCGATCAGCGCCTCCAGCTTCGGATCGTCATAGGCGCCGCCATAGGAGGAGAGGATGCGCTCATGCTCGCGCTCGCTCGCCGGCGTCTGCGCCACGGTGCGGTTCGGTTTGGCGGGCGAAGTGGCCGTCGTCGGCGCTGCGGTCTCGAACCGGCCGCCGACACTGCCGCAGGCCGACAGCGTCAAAGCAGCGCACAGCACGGCCGGCACAGCCAAAAGGCGGCGGCCTGTACTTCCCTCGCGCCGTCCTGAACGCTTCGTCACGTCAGCCCACTCTTCTCTTCCGAACGAGCTAATTCCCGCCGAGTACTTCAATCTGTCCCACCCGAAGCACGTCGATCCGTGGCCCACCCCGCGCCTCGACATAGCCGCGGACACGAATCCGTCGATTTTCGAAGGACTTAGGCGACAGCCCGGCCGCCTCGAACGCCGGTATCATGCGCCTTGAAATAGTCACAGCAAAGTCCCGTGTCCAGTTCCGGCCAAAATTCAGATAGGTCGTTGCCCCTGCCTGCCGCACGGACAAAACCCTGCCCTCGACCACCGTAAAGCGCCCAATCCCGGCCAAAATATCGCCGGGACTTTCCGCGTTTTTTATGGCCGCCGGATCAGCCCAGGTTCCCCTTTTGGCCCGGCGCGCCTCGGCCTCGGCGGCCGCCAGTTCCGCGGCGCAGTCCTTGTCGGCCATTTCGGTCGAAACCAGCGCCTCCCCGCGGCGCAGCAGCTCGCTTTGTACCGGCGTCTCGGAACCCGGCAGGAACACGAAGGCGGACTGGCGGCCATAACGGTCCGGCGCGTCGTCGTCGCCGTGCAGTGTCACATCGCGCCCGGTAACGATCGAAGACAGGGCTGCCGCGCCCGCCGTTTTGGTTTTGTCCGAGGCGGCGGACACGATGCCGGCGAGACGGACTTCGCGGCCGTCATCGAGGCGAAAACTGCGCGCGTCGATCACGGCGGCGACGCGGCCTTCGCCTTGCGGTTCGAAGATGCAGCCGGCGGCGTTGGCGGGAGTGGTGGCCATGACGGCCGAGCCACATATCAGCATGACCGTGATGTGCGAACTGTGACGGTTGTGGTCCACGCGTCTCATATCGTTGGTGTCTGCTCCTTGTGATATCATCATACCGCATCATCAATCCTCATGGTGAGGAGGCGCGCATGCGCCGTCTCGAACCATGAGGCCTCCGGTGATCCTCTCTGGCTTCGTCCTTCGAGACGCTTGCTTTGTAAGCCCCTCAGAGTCTCTCTCAAAAAGAGATCCATGAAATAGCGCCTTGGTACCGAACGTCGTCATGCCCGGCCTTGTGCCGGGCATCCACGTCTTCTTTCTTTAGAGCGAGAAGGAAGACGTGGATGGCCGGAACAAATCCGGCCATGACGAACTCTACATGAGGCGCCATTCCGCTTAACGGAAAAACGCATGCGAGACGCGCTCCGCGCGCGCCTTGCCGCTGTGGGAGCCATGCGGCATGATCGCGCCGAGTGAAATTCGAAGCCGCTGGCAATGCGGCAGCCAAGAAAAGGGAGGCCTTCATGAAACGGTTTGTCACGGGCATTTTCGCCGCTGTCTCGGCGATCAGCCTGGCGATGTCGAGCACGGCTGCGCTGGCGCAGGCCAAACCGCCGCTCAAGCTCGGCGGCATCCTCGACATGTCGAGCCTGTATGCTGACATTACCGGCCCCGGCAGCGAGTATGCGGCCAAGATGGCGGTGGAGGATTTCGGCGGCGAGGTGCTCGGCCGCAAGATCGAGATCATCGCGGCCGATCATCAGAACAAGGCCGACCTTTCGGCCAACATCGCCCGCGACATGTTCGACAATCAGGGCGTCGAAATGCTGTTCGACGTCGCGGCGTCCGCCACCGCGCTGGCCGCCGGCGAGATCGCCAAGGCGCGCAACAAGATCGTGATCTTCAACGGCCCCGGCTCGATCCGCCTCACCAACGAAGCCTGCGGTCCCCTGACTGTCCATTACGTGTTCGACACCTACGGCCAGGCCAATGTGACCGGCCTGGCTTCCGTCAAGCAGGGTCTGGACAGCTGGTACTTCCTGACCGCGGACTATGCGTTCGGACATGATCTGGAAAAGGATACCGCCAATGTGGTGGCGAAGTCCGGCGGCAAGGTGCTCGGCAGCGTGCGGCATCCGCTCAACACGTCCGACTTCTCCTCGTTCCTGCTGCAGGCGCAGTCTTCCAAAGCCAAGGTGATCGGCCTCGCCAATGCCGGCGGCGACACCATCAACGCCATCAAGCAGGCAGCCGAGTTTGGATTGATGAAGAGCGGCCAGAAGGTCGCGCCGCTGCTCGCCTTCGTCACCGATATCGACAGCATCGGGCTGGAGACCGCGCAGGGCCTCCTGCTCGCCGAAGCGTTTTACTGGGACCTCAACGACGATACCCGCGCGTTCTCAAAACGCTTCATGGATCGCATCAAGCGCGTGCCGACGTCGGCGCAGGCCGGCGTCTATTCCTCCGTCACGCATTATCTGAAGGCGGTCAAGGCCGCGGGCACCACCGATTCGGCGGCCGTCATGAAAATCATGAAGGAGACGCCGATCAACGACATGTTCGCCAAGAACGGCAAGATCCGTGAAGACGGCCGCATGGTGCACGACATGTACCTGTTCGAAGTCAAGAAGCCGTCGGAATCGAAAGGCCGCTGGGACGACTACAAGCTGCTGGCGACCATTCCCGGTAACGAGGCGTTCCAGTCGCTGGAATTGTCGCGCTGCCCGCTGGTGAAGAAATAGAAATTGGGACCTCGTCATTGCGAGCGAAGCGAAGCAATCCATAGCGCGGCAAGAAGATAGAATGGATTGCTTCGTCGCTACGCTCCTCGCAATGACGTTGAGAGATTCAACCAACAATAACCACGAAAGAACCCGCACATGAGCCAGAACGAAATGGTCCTCCAGCAGCTCGACCAGGGCTTGCTCACCATCATCATGAACCGTCCCGACCGGCGCAACGCGCTCAATCCGGACATGACGCGTGGTCTTGTCGAGGCGGCGCGGCGCGCGACCGAGGATCACGAGGTGCGCGCGGTGCTGCTGAAGGGCGCCGGCGGCACGTTCTGCGTCGGCGGCGACGTCAAGTCGATGGCGGAGGGGCGGGCGCCGCTGTCGTTCGAAGCCAAGATGGTCAATCTCCGCCGCGGCATGGAAGTCTCGCGCATCCTGCACCAGATGCAAAAGCCCGTGGTGGCGCAGGTCGATGGCGCCGCGGCCGGCGCCGGGCTCTCGATCGCGCTCGCCTGCGATCTGCGGATCGCCAGCGCGTCCTGCAAGATCACGACGGCGTTTGCAAAGGTCGGACTGTCCGGCGACTACGGCGGCACGTATTTTCTCACCCAAATGCTCGGCAGCGCCAAGGCGCGCGAATTGTACCTGACCTCGCCGGTGCTCAGCGCGCAGGAGGCCTACAATCTCGGCATGGTGACCAAGGTGGTGCCCGACGCGGAAGTCGAGGCGGTCGCGTATGACCTGGCGCTGTCGCTGGCGCAGGGCCCGTCGATCACGCTCGGCTACATCAAGCGCAACATCAACAACGCCGAGACGATGTCGCTGGAAGAATGTTTTGACGCCGAGGCGATCCACCATTCGCGCTCCGGCGAGACCCTCGATCACAAGGAAGCGGCAAAGGCGTTCGTCGAGAAGCGCAAGCCCGTGTTCCAGAACCATTGAGGTAGTGACATGGCCGGGTATATGAGGCTGCGGCAGATCTGCCTGGTGGCGCCGAAGCTGGAGCCCGTGATCTCGGACATTGCCGCGATCATGGGGCTGAACGAGTGCTTCCGTGACGGCAACGTCGCCAAATACGGCCTGGAGAACGCGCTGCTGCCGGTCGACACCATCCTGCTCGAAGTGGTAGCGCCGTTCCAGCCGGGCACCGCGGCGGGGCGCTTCATCGACAAGAATGGCGGCCGCGGCGGTTATATGGCGATCTTCTGCTGCGATGACCCGGATGCCTACGGCAGGCGCGCCAACGAGATGGGCGTGCGCACCGCGAACGTGATCACGCACGCGCCCTATCACGGCGTGCAACTGCACCCGCGCGATTGCCGCGCCGCCTTCATCGAGTTCAACCACACCGAAGGCAGCGACGACATTCTGGGACCCTATCCGCCGGCCGGCCCCGACTGGCAGAAGTCGATCGCCAAGGATGTAACGCTGGCGCTGACCGACGTCGAGATGGAAAGCCCGGAACCGGAGGTGCTGGCCGCGCATTGGGGCCAGATCATCGGCGTCGCCGTGAGCAAGAACGCGAAGGGCGAGCCGGAGCTGAAACTGCCCAATGCCAGCTTCCATTTCGTCAAGGGTCCGGCCGATCTGATGAGCGGGCTGACGTTCAAGGTTGCCGATATCGCCAAGGTGCGGGATGCGGCCAGGGCGAAGGGCTGCAAGGTGACCGGGGACGGGTTTGATCTGTGCGGGGTGAGGTTTAATCTCACGGCGTGATTGACGCGCGTTCACCCAGTCGTCATGCCCGGGCTTGTCCCGGGCATCCACGTCTTTAAAGTCCAGCGCAAAGCAAGACGTGGATGGCCGGGTCAAGCCCGGCCATGACGGAGATAGGCGCATCCCCCATGCCGCATCCGCTCGACAGTTTCTTCGCGCCCGACAGCATCGCGCTGATCGGCGCCTCGCGCGATCATGAGAAGATTCCGGGGCGGCTGCTGTCGATGCTGCGCAAGAACGAGTATCCGGGCAGGATCTATCCGATCAATCCGAACTATCCCGATATCGACGGGCTGCGATGCTACAAGACAATCGCCGAGGTCGGCGCGCCGGTCGATCTCGCCATCATCATCATTCCCGCCCCCGCCGTGGTGGGCGCGCTGGAGCAGTGTGCCGCGGTCGGCGTCAAGAATGCCGTCATCATTTCCTCCGGCTTTGCGGAGGAAGGCGGCGACAGCGTTGTCATGCAGGACAAGATCGTCGCGATTGCGAAGCGCACCGGCATGCGGATTTCAGGTCCCAATGCCGAAGGTTTCCTGAGCGAAGTGCAGAAGGTCGCGGCGACCTTCAGCCCGACTGTCGACGTCAAGCCGGGTCATGTGCCTGTTGTCGCGACCACACGGCGGATCGCCATTGTCGCGCAAAGCGGCGGCATCGGTTTTGCCATCAAGCATCGCGCCAAGGCGCTCGGCGTTGCGATCAGCTATTGCGTCAGCGCCGGCAATGAAAGCGATCTCGGCGCAGGCGAATTTCTGGATTACATGGTGCAGGATGCTTCCACCGACGTCATCCTGCTGTTCATCGAGGGCATCCGCGACGTCGACAAATTTCTCGCCGCTGCGCGCCGCGCCGCGGAGATGCGAAAACCCGTCATCGTGACAAAAGTCGGCCGTTCCGGCGCGGGCGAGCGTGCGGCGGCCTCGCACACCGCCAGCATGGCCGGATGGTCGGCGGCCTATGACGCGGTGTTCGCCAAGTATGGCTTTATCGTCTCCAACGATCTCGACGAAGCGGTGACGATCGCCGCGGTGCTGACGACGAACCCGCTGCCGAAGGGCGACCGTGTCGCGGTGCTGACCGTGTCCGGTGGCGGCGGGATCTGGGGCGCCGACACCGTCTCAATGCAGGGGCTGAAGGTTCCGGAACTGTCGCAGGCCGTCCAGAATCAGATCAAGCAGTGGATGCCGTCCTATGGCGCCGCGGGCAATCCGATCGATGTTACCGCACAAGGCGTCAGCAGCGGCGGCCTGCAGAAGACCATCGATCTGCTCGCCGTCTCCGACGAAGTCGACGCCATCCTGGTGGTGCTGTCGCTGTCGAGCGAGGTGCGGATGTGGTTCAAGGAGGCCGAGCTGAAGCCGGTGATCTCGGCGCAGAACAAGCCGATCGTGTTCTATTCCTACACGCTGCCGTCGGCATTCGCGCGCGGAGAACTCGCAAAATCCGGCGTCGTGGTGCTGTCGGGCCTCACGCATGTCGGCGTCGCGATGCGGGCTCTGGTGGAGTATTCCAATTTCAAGCTGGCGGCGCTTGCGGATATGGCGACAGTGCCGTCACGCGATCTATCCGCGCATCTGACATCACCGGCGCTGTCGGAGTTCGACAGCAAGTCGCTGCTGCGGGATGCCGGCATTGCATTGCCGGACGAGATGCTGGTGACCGAGCGGGGCGAACTTGATGCCGCGATCGCCCGCGCGGGCTTTCCGCTGGTCATGAAGATCCAGTCGCGCGACATCCCGCACAAGAGCGAGGTCGGCGGCGTCCGCGTCAACATCACGACCAAGGGCGAGGCGTTTACTGCCTACGGCATGCTGCTCGACAGCGCGCAAAAACACCGGCCGGATGCCGCGATCCAGGGCGTGCTGGTCGGGCCGATGGCCAAGAAGGGCGTCGAGATCATCGTCGGCACGCTGACGGACAAGATTTTCGGGCCGGTCATCATGGTCGGCCTCGGCGGCATCACCACGGAATTGTTTCGCGACGTGATCTACCGGCCGGCGCCGGTGAGTGCGGAAGAGGCGACGGTGATGCTGGGGGTTCTGAAGGCAGCGCCGCTGCTGAACGGGTTTCGTGGCGCTGCTAAGGCCGATGTGGCTGCATTGTCGCGGTTGATTTCAGAGCTGTCGGTGCTGGCGGCGCAACATGCGAGTGAGATTTCGGAGATCGAGATCAATCCGGTGCTGGTGCACCCGGAGGGGCAGGGCGTGACGGTTGTCGATGCGTTAGTCGTACGCAAGAACTAACAGCATCGTCGTCCCTGCGCTTGCTTCCCTCTCCCCTTGTGGGAGAGGGTGGACGCGATGCGCAGCATCGCGGACGGGTGAGGGGTTCTCTCCTCACGGTAAGATGCGGGTGAGGATAGAGACCCCTCATCCGGCGCTTCGCGCCACCTTCTCCCACAAGGGGAGAAGGAAGAAGAGATCACCGCCCCTTGAAGTTCGCGACCCTTCGCTCGGCCGTGGCCTTGACGCCTTCCTTGAAGTCTTCGGTGGCGCGCAGGCGGGATTGTTCGGCGAGTTCGTGGTTGGTCGCGGCCAGCACGCGGTCGGCGAGGCCGGCGCGCATGGTGGCGCGGGTCGAGAGCAGGCCGAGCGGTGAGCATTCGGCGATTTCAGCTGCGAGCTTCATGGCCTCAGTGCGCACCTGATCCTGCGGCACGCAGAGGTTGGCGAGGCCCATTTTGGTGGCCTCCTCGCCGGTGATGCGGCGGCTGGTGTAGAAGATCAGTTCCGCGTTGTTCTTGCCGACGAGTTCGGGAAGCGTCGTGGTCAGCCCGAAGCCCGGATGAAAACCGAGTTTGGTGAAGTTGGCGGCAAAGCGCGCCTCCGGGCAGGTGACGCGGAAGTCAGCCGATACCGCAAGACCAAGGCCGCCACCGATGGCTGCGCCCTGGACCGCCGCGACGACCGGCTTCTTGGCGCGGAAGATGCGCACCGCGTGCAGATAAAGACTGTTGATCGAACCGAGGCTGTCGGCGGGATCGCCCTTTTTGGCTGCTGCCGCCTCGGCGGCTTCCTGCTCCTGCCGCTTTGGATCGCTGAAATTGGCGCCGGCGCAGAACGCCTTGCCCTGGGCGGCAAGAACCGACGCGCGGATCTCGATATCCTGATCGAATTCCTCCAGCGCATCCGCGATCTGGTTGATCAGCGAAATGTCGAAGAAGTTCAGCGGCGGCCGCTGGATTTCGATCAGGCCGACATGGCCGTGCTTCTCGACGCCGATATCCGTGTATTTTGCCATTTTGTTTCCTCGTTGAATGAACGCAAGCCAGGCCGCGCGCTAGCGCAAACCAAGCCCGCGGGCGATGATGCCGCGCAGCACTTCGGTGGTGCCGCCCTGGATCGTCAGTTTCGGTGCGGTCTTGATCGCGAACGAGAGCTGGTTTTCCAGCGTCTCGCGGTTGGTGGCGGTTTCCTCGACGAATGCTGCGAGGTCGCGCACCCGGTGCGGCAGCGCCTGTTCCCACACCGTGCCGATGTCTTTGACGATGGAGGCTTCCACCACCGGCTCCTTGCCGGCCTGCAGCATGCCGGCCACCGACACCGACATGCGCCGCATCGTGTGCAACTGCGCCACCAGGCGGCCGATGCCTTCGGCGCTGCGGGTATCCGGGTTGTTGCCGACGGCGCGGACCAGTTCGGTCAGCACGTAATAGGTTTCCAGAAAACGTTCGGGGCCGGATCGTTCATAGGCGAGCTCCGAGGTTGCCTGCTTCCAGGCACCGTCGACTTCGCCGAGCACGTGATCTTCGGGGACGAAGAAGTCGGTGAAAACAACCTCGTTGAACTCGTACTGGCCGGTGATCTGCTGGATCGGGTTCACCTCGATGCCCGGCTGCTTCATCTTGACCAGAAACTGCGTCAGGCCGTGGCGGCGGTTTTCTTTCGTGGGCGGTGACGTCCGAAAGATCGCGATCATGTAGTCGGCGATATGCGCCGACGAGGTCCAGATCTTGGTGCCGTTGATCAGGTAGCCGCCGTCGGTTTTGGTGGCGCGGGTTTTGGCCGCGAACAAATCGGAGCCGGAGTTGGGCTCGCTCATGCCGATGGCAAAGCAGACCTCGCCGCGGCAGATGCGCGGCAGGATGTCCATCTTGATGTTCTCGGGCGCGTATTTCAGCAACACCGGGCCGCTCTGACGGTCGGCAACGAAGAAGCGCCGCGTCGGCGCGTTGGCGACGCGCATCTCTTCGGTGACCACATAGCGTTCGAGGAACGAGCGCTCATGGCCGCCATATTTCTTCGGCCAGGTCATGCCGAGCCAGCCCTTGGCGCCGACCCGGCGGGAGAATTCCGGCGCGTCGGTGTCTTCGCGGTTGGGCTGGTGCGGATCGAAGGTGCCGGCGGCGATCTCCTCGGCGAGAAAGGCGCGCACTTCCTTGCGAAGCTGTTCGCATTCGGGCGGCAGGCGGATCGGATCGAAACGGAGGGCTGCGGTCATGGTGCGTCTCTATGCAGGCAAACGGTTGAGAAAATCAGCGCGAGGCCACCAGCGGCCACAATTCATCGGCGCCGCGGTTGGCCACCAGTCTGCCAAGCTCGACCGCCCAGTAGCTTTCCGAGCCGAAATCGTCGCGCCATCCCAGCGCCCGCAGCGAGTAGCGATGCAGAATGTGCTCGCTGGTGAAGCCGATCGCGCCATGCACCTGATGGGCAATGCCGCCGCCCTTTTCAGCTGCTTCCGAGCAGCGGATTTTGGCCGATACCGCTTCGAGGAACACTTCGTCGTTGAATGAAGCGGCGTTGGCGATGGCATCTGCGGCCGAAGTCGCTGCAGCCAGCGCCGCGGCCGACTCGCCCGCGAGCCGCGCCAAATTGTGCTGCACCGCCTGGAATTTCGAAATCTTCTTCTCGAAGGCGACACGCTCGTTGGAATAGCGGACGGAAATTTCCAGCATCGATTCCAGCGCGCCGGCGATCTGCAGGGAGCGGGCGACGCCGCCCATCAGCATCAGATGGGTCTGCTCAAAACCTTTCGGCGCCGGCTTGGTCGTCACCGGCTGCACCTTGTCGAAGGTCACGGTGTCGCTGTGATCGCCACCGAGGCCGAGGCCGGAATCGATCCGGCACTTGGCGGCTTCAACGAGCGCGATCGAGAGACCCTTGGCATCGCCGGCGACAACCGCGATGTGCTTGGCGGCTTTCGCAAACGGCACGCCGCGGGCCTTGCCCGACAGGCTGCCATCGGCATTGAGCGTGATGCGGTCCTTCGGGCTTGCGGGCGCGACCGTCATTTCGCCGTCGGGCGAGGAGATTTTCGCCTGCGCCAGCAGCCATCCCGCCAGCATGGTTTCGGCCAGCGGTACCGCGACCGCAAAACGTCCGGCGGCGCTGAGAACGGAAAAGCCTTCGGCAAGGCTCGCGCCCGAACCGCCGCAATCCTCCGGCACCCAGGACAGCGGCAGGCCGGATTCGCTCAGCGCCTGCCAGAGCGGGGCCTTCCACGCGCCGTTCTTGTCGCGATTGATGGTTTGGGCGTCGGCGAGATCGGCGAAGATCTTCTCCGCGGTCTCGGCAACGATGTTCTCACTCTCCGCCACAGCGTTCCTCATCTTGATTGGCTCAGTCTATTGGCACTGGGCCCGGCTGTTCCGCCGGCTTCAGGTGCGGTCTTTTCTTGCGCTTTATGATGCGGAAAAGCCATAGCCCTGACAAGCGCTGCCCGCAGGGCCGCCTGCGGCGGCGGCATACAGAGCGACAGGCGAAGAATAAATTCCGCGCGACGGATTTCCTCGATTTGCAGGGACTTTGCCGCGCGATATGGTAGACGCGGAAATAGGCTCGAACAAAGTTTCAAAACAAAAAGAGGAAATGCGGATGTCGAAGGATGGTTTGTGCGCGATCGTAACGGGTTCGGCATCCGGCCTTGGGGCTGCGACCGCGGCCATTCTGGCCAAGGGCGGTGCGCGTATCGTCGTCAATTACTCCAACAGCAAGACCGAGGCCGAAGCGACCGCTGACCTCTGCCGCACGGCGGGCGCCGAAGTCATCGTGGTGCAGGGCGACGTCTCGCGCGACGAGGACTGCAAGAAGATCGCCGCGGCTGCCGCATCCTGGGGACGGCTTGACGTCCTCGTCAATAATGCCGGCACCACCAAGCATGTGCCGCACGACAAGATGGATGATCTGACGGCGGAAGATTTCCAGCGCATCTATGCCGTCAACACCATCGGCCCGTTCCAGATGATCCGCGCCGCGCGCGCGCAGCTCGAAGCGGGCGCCAAGGCCGCCGGGCGGGCGTCCGCCGTGGTCAACGTGTCGTCGGTGGCCGGCATTTCCGGTGGCGGCTCGTCGGTCGCCTATGCCGCGAGCAAGGGCGCGCTCAACACCATGACGCAATCGCTGGGGCGCGCATTGGCGCCGTTGATCCGCGTCAATACGGTATGCCCGGGCTACATCGATACGCCCTGGTTCACCAAGGGCCGCGGCGAGGCCGGCGCCAAGGCGGTGCGGGATTCGGTGATTGCGAAGGTGCCGCTGAAGACGGCCTCAACGGCCGAGGATATCGCGCAACTGGTCTGCTTCCTCGCCTCGCCGGCGTCGGGACAGATGACCGGCGAATTCGTGCGCATGGACGCGGGGATGCATTTGGTTTTGTGAGGATGCAATCATTTGTCGTCCCGGCCTTCGCCGGGACGACGGATAGTTTTTCTATCTGTTACCCGGATCCGAAATCACGCGGCTGGCGACCAGCCGATTCCAGATGAACAGCACGATCAGCGCGCCGATGGTGGCGGTGACGAAGCCGGCGCCCTGGTTGGCGCTGTAATAGCCCATCGCCTGGCCGATGAAGGTCGCGAGAAACGCGCCGGCGATGCCGAGCACCGTGGTCAGGATGAAGCCGCTCGGGTTGTTGGGGCCGGGCGAAAGCAGGCGCGCGATAATTCCGGCGACAAAGCCGACGACGATGACCCAGATAATGCCACCCATGGCGATGGTCCTTTGCAATGTTCTATGAGGGAGAATGCGGCGCGCGAGCGCGCCGCGGTATCAAAGCCGGCCTGAGATTTCGTTCTCGTCCGGCAGCCTTCCGTCCGGCGTCAGGTGATTGATCACGTCGGGCAGATACTGGCTGAGACCCTGCAGCAGATCATCGCGCGACATGCCGGTCTGCGAGGACAGCGATTCGATCTGATCGGCGCCGAGCGCGCTGGCGAGATCGCCCGGTGCGATCTCCTTGTTGGGGCCGTTGCTGACCCATGAACTCGCCGCGTCGCCCTGGCCCTTCTCCTGAAACTGCTTGAGCAGGTCGCCGAGACCGCCACTGAGGATGCTGCCGGCGGCGCCGCCCGCGAGCAAGCCGCCGAGGCCGCCCTTCATCAGATCGCTGAGGCCGCCTCCGCCCATGGCGTTACCCAGGCCGCCGGGCAGGCCCGCAGTCACGTTACCGGGCAGTTTCGGCGGGGCAGAAGGCGTCGACGGCGCTGCACCGGGCTGACTGCCGCCGAAATGTTTCACGGCTTTCCAGGCCAGCAGGGCCAGGATCGCCATGGTCATCGGCGACATGCCCTCCTTGCTGTCCGATTGCGCGTTCGGGTTGCCGGGGCCGCGCGGGCCGTTCTGCATGCCGTTGAGTATGTCGAGTAAACCCATGGTGGTCTCCTGCAGCGTGGTCAGCCCCCGGGCGAAACATAACGGTGGCCCATGACGGTTACAAGGCGCGCCCGGATAAGCGTTTGCGCCTTCGATAGGCACCGGGTGCCGGTTCTGCTATCGAAGGGCCGGCAATAGAGACAATTGAAGATGAACGCAGGCCGAACGATTGGCGTGGCGGGCGCGGGCAGCATCGGCTGCTTCGTCGGCGGCATGCTGGCGGCCGGCGGCCGTCGTGTCGCCTTGCTGGCACGAGCGCGCGTGATCGCCGAAATCGAGGCCAAAGGCCTGCGGCCGACGAGCTTTGAAGGTTTTGACCGGACGATCGAAGCGACGGCGCTGAAATTGTCGGATGACCCGTCGATCTTTGCGGATGCTGGCGTTGTGCTGGTCACGGTCAAAAGCGCCGATACCGCTGACATGGCGGATATCATCGCACGGCACGCGCCATCAGATGTCATTGTCGTCAGCCTGCAGAACGGTGTCGGCAATGTTGCGGTGCTGCGCAATCGCTTGCCCGGTCGGCGCGTGCTCGGCGGCATGGTGCCGTTCAATGTGATCACCGCGGGCGAGGGGCGGTTTCATCGCGCCACCTCGGGCGACATCGTGATCGAACAGGACGACGCCGGTACCGCCGAAAAGCTTTCAGTGCCCGGATTGAACATGCGCCCGACCGCCAATATCGACGGCGTGCAATGGGGCAAGCTGCTGCTCAATCTCAACAACGCGCTCAATGCGCTGGCCGATCTGCCGCTGCGCCGCCAACTCGCGCAACGGCCCTGGCGGCGATTGTTTGCCGACCAGGTGACGGAAGGATTGGCGGCGATGCGCGCAGAGGGCATCAAGCCGGTTTCGCCGACGCCGCTGCCGGCGGGCTGGATGCCGCCTTTATTGCGTTTGCCGGATATGATCTTCGAAGCCGTGCTGGGGCGGACGATGAAGATCGATCCCGAAGCGCGCTCCTCGATGTGGGAAGATCTGCAACGCGGCCGCCGCACCGAGATCGACTATTTTCAGGGCGTCATCACCGAGATCGCCGAGCGGCGCGGGCTGGACGTGCCGCTGTCGCGCCGGGTCGTCGAACTGATCCGCAAAGCCGAGGCCGCCGGCCAGGGTTCGCCGGGGCTGACACCGGATCAGATCCGCAGATGAAGCGGTTGGTTGCCTTGAAATGGCGCCGATGCGCGCGAGTTTTGCCGGGGAGCGTTCACTGGGAGAAGCGGCATGACACCGACACGAACAGCCTCTCTGACGATCGCCGCTTTTCTTGGCTGGCTATCCGTGCTTCCCGCGTATGCCGTGCCGCCCGTTGCGACGCCGTCGCCGGGCTATGAGGCGCGGCTGCAGGAGCAGCGGGCCGCCGCGGCGCGTGCCCACAGACCGGTCGCGCCAGTGCTAAAGCCGCCGCGCCGGACCAAGCGCGCCCGGTGAACTGATCGTGTTGATGCGAGGGTGATTGCGGATTGATGTTGTCGTCCCGGCGAAGGCCGGGACCCATACGCCGCGGCTCGTGTTATTGGAAAAGGAAGACAATAACCAGCCTGCAAAACAACGATCGCTGGTGGGTATGGGTCCCGGCCTTCGCCGGGACGACGGAATACATCAGCCCCGCTTCGGCTTGGCCGGCGGCGGGTTGCTCGGCGTCGGGTTGAACAGCTTCTTCAGATCGTCGATGCTTTGCGACAGTCGCGGCCATTCGCAGGAGAAGGAATCTTTCTTGCAGTTGGAAGCCTTGATGCGCGCGGCCTGCTTGACCGGGCTTGCCACCGGCACAGGGATTCTTTCGACCTCGGTTCGCAACGCCACCTGCTGCACGGCGCGCTGCGATTCTTGCTCTTGCTGCTGTTGTTGCTTGGCCGTCAAGGCCGCCGCGATGTTGCTGCGGCGCTGGCTTTCGAGATAGGCGGTATATTGCTGGTCGATCTTCTTCTGCTCTTCCGGCGTCGGGTTGGGCCCCGCGATGTCGAAGGTCCGGTCCTGCATGAAGTCGTAATAGGTGTAGCCGCCGCCAGGCTTGCGGCGGCCGGCGAACTTCGCGTTGCATTCGGCAAGCGCTGACGTCCTGTCTTCCTTGGTCTTCGCCTTCTCGGCGGCGTCAGCGCAAGATTCGAAATCGACCGGCGTGCCGCGCCACCACTGCGCATGCGCATGCACCGGGCCCAGCACGACGAGGCCGGCGACGGCTGCGATAGCGGGCAGCGATGATAGTGACGCAATCACGGACGGAGTTTCCTCAACAACGCGAGTTCCAAAGTTGATTTGCGGTCATGGATTAAACGGATTGTCGCCATTTTGACAGGGCTTGTCACCCCCGGAACCCGCTGATTTTCCAGCGCTGATTTCTTGCCTGTGATCGATGGAACCGACCGGCGGTGCGTTGGAATTTATTCTGGAAATTCAACGCGAAAGCGGTTTGGACCGTTGGGCGGAAGCCGGCCGGAGGCGGCTTGCGCCGCAGTCACCCCTGTTGACGCATTGTGGCAGGACTTTGCCATTTATTCCCAGCGCCGGCCCGGCGCGGTTTCGCCGAACATCGTGCACCAATGAAGGGGCGAGTTCACATCTGATGAAAATCCGCTCGACCGGCCGCCCGATTTTCCGGCGATCTCCTGCGATGCCGATTCCGATACAGCCCAATGGAATAGAATTTGGGCATACCAATCTGTGCAAAAAGGTATTTGATTGCCTGAGTTTAGCGCTATCAAAGATGTCCGCGAACAAGAAGAAGCATCAGGGGAAACCAACTGCATGAGCGTCACCATTGCCATGGATAGCGTGCCAAAGCCGGCGTCTGACTTAATCGAGGCATTCAGGAGCGCCTCGACGTCGATCATCAGCGACAACCTTGCCCGGCTGCCGGGCGCCGTGGGGTTGCGGCCGTTCCATCGCAGCAGCAGGCTCGTGGGCGTTGCCTTTACCGTCCGCACCCGGCCGGGCGACAATCTGGCCATTCACAAGGCGCTCGAACTGGTTGGACCCGGCGACGTGATTGTGGTCGATGGCGGCGGCGACGAGAGCCGGGCACTGGTCGGCGAGATCATGAAGAACATCGCTGAGTATCGCGGCGCTGCCGGCTATGTGATCGACGGCGCGATCCGCGACGTTGCCGCGTTCGCCGCGTCCGACTTTCCGTGCTTTGCCCGTTCGGTCATTCATCGCGGCCCCTACAAGAGCGGCCCCGGCGAGATCAACGTGCCGGTCTCGATCGGCGGGTCGGTGATATCGCCGGGTGATATCGTGGTGGGAGACGAGGACGGCGTGGTGTCCTTTCCGGCCGCGATCGCACCTTCGTTGCTCGAGGCGGTGCGCGCCCAGACCAGGCGAGAAGAGGAAACGTTGGTAGCGATCCGCGAAGGGCGCTATCAGGGCTCCTACGGCAAATCATGATCGAGACGCAACGGACATTGGGACAACTGACGTTGAGGAAGCGACGATGAGTCAGAGGGACGAGTTTCACAATCTGGACAACCCGGATGACGGCCTGTTTCGCGATCTCGCGCCGGGCCTCACCACGCGCATCTTCGCCGGCGAGCAGGCCATGCTGTCGGTGGTGACGCTGGCGCCGCATTCGCAAGGCACCCTGCATCATCACCCCGAGGAGCAATGGGGCGTGCTGCTCGAGGGTTCGGCCATCCGCGTACAGGGCGAAGAGGAGATCGCGGTGAAGAAGGGCGATTTCTGGCGCACGCCGGGAAACGTGCCGCACACCATGCGCGCCGGGCCGGACGGTGCCCGCGTGCTCGATATCTTCAGCCCGCCGCGGCCGGAGTACAAAAAGCCGGGATCGGGTTTCGGTAATCAATAGCTCTGCGAAACAAAAAACAAACGCAGCAATAATCAGGGGGAGAGAAATGAAGAAGATCACGAGACGGTCGATGCTGGCGGCGTCGGCCGCATTCACTTTCGCGCCGTCGCTGGCCTTGGCACAATCGGCGAAGAACTTGACGCTGGTGGTGCCATTCCCGCCGGGAGGCTCGACCGACGCGCTGGCGCGGCTGCTGCAGTCTCATTTGCAGACCAAGCTCGGCCGTATCGTGCTGGTGGAGAACAAGTCGGGCGCCGCCGGTTCGCTTGGCGCGACGCAGGTCGCGAAAAGCCCGCCGGACGGATCGTCGTTTCTGGTGACCTTCGATTCGCATGCGGTGATCCCGGCCATCCTCGAAAAGCCGCAGGTCGACGTCGAGCAGGATCTGGTGCCGGTGTTCCTCGTCGGCACCGCGCCCTATGTGATCGCGGCGAACGCGAGCCGGCCGTTCAAGAATTTTGCCGATGTCGTTGCAGCATCGAAGAAAGAACCCGGCTCGATCAAATACGCCTCCGTCGGCATCGGCACCCTCGGCCATCTGGCGATGACGATGCTCGCCAAGCAGGCCGGCGTGGAGATCACGCATGTGCCGTATCGCGGCGGCGGACCGGCCATGAACGACGTGCTCGGCGGACACGTCGACCTGATCGCGGGATCGGCGGCGCTGATCATGGCGCAGTTGGGGACCAATACGCTTCGCCCCATCCTGCAGCTGGGGCGCGAGCGGATGCCATCGCTCCCGGACACGCAGACGGGAATCGAAGCCGGCTACCCCGATTCCGAGACGCTGGCCTGGTGGGGCATTTTTGCGCCCAAGGGTACGCCGCCTGATGTCATCGATGGCCTCGCAAAGCCGGTCCGCGAAATTCTGAGCGAGCCCGCGGTCGCGGCGCAGCTGCGCGAAACGCAGCAAATGACGCTGCTGCTGGCCGACGCCAAGGATTTCGGCACGTTCTTCGCCAAGCAGGTCAGCGCCTGGGGCAAGGTCGTGCGCGAGAACAACATCAAGGCGTAAGGCCCGGTATTCATCTTCCTGATTTTTCGGGACGCGATCCGGCGGCCCGCCTGGCAGGGGCGGCTGCGGCGGCTGCCGCAACGTGCCCGTATGATCCCGGACTATCCCAAAGACGCATAGGAAAAGCGGTCGACTCGTGGCGAAGTTCCGGGAACCGCGCCAACCTTTATGGCTTCCGCGCGTTGTCAGACTACGAAAGTCACCGTTTCGGAGATCGTTGTGAACAGCACACTCACGTTGAAGCCCCGTCCCAGCAATACGGCATTGATCGCCTGGCAGTTCACCGGGCAGCCGCTGTACGAATGGCCGAGCTGGGTGCAGTCGAGCTGCTCGCTTCAACGCGGCGACGACGGACAACTCGAGCTTCGACACGAGCGACGGAGCGGCGCGCAGATCGTCTATCTCGGAGAGTGGCTGGTCCACGATCTCGACGGCGGCATCTGCTTCTACACCGACGCCGAAATCCGCAAAGAGTTCGAAATCACCTGAGCGCTATTGACGCAGCAAACTTCGCGGCGAAGTGTGAACCACGCAACAATCAGCCACAATCTATGGGATTATAGCTGTTGTCACTCACCCAGAGGGGCAATGCTGAAATTTCGAATCGCATTTTAAGGAACTGAGACGACTCAACTGGCGCCCCTCTCCTCGCAGCATTTTCCTGATTGGAGAAACGTGATGGCAACAGAAGTGAATGTCCAGCCCGGCCATGGCAAAGCTGGCCGTCATCCGACAAGGCAATTTCTCGATACGCTTTCCGGGCACGACGATCCCGGCATGTTCGGTCGGATGTTTCCGACCCTCGATCCGCTGGCGGTCGATGACAAGCCGCTGCAGGAACTCGCCGACGCGATGAAAGACCCGAACCCCGGCGACCCCGCCGGGAACAACACCAAGGTGCCGGCCGGCTTCACCTATCTCGGGCAGTTCGTCGATCACGACATCACGCTCGATCTGACCTCGTTCGGCGACAAGGAGGCCGATCCCAATGCGGTGGAAAATTTCCGCACGCCGGCGCTCGATCTGGACAACGTCTATGGTCTCGGTCCAGATGGCAGCCGGCAGCTTTACGCGCGCAATCCCGGCGACCTCGACGGCAAGACGCCGGGTCCAAAACTCCTGATCGGCAAGACGATCAACGTGCCGCTCGGTGGCGTGACCGGCGATCTTCGCAACGATCTGCCGCGCAGTCCCGAAGGCTTTGCGCTGATCGGCGATCACCGCAATGATGAAAACCTCGTCGTCGCGCAGACGCATCTGGCGATGCTGAAATTCCACAACAAGGTGTGCGATCAGCTGGCGGCGAAGGGAACGCCGGTCGGCGAGATCTTTGCCGAGGCACGCCAGATCGTGACCTGGCACTATCAGTGGATGGTGCTGCACGATTTCGTCGAGCGCATCACCGAAAAAGGCATCGTCGCAAAAATCCTCGAGCAGGGCCGCCGCTTCTACCGCTTCAGGAAGACGCCCTACATGCCGGTCGAGTTTTCCGCGGCCGCCTACCGGATCGGCCACAGCATGGTGCGCGAGGTCTACAGCCACAACCGCATCTTCACGCCCGGCGGCGGCGGAATCCCGGCCACGCTCGACCTGCTGTTCAAGTTCACGGGACTGTCCGGCGGCATCATCGGCGATCTCGCGCCCAATCCGCCGACCCCGCCGCTACCGCTGCCACTGCTGTCCAGCAACTGGATCATCGACTGGCGGCGCTACTTTGAAGTGCTGGCCACCAATCCCGCTGACGTCAGGCTCAATCCCTCGCGCAAGCTCGATCCGTTCGTGGTGCCGCAACTGCATACGCTGCCGGGCGGCGGCGGCAGCCTGCCGTTCCGCAATTTGAAGCGCGGCGTGCTGCTCGGATTGCCGTCGGGACAGGATGTCGCCAAGGCGATGCGGATCAAAAACCCGCTGACTTCGGCCGAGATCGCCAAGGGCACCGACGGCGCGGTGGCCAAGAAGCATGGCCTGCACGAGCATACCCCGCTCTGGTACTACATCCTGAAAGAGGCCGAGCAACGCGGCGGCGGCGAAAAACTCGGACCGGTCGGCGCCACGATCATCGCCGAAGTCTTCGTCGGCCTCGTGCATGGCGACCGCCAGTCGTATCTGTGGCTCAAGGGCAAGAACTGGAAGCCGACGCTGCCTTCGAAGACGCCGGGCGATTTCACCATGGCCGATTTGCTGCGGTTCGTCGGCGATGTCAGCCCGATCGACGGCATTTCGACGGTGTAGCGGTAAAATCACCGATGAATCCTGCGATTGCGTTGTAAATCACGGCGCGATCGCAGGCTGGCGATCAGGCTTCCGCTCTGGTATGGAATCGCGATACCCGCCCGATTCAGCGGGTTCGCGGTCCCGTAGCTCAGCCGGATAGAGCGACGGTTTCCTAAACCGTAGGTCGCATGTTCGAGTCATGCCGGGATCGCCAACGCTCAAATGCAAGAAACCCAATAAATACAGGCGTTTTTCGCCGTACGCACTCTGTTCGGGCGTGAAATGGAGACTACGAAGGCCATTACGCCCAGTACACGCTATTACAATGGGTTACGCCCAGTACCGTCTGCTCCATGCAACACCGATGCAACACGGAAGAGGCGCTTTGTTCGTCATTCGTCCAGCGCCCGATCGCTCGGTCGGCGAGTGCCGCATCCGGCGCCGTATGCGTTGAGGACGACATTGATGCTGTGTGCCATCCCTCCCTGAAGTGGCCAGACGTTATTCAGGGAAGCTACCGCAGGGGCGCAAAGTTGCGGATGTGTTCCCTAATCGCTTTCAATATCATCCCTCATCTTCAGTCGTGCTCGCGATAGACGTGACATCACCGTACCTACCGGAACGTCGAAGACCGTGGCTGAATCCGCGGGTTGCTGTACATAGACGCCCTTCAATTGCTTGCTCAACTCCCCGAATAGCAGCGCAGCGTTCTCTTGGCGGTCGCGGTCGAGGACCTTATCCTACGCAGATGCGGCGAGCGTCCCGAGCGTCCCCGTCGGAACCTTAATGTCGCGACTTTCCCGGGCACGAGAGAAGCTTCTGCAACTCATGAAGATAGGGACGGACTCGCCATATCTTGGAAAGCCGAAGCTGCGGAGGGTCAATGAGCAGGCCCATAACGGGTGATGATCTGCACTCATACGACGATGGTCTTCTGAACGCCGTGAGGCGTGCCGAGGTTGCCGATTATCTTGACGCCCATCCGGATGTGGCTCGGCAGATCGACGGATATTTGAACCAACGAGCGATGCTTAGCGCGGCCTTGGCACCGATCGCGGAAGAGCCGCTGCCGACGGCCCTTAACTTGTCGCGCATATTGGAAACAAAACGCAGACGGCGCGCCTGAGCTAAGGGCCCACAGTCCTCCAGGATGGGCTCCGATCGCGGGATAGCCTTACGGCGGGTTGAAACCTCAGCAATGCCACGGTGCGTGCCCCCAGCGAGGAAAGCGACCGGAACTCAGCCCAGTACCTTCGTCTGGATTTTCTTCATTGCCTTGTCGTCGTCTTCTCGGGCATCGAACAAGTGCCCGTAGGTGTCGAAGGTAAGTTCGATCGATGCATGGCCCATCATCGTTTGGATCTTCTTCGGAGAGAAGTTCGCGTCGATCCAAAGTGATGCGCAAAAGTGTCTGAATGCGTGCATGCCGAATTTGGCGCGAGCTTTCACCACCTTCCTGCCATCCTCGGTCGTCGTGGTGGTCCTGATGACGATGCCAGCCTCGATCTGCATGGGTCGCAGGAAGCGATTCATGATGTTGGCGAGGTTCTGCACAGTGCCGGTTAACGAAGGAAAGACGAGATCGAGGTCGCTGCGCGGGCATCGCAGTTTCCATTTCTTGAGCTCGAGCGCGAGTTGAGCCACAAAGCGCACGTCCCTCGTGCCAGCTTCGGATTTCGGCTTCGCGATGCGTCCCCATTTGTCCGCGCGCTGTCTGACCGTTAGGATGTGCGTTTTCAAGTCGATATCGCTCCAGGTGAGCGCTCTCAGCTCGGACGCTCGCAGCCCGGCAAAGATCAGTACGAACACCATGACGAGATGATCTTGCCAGGCCATGGTCGTCGTGGCGATCATCGTCTTCATTTCCTCCATCGTCGGCATGGGGGGCCGCTTGTAGTCTCGCTTGGCGTGCTTGTAAGGGGTAAGCGCGATCGGGTTACTGACGACCCAACCCTTGCTCTGCGCGTAGCGGAAGATCGCTCCTGCATTGATCCGCACGCGGCGAACCATGTCGCGCGAACGGCACTGGTCCAACAAACTCTCGTAGAAGTTCTTTGCGTCGACCGTCGTCATGGCGGCGAGCTTGTAGTGTCCGATGAAGGGATTGATGTGGTCCTTGACGCGTTGGCGGTAAACGTCGAGCGTCGTCTTTTCGAGTCCGTTGCGCTCGCAGTCCTTCAGCCACTCATGCGCCGCCTCTTCGACCGTCTTGGAGGCAGACGCCGCGACATGAGTGCCGGCGGCGGCGATGGTCGCGGCGCCGGTGATCGGCGGTTGGTCGATGGCTAACTCCCGCGAACTCGTCGAGAGCGTCTCGTCCGCGCTTGAGCTGCCGCTGACCGAGGTGACCGGTCACATGCGTTTTTTGCGTGAGGAGGGTTTGGTCACGACGGGTGGAAGGGGGATTACGGCTCCGCGCATGACGCATCAAGACGCCGCGTCGCTCATATGTTCGCTCTACGGCGCGGCGTTGATGAAGGACGGCGTGACGAGCGTGAAGGCGTTGAAGGCGCTCCCCGCGGTATCGCAGGGCGTGCGGCGCCCAGCCGCTTACAGTCACGCGGGCGGCCGCGCCTACGACGGGCGCGTAGATCTCCTCGGGAGCGAGCCGCAGGCCGGCGTAGTAGCAGGTCTCGCGGCGGCCCTCCGGCTGCTGGGTCGCGGGAACGAATTCATCCGCTACGCGTCCCACCGCTTTCCGGAAGCCCAGCTGAACGTGAGATTCAGCGTCCAATATCCGCAGCATTTTGCGTCTCTGACCGTACGGTTCGTCGGTGTCTCCGACATCTGGACCTTTGGGCAACGTGGGAAGCCACGAACGAGGAAGACGTCAGCCTGTGACGAGGTCGGCTTGACCGAGATCGCGAAATGCTTGGAGGCGCCATGAGCGGCGACGCCAAGCTGGATCTGCTCAAAGGAGCCGACCAGATATCGGATTTCATGTTCGGGACGAAGGAGGAGAGGCGGCAAGTCTACCACCTCGCCGATCACCATTGTTTGCCGGTGATCAAGATGGGCAAGAAGCTTTACGCCCGAAGGTCGTCGCTCGTGCAGTGGCTCGCGGATCGGGAAGGGAAGGCAAGCCGAGATCCATGATCCCAGCTTCAGAGGTCCAATGTTTGACGTGCGAAGCTGTGGAAGACTTCTTCGATAAAATGGGTCGGCTTTCCTAAGGATAGCGCCGGGGGCACGATGACGGTCGAAGCTAGAAATCCCTGTGAAGGTATGTCGAAATGCGAGGTCCAGGCATTCGAACGGATTGCCTTCGGAGCGCCTCCGCGCTGTTCGGCAGGGACCATCGCAAACCTTCTCAACGCCGCTCTCATCGAACGGCACGAGGTGATACTCGCGGTAGATCGTCTCGGACCGGTCTTCAATACGAGTACTCGGTGCCGATCGCGATCCATTTTCAATGGTGCGAGTATAAATCCAGGCCGAAAGCGAGAAGCCGCCGGGTGAAGATGGCGGCCGTGGCGTCGGTCGATGGCTTGCCGCTGTTCAAATCCTAGCGTGGTCTCAACTGGGTTGAGGTGTCGCAGAAGGCAAAACCGCCGATCTCAGCAGTTGACAGCTTTCCTCTAGAATGGACCGGTGCAGTCCAGCTTCGGATATTTGCGTCACGCGCTTCGCCGGCAAGAATCGCTTCATTTCCGCCAGGAATGCCTGTGCCGTCGCTTCGGTGGACAGCTCGGTCAGGCGCTGCGAAGCCTTTTCCTCGACCTCGAGCGTTCCATAATCGCCGAACTTCTTGGCGACGATTCCGCGATCGGCTTTTGCTTCCAGGCGGTCCTGGAGAAACCATACGTCCCATACATCGCGGAATTTGAGTGCGGTCCGGGCGGTGAGCGCCACTGCCTTGTCGGCCAGTATTTCGTCCGGCGTTTCCACCGTCAGGATGACATCGTCGACCTGCACTAGTCCCGGCGTGGCGCGTACCGGCATGGGCTTCGTGGCGTAAGCGGGAACGTTGGCGAACTCGATCTTGATCCGCGACTTCGGGGCGTTACGGATCGCCTCCACAGGCACGATGATTTGCCAAGCCGCGACGTTGACGCCGGACTCCTTGACGAGATCGGGATGTGGAGGCTTCTTTAGCGATATCTGTGCGGCATCGATGCCAAAATCGCGGCTGAGGGTCTTTTTCGTGGTTTCCAGGGCCGCTTCTATGAGTGTCTTGAACTCGACATCGCTGAAGTAAGATCCGGACTTACCGCAGACGAAATCCAGATCCTCGCTGTAGCGTTCTCCATCGTAGCAGAGGCGCAGGGCCGTGCCGCCCTGAAAGACCGCGTGCCGCAGAATGCCCGCTTCGGACATCGCGGACAGCAGGTGCAGATGGATGGCCTCCTTCACGAGATTCTGCTCCATCTCCGCCGCGATGCCTTGGCGGCGCATGAATTCTTCGATGGAGCTCTTAAGCGTGGACGCCTTGCGATTCATGGCTTTGCTCCTCGGCGATGGCATCTGCCAGGGTATCTTCGTCAATGAGGTCGACGTTTCGTCCGACACGGCGAAGATCGCGCGCGGCGCAACGGATCGTTGCCTCCAGCGTACCGTCGTCCCCGCGATAGACGTCCGCGCCGAGATCGATACCGCGGCCGGTGTGCGTGAATTCGACGATGCCCCAAGGCGTTTCGAACGTACCTGAGGATCCCGTGGTCATGCAGGTCAAAGCCGTCGCGACTTGCGAAATGGCCCCTGCCTCCGACAGCTTGGTCTCAAGACTGACGTAGCTGATCTCTCTGGGACGCAGGAAGCGGATCAGGCCACGCCGAAGGTCGGAGGGTAGCGAGCGCGCCGAAGGATTGACGTACGTTCCTCGGGCCGCCCGCGTGAGCACGCCTTGGTCGGCAAGCCGCTTCATCATGAGCTTGATGTATCGCGGGTCGTCTTTGCCAAAAAGACTGCCGAACGAGCAGGGTGTGAAAGCCCACACGCCCGAACGATCCGCCGCGTTCAGTTTTTCAACCAATTCTCGTCTTTTCATGTATAATACAATAGTTATCAAAAAAGATAACTTCAAGGCAGCTCATGGGATTGCTTTGGAATTAAATCAGATATAGGTTATCAAAAAAGATATCTTAGAAAATCGATATCTCGTTCGGTTAGCGGATCGTTTGCGACTTGAGCGTCCACGGATGCGGCGCCGAGGCTATAAAACAAGGGGTTTCGTGAGATAATGACGGCATCGTTTCCGACCATTTCCGGACGATGGTAGATCACCACGATGAATGCAGCCGCATCAGGCTCGACGTTATGGCCGCGCGCCGGCGCCTCGCTCGAGCTGCTGCAGATCGAACGACCGGCGGATGCGGGAAGAGGCCGCAGGAGCCATCGCGTCGCCGGCAGGAGAGGTTGGTTTCGTTGGAAGGTTAGCGGATGTTGGAGACCGCGTGACCCGGGGACGATGGGTCGCTTCGTCGGCGGCGACCCGCGGAGACGAACTGCTCAGGTGGCGATGCGCATAGAGCCGACGTCGAACAGCGAAATCGCCGGTTGACCCGTTTCTGCCGACGTGACGCCGGTTTCGATCGTGACCTGCGTTCCAGCGCCATCACTGCGGAGGGAGGCCGGCGATTGCGCGGGCCTCTGCCGCGCTCATGCCACCACCACGCCGGGGCCGTACGGCCTCGGGCGAGGGGTCCAAGATCTGGCCGGTCGAAAGAGCCAGCAACAGCCGCCGAGTCAGAAAATATTTGCCGGCGATCTCGCAAACGGCAAGGCGGCCCTGGCGGATGGAAGTGCGCAATGTGGGTACTGTGATGAGCCCGTCCGGCCAATGCAATTCCACCGCCTCCTTGAGTGTCATGAGCTCGTCCATCTCCCACGATCGGGGGTCGGGACGCGCTTCGACACGCTTCGATCGCGCCGGCTTCGTTCCTTTCGTCATGGCGGTCTCCTCAACACCTGTCCGAATAACGATCGATCGCGGACACGGCCTGCACCTCGAGCGGAGCGTCCTGGCGGCCGTAGATCTCGCTGCGGAGATAGTCGCGTTCGCGCTCGAGCCCCTCGTCGGCGACGTCCAGGTACCAGCCGCGTCGAAAGCCGCTTCGTCCCTCCCAGCGGTAGCCGCGGGCCTTGAGCGCTTCGCGGGCGGCAAACGGCGCGCCGGTTGCGCGGACCCGCCAGCGGGTGGCCCGCGCCTGCTCCAGCAGCGCCGCCATGCCAGGTCTGCCGCTGCGGGGCAGCGGCAGGGCGAGAATGGCGATGGCCGCCACGCAGTCGTCCAGCGCCCGGTGGCCAGCAAAGTAGAGGCCATGGCCGATCGCCAGATGGCCTAGACGGGCGCTTTCGAATCCCTCGTCCGCCCACGGAACATCGCGGTAGGAACAGCCCCAAGGGAGCGCGGCGAAGCGCGGGCACAATCCCTCGCAGAACGGACGATCGAACGAGCTGTTGTGGCCGACCGCAAGCGAGGCTCCGGCCAGAAAATCCGCGATCCGATCGGGATCGATATGCTTGCCGGCGACCGCCTCGTCGGTGATGCCGGTCAGTCGGGTGACGAAGGGCGGCAGCGGTCGACCGGGATCCCGGAAGGACTGGAAGGAATCGGTGATGCCCAGGATGCGCCCGTCGATCGAATAGTCGAAAGCCGCCATCGCGAGTTCGATGACTTCGTCGTGACCGTGCGCGAGGCCCGTGGTCTCCACGTCCACGAAAACCGCGCGCCTGGTCTGGCTTCCGTCGGCCGGCAGCCGGGGCGGCGGCTTCAGGCGCCGCAGCACCCGGTACGTCCCCGCCGCCTCCAGCATCGCCGCCATCCGTTCCAGGTCCTCCACCGTCGCAGCCGTGCCCACAGCCGGTGCCGACGCTTCTGCCTGCGTCGCGCGCCCCGGCGCGGGAAAGCGGAACTTCGACGCGGGCTGGCGCAAATCCAATTGCAGGTCGCTCGTCATGGACATCTCGTAGGATTGATCTCTGGATCCCGCCAAAAGGCGAATGGCCCGGCTGGTCGATTATGCAGTCGGCCGTCGGCGGGACTTGCCGTATGCGCTCAGCGTGTTGCGGATGAGCCAGGAATTCGAAAGGTCCCGATGAAGCGCGCAGCGGCCGGGCAGGTTGCGCAAAACGAACGAAAGAGCCGCCGCAGCCGCCGCATCGCCTCCGACCGCGAGACGCAGCAGCGCAGTCATCGCGAGATCGATCTGCGGCGTGATCTCGCGCACGGGCATGAATGTGATCACGAGCCGGATGGCGGCCGCCGGGTCGCCGTCGATAGCGGCCCGCCAGTCCTCCCGACCGAAGATCACGGTTCGATCCAGGAGTTCATCGATCGCGCGCACATCCGCGTCGTCGAATTGCGCTGAGCGCAACGTCCTCCACTTCGCCTTCGGATCGAATGCGGACGCCAGTGCATCGGGTCGGTCGCCACCGCGGGTCGTCGGCGCCTTCCGTGCCCGACTGCGGAAAATCCTCTTGGTACTCATACTGTCGTCTCCACGCTTACTGAAATAGAAAGGAGCAGCCCTTTCGGGCTCTCGCCTTGCCGCGCCACGCCGGGCCACGCCCCGCCACGTCATCCCCGTTAGGGGCCGGGGACCTCTTCAACCGCGAACTTCCCGAATTTCGGCCGCCAATCTCCGACGCCCACCAAGGCGCCGGCTATCTTGAAGAACGTCACGACCTCTTCTCGGTCGAGAAGAGACGGCAAATACGATGCCGTGAGCTCGGCCGACCAGACCGGAAACCGCGGCCGCGTCCGCATCGTCTTGGAGTGGCGGATCCGAACGCCGGCTCGTTTGCGGAATTCTGTGTTCTTCCACATCGTCGGCAGATCGCGCGGACCGTCGTGATGGATCATCGCCGGTGCGACGATCTCCAAGCCCGCGGTCGCTTCCCGCCCTTTCCGCTTGAATCGCGCGCCGTCCACAAAGACGCTTTCGAGCACGTGTTCGGGCAGGCAGGGCTGCGAATCGTGCAGCCAAAGGCTTCCGTACCATTCGAGCTCGGCGATGATCTCGTGATCGGCCTTCGTCTTCGATCGCTTGCCGGTGAATGCCGCAAGATCGACCGAATGCTGGTCGAGCGGGTCTGCGAGGGCGCCGTTATGCATGAGGAGCGGCCGCATGCCGGTGAGGCGCAAGGAAATCTGCTCGAAATCATCCATGGCGGCGGTATCCCATAGTAGGGTCGAAGAGCGGCACGGGGCGCTCAAATAGCGGCGCCGTGTCGACGACGATCGGTCGGATCGATGCATAGCGACGGCGGCGAAGCGCGTCCGTGATCGCGTGATGGCAGTAGCTGCAGAGGGCCGTGAGGTCGCCCACAAGTTCGCTTCCCAGGCGCTGATATGTCCTGTGATGCACCTCCAGGCGCGCCTCGTCGTCCGCGGCGTAGCAAGTCCGGCACCGGTGGCCGGCCGCTTCGAGCTCGGCCAGACGCGCGGTGCTGCTACGCCACCTATTGCTGCTGATGTATTCGAAGTAGGTCATGTCTCTTCTCGCCAGCTTCATAATTATACGTTATAACGTATAAGACCGAGCGTGTCAATAGTGATATAGATCTGGGGTCAGTCGATATGACGGACGACAAGAAGGAAGGACGCAAGCGCGTGCCGAAAGGCAAGCGGCAGATGCTGTGCATCCTGGACGAGGACGTGATCGAGCAGGTCAAGATCGCCGCGGTCAGGCGCAACTCGCGCGTCTCTCACGTCGTCCAGATCGCGATCGTGGAGTGGCTCGCAAAACAAGAACACAGGATCTAGACAATCAAGGTGTCGAAATCAGCTCTTGTCGGGCCGGGAGAGAAGGGTGATGACATCGACCTTGAGGGCGGCGGCCAGCCGGCACAACGTCTCCAACGTCGGATTTACGGTTTCCCTGGATCGTTCGATGTCGCTCAACAGGGCCTGTCGTTTGAGGTCGGCCTTTTCCGCCAACTCTGCCTGCGACAACCCGGCCTCTTCCCTCAATCTCAGGACGTTGTCGCCCAGGACCTTCCGGTATCGCAGGAAGCTCGGTGGCTGCTTTTTCTCGTTTCGTCCCATGCGCGCTCGATTCTAAGGTCAAACGCCGTCACTTTTTCTGATTCCCGGCCGCCAGTCCAACGGCCGCCGGTGGGCCGGCACCAGAGCATCTTCCCCCGCCCAACAGTGAGGTTATCATGGCGAGTCGCCCCATTTTGGCCCGTCAGGTCGGGAATGCCCAAGCCACGATATGATATCGGCGTCATCGTCGCGCTGCAGGAAGAGCTCGAATACGTCATCGAGGTCGCGCCGCTTGTCGAATCTCTCGCCTGCGGCGGGACGCATTTCCATGTGCTGGATTTCGGGCCTTTCAAAGCGATCGCGTCGTTGGTCGGTCAGATGGGCCCGCTGCCCGCGATGCACGCCACGCAGCGCCTTCTGGAGTACGCCGACATCGGGCTGCTCGTCATGCTGGGGACGGCCGGCGCCCTCGACGACGACCTGTTCGTCGGCGACGTGGCCGTGGCCACGGAAATCAACGAGTATCAAGCGAATTCCCGGGCGGAAACCGCCGAAGGCGGCTACGAATTCAGGTACTCCGGACGCCATTGGCCGCTCGAATATCGCATCAGGGAGGCGCTGAATAACTTCGAATTCTCGGCCCGTACCTCCTATCAGGCCTGGCGGGACCGCGCAGCGCGGATGTATGACGGCCTGCCGGTGCGGGACAAGGGGGAAATCTGCACCCCGCCGCCCAAATTCCATCGCGGCAACATAGCTTCCGGCAACGTTGTCGCCGCATCCAAGGCGTTCGCGGCCGAGATCAAGCAAGTCGACCGCAAATTCATCGCCATCGATATGGAGGCGGCCGGATTCGCCTATGCTGCCACCGAGCGGGTGCACCGGATCCCCCATCTGGTCATTCGCGGCATATCGGACGGCGCCGACGAGAACAAGAAGAAGCTCGACAAATCGAGCAAGAACGCCTGGCGCCGCTATTGCGTCACGAATGCCGCCACCCTGCTGCAGGCGCTGCTCCAGTGGGAGGGCTTCCAAGAAGCCGTTGGGCTCGCGGTCGCCGCGGACGGCGGACAACCGCGCCCCGACGTCATCCGCCGATTGATCGAGGCTGTGAGGCACAGCCCAGGCGGCGCATGGGCCGCAGGCGTGGCGCTCGGCGTCTACTCCCACGGGCCGTTGGTCGTCGCCTCCGGCAATGCCGTCCCGGTCGACGTGAACAGGCTCCGGGCCAGCGATGCCCGTTTCCGCTCGATGATCGAAAGCATCGAAGGGCGGGTCGAACCTTCCGGTACCTTCTCCGTCGAGGTCGCAGCCGAGGCCGTCGTACGCGCCGTAAAACGCTACCGCGAGGGCTTGTCCAACAGTGCAGCCGACGCTCTGATCGCCGATTTCGACGCGGTTGTCGTCGAGATCGTCTGCGCCGGCGACCAGACCGACGACGCCCAGACGCCGGTCCTGGCCGAAGCCGAACGGCTCGACGAGGATGCGGGAGCGCAGGCCGTCGTCGGCTTCCTGAAGGACCGGATCGGGACAGGCCCGCGCATTCGCGAGCGCTACTTCAGCGCTCTTGCCGACATCGGTGCGGAAGTCTCGATCGTCGAACTGGCGCAATCGCTTGGACCACCCAATCTCACGCGCGGAGAACTCGAGCATGCGATGTTCGCCTGCCCCGGGCAGGACCGGAAAGATCTGGCGGAACAACTCTGGAAACGTCACGAAGCGGAGTTCGGCGACCCGGCCGCCATCCTGACGCGTCAGGAGTTTGCCCGCCGGTTTCCGAGCTTCCGCGCATCAGGAACATAGCTCATGGCCTCAAAGGGACATCCCATCGAAGTCGACCTCGAGCGCATCCTTCCGTTGCTCGCGCGCGAGATCTATACTTCGCCGTTCGCGTTCCTTCGGGAGAACGTCCAGAACGCCGTGGATGCGATCAGGATGCAGCGCTACCGGGAGCGAGGTTCGAAGCGTCGCACCCGGCACGGAATCACGATCGAACTCGTCGGCGATCGCTTGTCCATCACCGATACCGGCATCGGAATGACACGCGACGATCTCGCCAACTTCTTCTGGAGCATCGGAAAGAGCGGCAAGCACACCGAGGAAGCCAGAACGGCCGGCGTCGTCGGTACCTTCGGCATCGGCGGCATGGCGAATTTCGGCGTATGCTCCCGGCTCGAGGTGCTGACCCGAACGCGCTCGAGCGACATCGCGATCAAGAGTTTTGCCGAACGGGCACGCCTCTCCGCCAAGGAAGACTGCGTTTTCTACGAGGAAGGTGCGAAGGATTCGAAGCCGGGTACGAAGGTTACGGGCACGCTCGTCGAACCGATTTCTCTCGACCAGATCTACACGTATCTCGATCCTATCGTCAGATACCTCGACGTGCCGCTCAGGGTTGGCGATCGGACCCTCGGTCAGACGGACTTTCCGACTGTGGAGCGAGACGAAGGCCGGATTTGGAACGTCAAGAGCGGGCCGGCCGAAGCCGCCATATGGATAAGAGCTCTTCAAAACGGTCAGGCCGAGATCGAAGTGGAAGAGTTCAGTTGGGAAGGAAAACAGACGGACGTGACCGCCGTATTCTCCACCATGCGCAACGTTATCTCGGCATATCAACACGGATTCATGCTGGCCAACGTACCGATCACTACCGTGTTCGGTCTGGGCGGAATGATAAACAGTTCAGTCCTTCGTCCCACCGCAGGGCGCGAGGCGGTGACCGACGAAAGCCGGCGGCTGGTCCAGTCGCTCGTGCAGGCGATCGAACGCGGGCTTGCGGAGCACATTTCACAGACCGCAGGACTCCCGGAGCGCTTCTCGTCCTTCTATCGATACCTTTCACAGACGAATCTTTGGAACCTCGCCGGTGCGACGACTGTCCGTGTTCACGGGTCGAATCAAAGACGGCGGCTCGATTCGCTCAAGTCGGTGGCACGAGGGAAACTGTACTACGCAAGAGAAGGTCACGATCAATCGATCGTTCAAGCGTTCGGCGAACAAGGGAAGACGGTCGTTCTACTGTCGTCTGACGGTCAGCGCCAAAGAGTCGAAAGCAGCTATCTGCAAAGCTACTGCAACGGCATCCTGCTCGCTGATCGCGTCACTTGTCTGAAAGTCATCAATCGGCTTTCGATGTCGGAGGAGGTCTTTCGATTTCAACTGCTGGAACGCCTTCGCACGCAATATTTGGTCGACGGTCTGAACCTCAAAGCCGGCGAACTGAGCCACGGCGCGATGCTATGGCCCACGTCGAATCCCGAAGGAGGCGGAAAGGTCCTTTTCGTCGACTTCAGGCATCCGCAGATAAAGCGCCTCGTAGCGCTTCGCGATTCCTATTCGTTCGACGCGGTGTTCGATATCTTCATCCGAGACTCCATCTTTCCATCATTAGAATCGTTCTTTCCCGATCTCAGAAAGCGCGACTTCGACGCTCTGCTCCGTAGGCTTCAGTCGACGGTCGAGTATTTCGAGATCGATCCTGCGGATATCGGCCGGATCCAACAACTAGCTTCCATAACCAAGATGGATCCCGAAAAGGTCGCGTCGGTCTTCGGACGGCGAAGCTCCGGATACGCGCGGCCGACATCCGTCGGAACTGCGGACGTGGTGCCCGTCCCCTCCCAAGTAAGCGAAGCCGCGCGGCAAAAGGACGGTCAGTCGATTGAAGAGCGTCGACGAGAACTTGAAATCCGTCTTTTGGAAACGAAAATAGATGCGAAGATCCTTGATGCCCGAGACGTGCACGCCGATCTTGGCCTATCCAGGTTCTATCTGGCTCTCACGAGCGACGCTCACGTTCTCTATCGAAGGATTTTCCTGGAGCGCAAGCCCTCCGCGGACTTTTCGTGGGGAGGGTATCGGGGCGGTTATCTGTTCTACAGCGAAGGTTCGGCGGTCGTTTATTACGACATCCAGTTCGAGCACTTGGTCGAGGAGAACGACCAGCGCGAACGCACAGGCAAAGTGACCCTCGAACAAGCTCCCCTCGTTCTCGACAATCAGGTGTTTCTGCCGATACCAGTGGAATTCGAGTCCGAACTCGTGCCGAAGGAGCATGCTCTCAAGTTCACGGTCCGCCATCAGATCCTTGGTGTTCGCGACGAGTGACCGCAATCGCTCAGGGTTACAAGTCATAGATAGCAACAACCATCAACGGAGCCGAGGCATTGACGAGCACGCACAGGGTCGCCCTTTTGGCTGCGGCCGACGACCTTTCTGCAGAGCTCAAGAACCTCGGCCTTCCCCTTCGCTTCAAGCGCTTGGCGACGCCCGAGCGATTTCAGGAAATGGACGGATGGTGGATCACAATCGCATATTGGAAAGGGCCATCTGTACGCGGGATGCTCGCTTGATCACTCGCTAGACTCGGTCTCGGCAAATCGACCTTTTGGACCGGATTCTGGGCGCCAGCCCGACGGAAGCAAGGTCTCATCGATCGAAACGACCAGTTGCTCGATTATCGGCAGGTCTTAACGCGGCCCGCGTGCAGGAACGCCTCGTCCAACGCCAGCGGCGATTCAAATAGCGATCTCGCGATCGCAACGCGGTTCGTTGGTTGCCTGCACGCCTCCGTCGGTCCCGGCGAGCCCAACCGAAATCACCGACCTCCTCAGGAAGGACCCTGCTACGTCGGAAGATGAAGGGGCATCTAGCAGGATTGCATTGCCGCCCGACCGAATTGATCGACCGGCACCGTGAGGCCGTCATCGCCGTGGTCGATCGCTTGCATGAACGCAGGCACCTTTCGGGTAATGAAGTCCGTGATCCTTACGCACGCAGCCGTCCCGATCGGGGGCGGAATCGCCTTGTCATCTGAAGGTAACGAATCCAGCACATACGGTGATATCAGGGGTGCGAATCCCTCCCTCTCCGCCACCCCCTCGAAAAACAGCAGTAAAACAGCGGGGCATTTGATCCGATAGGGTTTTTTGCGCCAGTCCGGACGACCGTCGGTACACAGAAACGGTACACGCGATGGTCACGGCGCTCGGCACCCCGAAGCGGCATCCGAAAAGCGGATTCTATCTGTTCAGGAAGCGCGTTACCGAACGGCTGAGGCAATCCGTCGGCAGGCGCGAGATCAAGTTCTCGCTGCGCACGCGCGACCCGGTCGTCGCAAGGATCCGCAATCTCGAAGAGACGGCGCGGCTCGAACGCGCATGGTTACGCTGTTGGCCTGACGACTATTTCGCAAACGTCGACGTCCCCGGGCCGCGCGACTCAAAGGCGATGACGCGGGCTATTTGCATCAGGGAAGTTCCGAACACTTGCATATTCTTCTCGATGCTCGCCTCTGCCTTAAGTCGCCTGGCACGCTGGGACGGCAGCAGACTTGAGACTAGGGAAGGAGAGTCTCGTGGGAGAGGCCCCTATCTTTTCCTAAAGCGTCCCGGCAGGCCTTCCAATAGCGACAGATCGTACTCCAGGCCGATCCAAGTGCCGGTGCTATCCTTCACCTGGGCGGCTACGGTGAACGGGCGCTCCGTGTCTACCTCCCTGAGTACGGCGTATTTTCCGTCTCTAATCTTTCGTATCCATACAACAGCTTTAGCGAACTTGTCGTCCAAATGGAAAATCACCGGACCGTCGAGGCGCGTGCCGTCTTCAGCAGAGACGGTGAGATTGAAGAAGAAATATTTCGGCCGAATCTCGTCTAATTGCGCGGTAAGCTTGCGGCCGCTTCTCTCGGAGAGGCCTCCCCAGCGTCCTCGTTGCGGATCCTTCGTGTCCAGAACTGGACCCGGTTCGGGTGGCTCATCGGACGACCCGCGCCTTTCCGGCAGTTCGTCACCGGCGACAAATAAGGTCTCGATCGCGCGTCGCCAATTGCCGTAGTGCCGAAGTAATTGACGAAGGTCTTGGCCGAATTCAGATTCTCCGGCGTTGCTTCCGAGGAGCGTGCGAATCACCTCGGGTATGTCTGACGCCTCGTCCGCGCGACGTAAGATCTGCAGAGGGTCGGTAGGGAGATCGGTCTTGCCTGGGCGAGAGATGCCGATGAAATTCGTTCGCAGCGGTTCCTGAGAAAGCAGGCGATCCCTGAGCGAGGACGGCATCGAACCTTGTTGCAGAATTCTCGCGGCCGCATAGCCGAAGGGAACGATCCAATCTTCGTCTCGTTGTGCGAAGAAACGCCGTACCACTTGCATGGATTGGGCTGACTCTTCCGATATGAGCTTCTGAACGATACGCAGTGTGGCTGACCTAACGCCCGTGTCCAAGATCCGAACTGCGGAACGGTCGCTGAGAACTTGTCGAAGTGCGATGCCCAGCCGCTCCAATTCCGGCCCCACCTCGTCTTCGAGCATGGACCGGGTCGCCTTTCCAGCGCGGGAAAGGACGCCGATTTCGGCAATCGAAATCGTGGCGGAGATTTGCCAGCTCAGGCGCTTGTCGAGTTCGAACCATCCGCGCGCCGCCGTTGCCGAGCAGTGGCTACCGAACACCACGGCCGTTCGGAGCGCCGCGAGTTCGGACAGACCGAAGCCTTCCAATGGTCCGTCGAGCAACTCCTCGATAATTTCGTCAATGGTCTGCGCCGACCGCGACCCCTGCAAACGCGCGATTGCAAGTTGCTGGACGGCCGCACGAAAGACCGCGGTACGGGGGCCGGTTTCCGGGGTTTCCGGGAACGGAGCCATATTTGGCACTCTGCTGTCTGAGGCTGGCACTCCCACGGTGCGTGCACGCTTGTAGAGGTCGGCAAAAGCCGCATGCGAAGCCCACGGCCCTTCGCCACCGGAGAACGGTACGTTGAATTGCCAGCGGCCGGTCTTGACCATTATCACCGCTTGTGCCGGATGGGGCCACGTCGAAGTGGTTTGCGCTCCAATACGTTTCGACAAATCCAGCAGTATCGGTTCTACCCTGGTATCGTCGAACGTTCCTAGTTGGGTCGCCGTCCGGGCGATGTGATCGAGTGCGAGGCGCGGAGAGAGGCGCGCGATCATCTCTCCCGGCATCGGTCGATCCGCCGTCCGCGCGAAGAGGTAGTCGCGCGCAGGACTGTTGCGTTCGAAGTCCTCCGCAGCGCCCGCCAAGCAACTGACTACTCCATCGGTCCAGTCGAGATCCACCTCTTCTGGATCCTCGCCACCCAGCAGTCGGTGATATATCCATTCGGCACGATCCTCGATCGTATCGCGACGTTCCCAGAAGTAGTCGATCGCCGACTCGTTGACTTGCGCAAACACCTTCGGATTGCGGCGTCTCATCAAGGGCAGGGTGCGTGCGCGCAGATCCGCGCGGTGCTGAAGCACGGTTCCGTGTTCGAGGACGTCCACCATCCAGACTTCGTTGGCCAAAGCTGCGAAGACGTCCTCGACTTCGTTGCGATCGATATGGCAGAGGTCGGCGAGTTTGTCCCGAATGATCTCGCGGGTCACCCGCCGGACAACCAGACCCGGCCAAGCCAAGCGTTTTGCGACAGGATTTCGCACGTGATCGAGAATCCGTCGTTCGTAGAGGCGGCCGATGAATCCTTCGTCGGCCACCTCGCCGTCGCGGGCGATGTCTTCCGCCAACGCCTGACGCTTCTCGGGGACCGCAGCACGAAGGAGTTCGATCGCAACCCTGATCGCGAGGGGCTCGCGGCGCTCAGGGGGGTCTCCGTCCCGTCCTCCTATCAAAGCTGCCCAATCTTGTTTCCACTCGGACCCCAGCAAATCAGAGCCGACGCACCTTGCCATCTCCCGGGCTTCTTCGACGATGAGTGGTTTCAGGACAAGATGACGCTCCGTAGATCGTACCTCCGCCCGCGTACGCAATTCCGGCACATCGGCCCGTCCTGCGGCGACGATCTTGAGTTCCGGGAACGGGACATGCCTATATTGGCCGCTCAACTCGGAGACGAAAGTAATGACGCCGGCGAGCGCCTTGGGATCGTACTGAACCACCTCCATCGTATCAAGGACGAGAAGGAAGGCCCGCCTACCCATCGTGACCTTGCTTTGCATCAGATCACGAAATTCGTCGAAAAGGTTCGTTCGCTCGCCGGAGGAGACGGGCGGGTCGCCTGAAATCCTGCGAAGGAGCCCGCGGATGTCGTCCGCTACTTCCGGAAATTGCAACGAAACCTGCCGGGCCGCTTCGACGAGCAATAGTCGAGGATCACGGGGCTGAAGGACCGCGCGGTCGAAGTCCAAGTACACGAATGGGAACGGAGTGGATTGGTTCCGCGCGTGATCGATTACGAATTTCGCCACCAGCGTCGACTTCCCTAGCCCGCCTTGAGCCTCGATGAACATCACGGACTCGTCGCGGATGCCAAAAAGGTACTGCGCGCCCTTGTAGGCCCGCGTGAAAAGTCGGCTTATACGTTCGCCGACACTTTCGTAGTCGAGCTCGTCGACGAAGGCTCGCAGCATGGCAAGCTCGCCATGCCGCCCTACGAACCGGTCCTTTTTCGGCGTCTCGTCCCATCCTCCTCTCAGGCCAATCAAGATTCGAAGCGGCTCCAGCAATTCGCTGAGCTCGAACTGTTGACGGACTTTTTCCAGAGCCGGCAACCGCAAACTCGCGATCCGGAGTTCGCTCAGCTGATCCAGCGCTTCCATGGCAGCTCGCAACTCACCGGGGGGCGCCTCTTCAATCTTGCCCGGCTCGTTGTTTAGGAAGCTTCGAAGCCACGCATTTGGAAGTCGCACCGGATCGGCCGATATCCGAACGAAATCCATCCAGTCTTGATGGAGACCCTGATCGAGTAGCCGACGGAACCGCGCTGATCCGAAGACGCGATTTAGAAGATCGGCGCGCGCCGCCGGCGTAAGCCGCAATCTACGCTTCCCGGCGATCATCAAGGAAACCGAATTTGCAAGCAGGACGGCGGTCTCCTCGGCATCGGACACTACGATATCTTCAAGCAGCTGAGACGGACGCAGCTCTTGCGAAGAGCTCAAAGTGAAGGTGTAACTGATCGCGGCCGTGACCGCGCTATCGCTTTCGGACAGCGGCGACAGCCGGGTCTCGGCCGGGTCCATCGACGACTCGGCGGAAACGGAATTTGCAAGATCCAAGAGCTTTCGTCCGAAAGGCGTTCTCCGAAGCTCTTGTTCGAGTTCGCGAGCTTCTTCGTCTTCAGGCTGATTTTCAGAGGCGCTCATGATCGCCTCGATACTCCTCCGCAAGCATGGGGGCCAACATTGCAAACTGCTGCTGCAAAGTCTGCAAACGCTCGGCCGGCCGGCCCAGTTTCGTCTTAATGGCCTCCTCAAGCATTATCCGTCGTAGCGACGCGCGGAGTGGCACTTTGGTTTCGTCCAGCAATGGTTTGTTGAAGGTGTTGGCCAGTGCAGCGATGCATTCCAGAAGCTCGTCCAGCCCGATACGATCGGGGTTGAGCGTTTCGATGCAGATTTGCTCCTCTGGAACCGTATAGGGTAGCCGGCCGAGAAAGAGCCACCGCAAGCGCCTCAACTCTTCCGGGACGTTCGCCTCGTCGAGCTTTCCGCCCAACAAACCCGCGATCAGATTTCGAACTTCCTCGGACAGCGGGATCGGGTCGGACTCCTCGCCTTCGTTCAATCCATCGACGACAATCCAAATTCGATCCCAACGATGCCTGGTTTCCATCAATTTGTCCGCACGTGCCGCCAAGGCGAGGTCTTCTTGGGAAGGAGTTCGACCGCTTCCCTCCAGCATCTGTACGATCTCCTTCGCTTCCTCGACCCGATCAACTTGATATGCCCTTAGACTGCGAAGAATCTTGGCGAATTCGACCGGTACGGCTTCGCAAGCCCATCGATACAGCTTGTCGCCATCCCAATTCCCGTCCGGTAGGTCGATGCTCGGTCTCGGTGGCAGCTGAGCGAGGTCCGAAGGAGGAATGCGCAACTGGTCGGCAATCGCTGCGATGAAGTCGATGGCAGAGAGAGGAAGTGCCTCCGTCGAGGTGCCCAAGACGACGATTCTGTCCAGCGGGCCGCGCCGCGCAGCACGCAGTATGTCCGTCGAGAAGGTCCTTCCCGATCCCTTGAGACGGGCGACCGCAGCATATTGTCGGGCGAACCGGCTGGCCGGGAGCGGCTCGGAGGCTTGTACGATCCAGTCGAGCAGCTTCGCGCGGCCCAAGATCGGTATCGGGGCTTCGATGCTCGTCGAGGCATTCCAGATGCGCACGGATCCCGGGCGAACGAACCCGGTCAGCTTCGGACGAATTTTATTGGCGATGTGATCGAACCTTATCGCCTGGTTCAGTACCGACAGCTCGCCGTCGGGCCGATATTCGGCATTATGCATCCCGATCAACTCGTAATGTTGGTTGAAGCAGGGTGCACCGGACGATCCGGGATCGGTTTCGGTTGTGTAACGTATCCTGGTGAAAGACTGATCGGACTCTCGATACCGCCCGAAGTCGATGCGTAACGGATGTCCATGCGGGTGCTGTCGTATGATGACACGATCATCGAACTGCAGCCGCGCAGGTACGGCGTCGTCCGGGATATCGAACCACAATCGGCGTACGCCCCCCTTCGGCGAACGAGTATAATCGCCGACCCGCTCAGCAAGTCGTATCAACGCGACATCCAGTCGTCTGCACAATTGGCCGAGCTGCTCCTCCGTAGGATTGCGGAATAGACCGTCGCAATCCATCTCGTCACTGCTTTCCTCCAGCCATTTGTTCGCGAACCCGACGAAAAACGGCGGATTACGCTGAACGTTGAAGTCGTCGATCGGGTCTCCATCGAAATGGTCGAAGAACGCACCCAACCGCGCGGTATTGTGATGGAATTCGGCGCCATCCCTGATGTGATGACGCAACACGTGGCGTGCGGTGAGCACTAGATCGGGGCCCACCAGAAACCCTGTGCCGCGGCTGAAGTGTTCCTGGTGGTCGTCGAACTTGACGTAGGCGCAGATCATGCAGATACGCGGGCGTGTTTCCTCCAGAAATCGTGCCAACGCCTGATCGGACAAAGTCGCAGCCCTTTTGACGTGCGACGCTTGCTTTGCGGTGTCATCGTCCGTCGCGAACTCGTTGAGTGCCCTGCCAGCGGCGGGATCCTGCCAAATCTTGTAATAAATGGTTCTTGCAAAACGTCCCGCGAGCCCGAGCTTGTCGTGTGCCAAGACGATGGCCAATGCCAATTCATAGGCGCGCTGGAGCGTATCCTGCGGACCGGCCTTAAGTCGCTCGTCGAAATCCTTGACGATCCCGTACTGTCCGACGACCTCTCGCAGCAAGTCGAGTGGGACGTGAGTCGCGATCACGCTCGCCAACTTTTCGATGCGCTCTTGCTTCCAACCCAAGACTCGCTCCATCACCAGGAGTTCAAATGAACGGCGCCGGCTTTCACCGCAGTCAGGACAATAGGCGCGCTAAACTCAAAAAAACCTCGCCAAATCGTGCCGACGAAGCGCTTCCGCCGGAATTGCTCGGTTGCCGTCGAGAAACGTACCATGATAGTGCAGTCCAGCGACCTCGCACCTATCGAAGCAGAGCACGCATGCACCCGAGTAGCCGCCGATCGTCGACGCATCGTGCAATATGTCGTTCGGAAACGCTCCACCGGAAGGCATCAGTTCGCCAAGGCTGACGCGCTTTCGCCCGTCAGGATTGCCGAAGACGGCCTGAATGTCCTGCGTCAGCTCCGCCGCGGCCACGCGGCCGGGATGTCCGACGACATACATGTATTTCGACGAAGGCGTTGTCGCCGCGAGCACGAGCGGTTGCGCGAAGGCCGCCCCAATGGGATTGACGCGGATCAACGCGGCATCGATCGGATCATTTTCCGCGGACACGAACGGAACGTCCACGCCCGCGTACTTCTTCTCGCGGGCCGTGCCGCTATCGAAGGCGAAATCGATCAGCACTTCGACGCCTGTCGCGATCCGCGCCGAGGTCTTAGCTCCGGGAATTCGCTCCGCCAACGCGATGCCGGGTTCATCCGGAAACAGCACGTGCCGGTTCGTCATAGCGAGGTCCGGTTTTATCAACCAGGCGGTTCCAGCGACCCAGGTACCTAGAGTGCTTGACCGATCCCGTACGACGAGCGCCCCGGTTGCTCCGGCGGCCCGGATCAGGTTTGGCTCTTTCTCCTCGACGAACGTTCGCCAAAAGCCGGAGCCGGGATGCTTTGTGAGATCGATCGACTCGAGTCGATTTCCTTCGACGTTCAACGCGGGGCGTCCGCGCGTGGACAGTACCGCCTCGAGTGCCGCGAGGTTTGCATTCGATAGAGTATCGAAGCTGCCGTCGTTCAGACGAGCTACGGTTTCGCGTGCAAGAGAGAGCAAGCTCGTGGCGGTCGCTTCCGCGACACCGTCTCGCTGGCCGGGAAGAGGACCGCGGCTGGCCCGGTCCGCTTCGATCAGCGCGGCGATGGCGCGCCGATCAATCTCATCAGGCGGGCCTTTTCGAAATTGGGCCGACTCGTGGGCCGTCCAGGTTGCATCCGCATTAAGGCCAAGAAGCCCACGAACCCTCGGGGCAGCATACTGCTTCGGCGCCGAGCCGTTTTCGCTCACAACGAAACCTGCAGAGGCGTACTTCGCTCATTTATACCGCATAGTTTCATTTGTGCCCTCGTTCCTGTCGAGCCGATCATTTGCCGCCTTGGACGCTTGCTGCGCCAACCTCGCCCATCACGACACGCGCAGCGAAACCGGCGAGAAACGCGCCGATCAAATCGCCCCACGAGCCCCAGGTGGGGTCGGGAACCCACAACGTCAGGACCCCGGCGGCTCCGGTACCCAACAGGACCAGCAGGTTCGTGTAAAATTCGTTGCGCTCGAGGCTTCTCTGCAGATCGGCAAGCGAGGAATTCCAGCGCGGCAGTAGCAGCGTTGTCGGCAAGTCGACCGGCGGCACGCTGATAGGGGAGGGGGGCGCCGCCGCTTCTTGCTTGCCGCTGACCTTCGAGAAGATGCGGGCTAGATCCGAGAGGCTGGCGGCAGACGGTTCCGCATCCCTCCAGACGGCCAGTTCGTCGGTCAACTCCGTCAAACGCGCTTTCTTGCCGTCGTCAGCTGTCGCGATCTGGGTCTTGAGCGAGGCGCGCAACGCATCGGCCATTTCTTGCGAGGCCACGTTTTTTTGCGCCTCTTCGACGGCCTTCTGCAAGGGATCGACCCTTGCGGACAAGGCAGTATCGCCACGCGTGGCCGTCGCTACGCCGAGCGCCCGGCTCAACGCGTCGCGCGCCGCCTCGAGTTTGGTCACGTCGGTGACGCCCGATGCGGCCCGGAGAAGCCGCTCGATCGAAGCCAACCATGCGACGGCTTGGCCAAGCGGACGCGCAAGCAGTGGCCAAGCGTTCAAATCCGCGGCGAATGCGGCGATCTTACCTTCGAAAGCGGTGCGATTTTCAGCGCTGGGATCGCGCTCGGCCAGACCAGCGACCATGGCGTCCCGCGGCGCTCGCAGGATGTTCTGGCCGACCTCCGGCAACTTGCCGAAATGCTGCTGCAGTTCGGCTCCGACCATCAGCCGCTTCAGCCAAAGCCTGATCCGGTCGATTTCGGCCGCGACGTCGACGTCTCTTCGGGCATGCCCCTCGGCCTCGTCGATTTCTTCCAAGACTCGCCGGCCGATATTTCGTAGGCTCTCGTCCTGAGTTTCGGCCACGAAGCGCTCTGCCGAGGCCCGGATGCGCGCGATGTCGACGAGTGAGATGGTGGCGCGCCGTCCCTTCGAACGCCACGCCTGAACGTACCAACCGGCTGCGGTGCCAAGAATGATGATCGCGAACGCCAAAAAGGGCGTCGCCTTCACGCGTATCGTTTGGGAGCGATGTGACCAACCGCCACCGACGCCTGCTAGTCCGACGTCGACCGAATACTCACCGGGCGAGAGGGTATCGTACAGCGTGAGGCTGATCGGACAGCTTTTACCGGCGTCGAGCATGGCGCCGCACCCACTAGGATCCAGGGCCGGCATTCTGTTTGTGCCCAAACTCGTCTGCGCATCTCCTTGCTTGCTGGAATAGGACAGGACCGCGGGCGGGACAAATGTGACCGGCTTCGTCGTGCTGTTCCGCAAGGTGAGAATGTACGACCGACCACCTCCGTTCAAAGGCCAGGTTTCGGCCGCCGGTTTAGGCTCAATCATAAGCTCGGACGGTATGGCATCGGCATCGCGCGTGACCACAATGCGGATACGGCGGTCGGGGATTTCGGCTCCTTTGTCATTCTTGCCGTAGCTGTCAATGAAGGTCTCGTACACGCCGACCTCCGGAAGGTCGGCGGAAATTTGCAGGACGATTTCCGAGCCCGGCGTGATCGACTGATCTCCGACCGGTGGCGTGTTTCTTTTCCAGGTAACGGGCCGACCGGCCCCGTCTCCGACGCGCGTCAGCAGCGTACCTAAGCGATAGAACTTGTTTTCGCCGGCGCTCGTGTTCTTTAGTGCGATTTCAGCCGCAAGCTTTGGCACTCCAAGCTTGACAGGGAACTCGGAGACGTTGACCGCAGCTGGCGCGATTTCCACCGACGGGTCGGCTAAAACGGAGCTGGGTAAACCTGCCAAAAGAAAAGCGATGATCGGCATCGCGAGCAAAGTCCGCGGACCTGTTGCGCACTTCGTCCGCCGAAAGCAAGACGAGCGTTCTAAGCGTCCATGATTGTAGCCCGCCACCGACATCTCCCCCACGAACTACCCACCATCCTATCGCTCTTCTAAAGGTTGTAAACATCCTGCTCGGCCGCCGGGCATCCAACGCGGCAGTCCGATTTCCGTTGGCATGCGCGCAGGGCGAAAGGGCGCCCTCAGGCGATTGCGGCACCCGCGTCGCCCAGCTCGCTACGGAGTTCAGCTTCGTCGATGTGCCCGAACGCCTCCGGGTATATTTATGAGTTTCTCCCTACTCTGTTCAAATGCCCAATAAATTGACTGGCGCGAGGGGAGCCTTGTATGGCTTCGCCGCGGCCAACTGGCCGCGGCGAGATCGGAGGTCCGGTTCGTCGACGCTATGCCGACTTTTCCAATAGGGTGAATTGGCACCGGCGACCAACATATGAAATGGTTGCAAAAGAATTCTTCCGTTCGGATCGCTATGTAGAGCCGATCGCATGCTTCTTTCGATATCGAGGAAGCGACGCCCGAGCGACACTTCCAGAGAGTCCGTCTCAGTCCTTCCAGAATTGGGTTAGTAGTGCGGCTCAAGGGTAGTGTTGCCTGGTTGATAGAACTCGTCGCTTCGGGTAGCCCATTGAAAGAGCCATATGGATATGAACCCCGCGGTGGATCCGATCTCTCGCTCCTGTGCGATATGGCGAAGCTCGTGCGCGAGGGTGTGAACACTTCCAGATCGCAGTTCGTCCATGGTATCCGAATCCGTGTAGACCGTGTTCGAGAACGTCGTCGCTCGGCCTCCGTTGATTAAGGTCAGAATCCCGCCGTGTCGGTATGAGACGCTCGATGGGTCGGGCTGCGTTATGCGGCTCGCGTAGGGGCTCATATCCTGCGTTCCCTGTTTCGCGAACTCCTTTCCGATCTCGTTGTTAAAGTCCGGCTTTATCGAACGCGGGTCGTACCGCACGCCAAAGAACGCGACCTTGAGCACACTCATCGCTGCTCCCATCACGAAGCCGGACTTGAAGCCGTCTTCGAAGCTGCGATGCGCGAGGGCATTGTTTGTCCCGGCGCTCAACCCGGCTATGAGCGCATCGTGACCGACCTCTATCACTATGTTGGCGGTGGTTGCCCAGAAGCCTTCGCCGCCGGCAACGGGCAGCAAATTGCCTGTGGCCTCGCCCAGAGCGCCGAAGGCGAAGCCGAGTGCCGCGCCTGTCCAAATCCTTCCTTCGCCGGAAGCAGCGGACGAGGCAGCGCCCAAGGCCGCGCCTTTTAATGCTGCTCCAAGGAGCCCGTAGTACCCCGCAAGACCTCCGATCACCGCGCCGATCAGAGCTCCGACCCAGGGGTTCTCTCCGTTTTCCTTGGCGGCTTGGTAGCCGAGATACGCGCCGATAAGGGCGCCGACGACGACGATGAGAAGTGGAAAGCGACCCCCGGGATCGCGGTAACGCAATGGATTATTGAGCGCGTAGGTGTAGAGGTTGAATGTCCCCGGATTACCAAGCGCTTGATCCGGCCTCTCCAATACGTAGAGATCCGCGGTGATGAAACGGCCGGTCAGCGGCTCGTAGAAGCGGCCTCCGAACTGCATGAGGCCGATGTCGGCGTCTGCGACTTTACCTAGCGGAAATCCTTGTGACGGCACGCTGGCAATGCCGAAGCTCGAGTAACTCGTGATTCCGTGGACTCCACCCGAAGCGTCGGTGCTGAACCTCACGTTACCAAGACAGTCCTGGTGATAGATGGATGTCGTGCTGGTTGCTCCGACCTTCTCAATTCTTGCCACCAGTCCCCCAATGCCTCGAATGTACAGCAGGTTCGTTCCGCTCGCCGTCTCCTCGTAAACGTCGTCGAAAATGATGCCGCTGCGAAGCGTTCCGTCGACCGCGGTGCGGTCGATGGAGGTCCTCCGTCCCATAGCGTCGTACGTGAAGGAGAAAATAGAACCGTCTCTCGCGACGACCTCGGTCAAGCAATCTGATGCGTCGAATGTCAGCCGGCTCAATGCCTCGCTTTCCACGAGACGCCCGGCCGAGTCGTAGCGGCGTCGATGCACGGCGTTCCCAGAATCGTCCACGATGCCGGTCAAAAGACCTGGACGATGTGGATCTTCATAAAGAAGTTGCGACAACCCGTGTTCGGTGTTCCGAAGAATGTTTCCTCTATCGTCGTAGGAATATTCGTAGGAGAAAGGAACGCCGTCGCGAATACCTGTCATGGCTATCAGCTGGTTACGACCATCATAGCGCGGATACCTTTCCTCCTCAAACGACCCCGTCACTTGTGATTTTAGATAGGTCGTGTTTCCGCCTGCATCGTAAGTCTGCTCGAAGCGTCCTAATCTGTCTTCGTTCAGCAGAACGTCAATGGCCGCGAGCCGCTCGGTGGCATCGTAGGCGATGCGGGTCTCCACGCCGTTGACGTATGCTATTCGAATCGCACGTCCGCGCGCATCATATCGGATGTCGTCAACGACGCCCGATATCGATCGTAGTTCGCCAGCGCCGCCGTACCCATAGGATAGGCGCGTGCCATCCGGAAAGACCTGCGCCTTCAGCAGCCCTCTATGGTCGTATTCGAACTGGAACGAGAGGGTGCGGCCGCCTTTGAGCGTTCGTCGCTTCTCGGTGAGCGTGCCGTCCTTAGCGTAAACGAGGACGGTCGCGCCCGAAGCGTCTTCGAAAGCGCAAAGACGATTGGGAGCGGTCGACGCGCCATCGGGCGATCGGTCATAATGGAATTGCCGACGCGACGCGATGGCGCCGGAGCGGTCGATCGTCGTCGTATCGACGAGGCGCATGATCGCGTCGTAGCGCAGCCGTATGCGATCACCGGTCGGCGCCAATGTCTCGACCAGGCTTCCCGCGGCGTTGTAAACGTAGTCGTAGGAGCCTACGTCGCGATGTCTGATGTTTATGCAGCGGCCTAACCGATCGAATGCGTACTCGCACAGCAGGCTTCCATCGGCGTCGTGAACCGAGGTCAATCGGCCTTCCGGGGAATAACCATAGCGGTAGTGTGAGGTTCTCGATTCGTCCTTGCGTTCGATCGACGCGGTGATGCGCCCAAACCCATCAAACTTCCGTTCCAGGCTGGCAGCCTTGCTTCCGGCCATAGCGTTCGCGTCCCGGATGCTAATGGCCAAAGGGTCGAAAGCTTGCGTTCTGCTGCCCCCTGGAAACGTCAACAGCACTTCGCGTCCTGCGGCGTCGTACCGGCGCGCGTAAGGGAGGGAAGTCGGGTCCGGCTTCGTGCTGCCGCCGAAATCTGCAGTGAATTCGGGCCGACCCTCGCCGCTCAAGGTGGCACGCGAGTTGTAAATCCTACCGCCGCTGCGAACCGCGGGGGATGAAGGGAAATCCGTCGCCGGGGCGGTGGTGACCGATTCCAACTCCAGCCCCATCGCGCTGTAGAAGCGCCGATCGACCGTCACGGGCGCTGCCGAGCTATTATCAGGCGAAGCCGCGATCGCTTCGATGACGGAGGCATCTTCTCCTTCATTCCAGGGCACCACGCTGGTGATGGAAGCCGGCCTCTTGGCGCCGCCGCGCTCGAAATCGCCTTGATCGTAGTGAGTTACGGAAGCGAGCCCGAGAGCTCCCGAACTGCCAGTCCGCCAGCGCCTGATCACCCTTCCAAGGACGTCATACTCTATCCGCTCCGTGAACCCGCTGGGTTGCACGACTTCGGATATCTTCTCTACGGCGTAGTCGTACACCGCGGTGGTGGAAAGGCCGACGGAGTCGACCGATCGGATGGGATTGATCAGCCAGCTATCGTACTCCAAATGGGCTTCGTTGCCGAGCGGGTCGCGAACAATGACCGGCCGACCACCCCCGTCGACCTTGATGCGGCTTCGGGCTCGGTACCATCCCGCTACAGCATGGGCAGTTGCGGCTCCCACTAGTTCGTATCCCAATGCCGTCATCTCGCCTGCGCTCGGCGCACGGGTATCGCCGTCCGCGTAGACCAGCTCCATGATCCTCGTGACGACACCGCGATGCGCTTCGCCGAACGGCAATCCGACAAAATCAGGACCATCGTAGTGCCATCGGACGCAGGCGAGCGGCCGGCCCTGTCCGTCGAACGTCGCTCGTTCGCACACCAGACCGGGCATCCAGTGCGGCGAAGTGACTGAAGGATTTTCCACATAGCGCGATGCATGCCGTTGAACGCCTTCGGAGCTGAATGAGCCTTTGGAATCAACCGTCCCAGCTTCCTGCTCAGTCCAAGTCGGATTGAGAAGAGAATCCGGCTCACCGTGGCGTATGACCGTGCGTCGGCCGGCCGTGCCCAAGTATCCGGGCTGGTCCGTCACCGCATCTATCGCGAAGGGGACGGCGATCAATTCTCCGCTCGCGGCCGCCTCGATGCGGGCAGCCCATTGATTTGTGGTTCGCTCTAGGACGCGCCCGTCCGCTTCCTCTATCGGCAGCTCGAGCCGTTCTGTGACCAAAGTGCTGCCTCGAAGCGACCTCTCCTTTAGCCTTTCGCTGAGCAATTGGCGTCGGCGCTGCTCCTCCGTCAGAGCGGGATCTGTTCCCGGATGAAATCGCACGGACAATTGCGAGCCTGCAAGGCTGTGGTCGCCCGGTTCGAACTGTTCGACGACGCCGAACCCGTTGAACGTGCGCTCCAACCCGTCGAAATGACCGTCATGGTACGAATAGGTCGCCACGTTCCTGACGGAAGCAGGAAGATCGTCATTCACGATGCGGTCGACCACCGGCACCGAGAAGGGCAGGAAGGTTTTCCATGTCCTCCCGGTGGCTGCGTCACGGCGGCGATGCTGGTCACTCGTGCCGTACGTGATCGTGGTGACGTGACCGAGGCCGCCGCGCACGCCGACGAGCAGATTGTCGCCCGGCTCCATGCCGAAGGACAGAAACGAATGTGAAAGCCGTCCGGTGGTGCTATCGATCACAGACCAAAACAGTCCGGCGCGGCCGTCGCCCAGCAGATCCACGATCGCGGCATCCGTTGAACCCGACAAGCCACTCACAGGAACGACGACTGGAGACGACCATTTTTGTCCGCAAAGATTGACCGAGATTCGCACATGGTCGTCGGCGATATAGACGAAATCGTCCAAGCCATCACCATTCACGTCGACCAGACGCACGCGATCGACATCAAAGTGCGGGCCTAAGACCGGAGCGGCAGCCATTGTCACTCGGTTGTTCCATCGGCCGTGACCCTCGTATGGCCAATACGCGATGACCCCGTCGCTGATTTCCACGATGTCCGTCAGCCCATCGCCCGTCATGTCCGCGGTGAAAATCTGAGGATCTGAAAAGGAGACGTCGGGAAACAGGTTCTTGTCGCGAATTCGGAGTATCCGTTGAGCCTGTTCGTTCCAACCCGAGCGGCCTTCGTTCTTGAAAAGGAGAAATTCGTTCGTATCGGCCAGTATTGCGTCAATTTTGCCGTCGGCATCTATATCGTACAGTTTCAGTCTTGGATCTGTCAGATCGAAGGGAAGATTTCTTCGATATGGTAGGAAATTCTCCCATTCTCCGCCTGCGGCATTGGGGAAATAACCGGAGCTGTTGGCCTCGCCCCATAGCAGATCGGCGGTGCCGTTGCCCTCGAGGTCGGCAAAACGCAATTCGCCGCGGTCGATCGAAAGCGTTAGCGGAACGTTTTCCAATATCCGCGGGGTGCCGAATCGACCCGGTCCAAGATTGGGCCAATAGAGCCATTCTTCGGAAGCGCTTTGAAGAAACCCGGGGCGGCCGGTCCCCTCAAGATCGATGATTTCGACGCTCGGATCTCCCACCGGCGGAAGCTGCCGTCCATCTTCGCTGTCCACCCGGATCGTACGCGTTCTGCTCAGATCCCAATCGCCATACGTAAAGTCGATGGCGGGCATGGAGAGGCGGCTTTCATCCCGACCCGCTGCTAGAACGATGCGCTCCAGCATGGACGTGGTGCCTTCCTTGGAAAGCTTCAGAGATAGCTCATAGCGCTTGAGCGTTCGCGCGGAACTCCGCTCCGAGTCGACACGGATCTCTCGACAGTAAAGGCCGCTCTTCACGGCGAAGCCAGCCCGCCTTGAAACGAACGGGACAGAGCGACGTTCGTACTCGAAGTTGACGCTGAAGGGACCATACTCAATCCGCGAAATATCCCGCGCCGACCCGTCTTCCAAATATCTAAACCGCGCCGTTTGGCCGGTGGGAGTAACTATTTCTTCCAGCAGCCAGGCAAACGGCCCGCGAAAGGAATGCTCAATTCTGGCGTTGGGTGATCTTCCAAGAATATAGACGACGCCATCTTTCGTGGTGATCTCCCAATGATTCGTTCGGCGTTGGATACGCCAGCCGCGCAAATCTATAGCAGGACGATAAAACTCCCGGTCCAGAGCGACGAGTTCCTCTTCGCCCGCCAGGTGAAATCGGTCGGCCGAGTCGTCGTACTGCGGTATGCCGAACTTGGTGCTCCGCTCAAGGCGCAGTATCGGAACTGACCACCCAAGCCCGAACGGGCCGTCGCCATTTCCGCTCGAATATCTTAGGGACAGGTCGGGTTTGAAACCGTTTTCCGCGACAGGCATCTCGATCTCGATATCGTAGACGCCGCTGCCGGTGTACATATCGGCCCGGAAATTGCCGCCAAGGCCCCTCATCGAAGCCCCTGATGGAGGAAGTGAGAGCAGCGACGACGATGCCGCTACGTCGGTGTCCGCCATGGCAACGCCTCCAGATGCTTAGATCAAAAATCAGGGCAGGATTGCCTGCACTCGGCCTGTTTCGTCGGCAACGATGACCTGTTCGCCGGCAAGCACGGGGCCCGCGAAAAGGGGACCGCCTGCGCGGATTGTTCTTGTCAACGTGCCGGACGAGACGTCTATGACGAGCAATTCGCCGTCGAGACTTCCGAGGTAAGCAGTTGCCCCCCGCAGCTGAATATCACCTCGAAGTCTGCCGAGATGCTGGATGGTCCACCGCGGTGCGCCGCCCGTAAGCTTTACTCGGTGAACGTGTCCGTTTTCGTCCGCGACGATAATCTCATTTTGATAAAGAACTGGAGAGGAGGTCGCCAACGAGCCCGGCAGTCTAACCCTCCACCGAACCGATCCATCAACGCGGGCCAGAGCGGTCAGGTCTCCATCGGCATTCCCGAACAAGACCATGTCTCCAACGACGAGTGGGGTACTCTTGATCTCCGAAACCGTTTCGAACTTCCACTTCAGGGCGCCGGAGGAATCCAGGGCGTACAGCCGCCCATCGAAGCTACCGAAGTAAAGTTCGTCCGATTCGATCGCGAGGCCGCCTTCGACGAATCCTCCGGTCAGGAACGACCAGAGCTCCTTGCCGTCACGGCAGTCGACCGCATGCAAGTTGTTGTCCCTGCAGCCGAATAAGACATCGCCTCCCGATCGCCGCACGACGGATGTGACAGCTGCCGGTGTGCCGAAAGTCCAGGCGGTGGCCCCAGAGGCGACGTCCAGGGCCGATACGCCCTGAGCGTGCCCGACATAGACCCGCGTTTCGTCGACCGCAATTGACGACTCGACCGGGCCGGGAAGCGCCTTCTGCCATTGCGAGGAGCCGTCTTGAATCCGTATCTTGTTGACTTGACCACCGGCGGATCCCACGAAGATATGCCCGTCGCCGAACGCCGGCCTGCCGCGCACGGCACTTCCGAGTTCGATAGTCCAAGATCGAACCAGGTCGAACGCAAAGATATGCTCCCAATGGCACGAAAGGACGAACTTGTCGGCTTCTACCACCCAACTGGTGCTGAAAGGCGAGTCGAATCGCCCAATCTCGCGTCCGCTGCTCGCTTCGAAGACGACCGTCAGCGTCTTGTAGGGTGTGGTGTCACGACTACGGGGTTGCGTGATGAAGCGGCCTTCGCTGAAAAGGCCAGCCGCACTGCTTGGATGACGGTTGCCTTCTAGAACACTCCAGCGCTCGGATCCCGTCCGCGCATCCAAGCAGCGAAAATCAACCGGGGTGTCGTCGGCCTGCGATTGAGCCAATACCACGTTGGTTTCGTCGGCGAATATCGTGCATTCCGCTAGGGTCTGCCGGGACCAAATTTGGTTCCAAGTATCGACAGCAATCGCCTGCAAGCCGCCGCTTGTCGAGCCCTTGGCGGCGCTTGCCACAAACAATCTGCCTTTGGTCAATGCCGCGGCGCCGATGGGCGCTGGAGCATTCGCCACAATCGTCGAAGTTAGAGTACCGAAATTTACCAGTTCTATCGCGGTTCCATGCAGGCGAGTCACCACCAGTTCGTCTTGGTTCTTTCGCATCGCGATTGGAATGGCGGTGCCGTAACCGACAGTTCGACGTGGAGCGCCGCTCGCCTTGTCGAACTCCAAAAGTCGTACCTCGTATCGGACGCCGCTCCCTACCGTTATATGGACGACGGATATTGCGACGATGGTCTGCGGTAGTACGAACAAATCGTCGACGGCACCAGTTGCCGGCGTCCGCCACACCTGCCCGCCGGACCGGATATCAACGGCGATGACCTGGGAGGGGAGAGGACCGTCTGCTGCCCAGGGTCCTATCGTCGCGAAATATGCAAAGTTGCGGTCGGCAACGACGTCGCCCCGAATTCCCGCGCCACCTGCGGCGAATCGCCATGCCTCACTGCCGTCTTTCACGCGAAATGCACGGCAAATCCCATCCATCCCGCCTGCTATCAGTAACTCCCCAATTACCGCCGGACGCCCGAAGTTTCCCCCGATATCCGCGCTCCAGATTGGCTTCATCGATCGTGTCATCTTGGGCCCGTCAGCGGAAAGCGTGTTGGTACGAGAATATAACGGTGATGTCGTTGACGACGGAGAGATCGAGCGCGCGACCGTCCGAACGATGAGCCAGTAGCGGATTATCGGCGGCGCTGATCGAGAGATGGTAGACGTTGGGCACGGGCTGGTCGTGGAACGGGCCCGGCTCCGAGCTCCTCTCCACCGTGGTGATGGGATTGGCGCCGGGTGAGTAGCGCTTGGCTCGATCGCCCCTCGTGCCCGTCCAGAAGCCGACTTTTAGCGGCACCGGCTTTCCGACTTTGTCCACGCACACAAGGACAATATCACGGATCTTCGAATCGACGATATTGCGCGGAAGCATGTCGCCAGGCAGTTGGAATTCACCCTCTCCCGAAGCTTCGAGTTGGCCGAACGTCTCCTGATTTGCGCTCCGTCCGCTCTGACGCAATCCGATCGCGAACTCGGCATCTCCGGTCGCCGGGAGCTGCGCGATGTCCGCCGCTTCGAGCGCTACGTCGTGTTGGCAGAGATAGGCAATTACGAGGCCGACGTCGGCGAATTCGGTCATCCGCACGTCATTCGAACGCAACGGGATGTCGAGCCGCCAACTGCATTGAAGACCGACGTTCTCGAACACGGCAAGTTCGCCAGCCGGCGCTATACCGGCCAAAGCGGCCGCATCCAGCCGCGCAAACGATTTTTCCGGCTGCAGCGGAGATATGATCATTGTCTCGCTCGGATGGACCTTTTTCACGACGGTGCCGTCGGCCAGTCGAACGGACGAGACACCTGCGCAGGCCAAACGGCCTTGAATGCCCTTGCCGGACTGGATCCCGACGAAATCGAGTCCCAGACGCTTGATGCGACCATTGAAGGTGCCAGGCATGTCGGCGTGGAACAATTCAAGTGTAGTTTGAAAGATCGCCGTGCCCGATTTCAAGAAGTCGAGAAATTGCAGCGGATAGTCACGCCGAAGGGAAACGCGCTGAATGATGAGTTGGGATTTGGATCTTGTGGACGTGACGTGGTCGTAGAGGAAGGCATCGATGTCGCGCAGGAGAAAATCCGCTGCATAAAGCTGACCTGCGCCCGACAGGTCGCCGTAATCGAGGCGAATGCGCCTCACTTGGGCGTTGTTTTCGAAGTTGTAAGCGCGTTCCATGGCGGAAGCGGCGCCGATCGCGCGCTGAAGATAGGTACGGGCGGTGTCGCGCACGAGATTGCCTAGATCGAAGTAAAGCTCCGCGGATGTTTCACGAGCTTGCGCATCGGCAAGATTTGAGCGAGCAAATTGACTTCGCCACCGGGCGGCTTGAACCGCGGCATCGGCGGTTTTGGCCCGGCTCTGCGCGACGGTTGTTTGGGCGGCCGCGGCGATCCGAGCGGCCTTCAGTTCTTCAACCGCATTTTCCAGACGCCCGACTTCGATGCCGTAGGATCGCGTGCTGCGCTCGAAGGCCAGCAGTTGGACCAGATCGGATCGCATTCTCTGCGCGCCGGACACGCCGAGGTCATCGAGACCCCGGAACGTCTGTCTCATTTCATCGGAGTCGGGTACCGCAGCTGCGCCCGCCCAGGCGCTGGCCTCGTCTAGCCGCACCATTTCCCAACCCACGCGGCGAAAATGGGCGGCGTTGTCGGCCGCAAGCGTTTCTCGCTGTGCCGCCAACCGCTCGGCCGCCTGCGCGGCTGCTATCTCCGCCGCAGCCTCCCGGCGTCGTGAAAGCTCGATATCCACCCCGGCGTCGGCCAACGCCACCGCCTGTTCGAATTGCCTGATGTTCTGGGTTTCGTCCTCGGCCCGCTGAGTGAACGCGATATATTCGCGATTGGCTTGGGCCGCGAACTGGGCGTAGCCGCGGGCGATCTCCCGAAGATAGGCGAAGGAATAAACCGGTCGCGTGTCGGCCCTCTCGCCCAGAAAATCCAGGCCTGCCGAGATCTGCGCGACACGCTGTTGCACAAGTGCGAGCGCCGCCACGTGCCGCGGCGGATGATCGGCCGCGGGGACTGCGGACGGGTCGGCCCCAAGCGCGCGCAGCCATGCGCGCGCGCGTCCGGCCATTCCGCCCAGCATACCCTGGTAGAGATGGGAATTGGGCGGTACGCCATGCTTGACGACCATCTCGTAGTCTTGCACGGCCTTCGCCGCGTCCCCCGTGCGATACAGGGCGTCCCCGCGCGCGAGATAGGCTTCGGCAAGCCGAAGCCAAAGATCGCGCGGTTCGAACGGTGGATTGATGAATGGGTAGCCTTCCGCCCGCGCATAGTAGGCCAGGGCGCGATCGTAGTCTTGCCCAAGCTGAACGAGGCAGTCGGCGATGCCGAGCGGAATGTCGCCGAAATAGAAGGGCGCCAGATTGACCGGAATATCCTTCGGATCGAGACGGCTTCCCAGCGGTAACGGCGACATCCGCTCCAGGGACCCGGCGATAGTGTTCCTTGCCGACCGGATCGCGTTGGTCAGAACGGTCTCGTCCGGCGCGGGCGAACCCGGATTCAACGCAGCCCAGTCACGGAGCAATTCACCCGCCGTACCCGTCGCGCTGTCGTGCGGATCGACTGGGTTAGAGCTGCCGTCGCCTTCGGAAGGCGGCTCGGGCCGACTGTCGGTTCGGATCTGGAAAGACGGAAAATTCCGCAGCAAAACCAGACGGGCACCCGAAGTCACAAGAGCCTCTGCTGTCAAGGCGCGCTGCTCGGCGGTTGGTCCCGACGGCACGCGAGCGCCGTCGCGCAATTGAGCCGGCAACTCGCCGATGATCAATTGTTCGGCCTTCACAAATGCATTCATCGCGCCGTAGAAGCGCTGCCGGTGCTTTTGTTCCTGGGCCGACCCAAGTACCAGCGAAATCTGCTCAATGATTGGGACAGTCTCGTCCGCCATGACGGAGTCTCAAACAACAAGTAAAAAATCAACTAACAGTAGCATAGCGATCGAAGCGGTGTCGAGCGTTCTCGATCGATTCAGATGGCGCGGCGTCAGCTCGAACTGCCGATCGCAAAGCCGAATCCGATTTTTTGCGGCGCGTCCGCTGCGCGAAGGTACGACAAAGGCGACGTGGGATTCGACAATTTATTCTCTATGATGACTCGCCGCCGTCGGCGGCCCGATCGGCAGGCTCCGGCTCCGCGCATGTCGCGTGGGAAGAGGTCATGGTTCTTTTCGGCGGACTCGCGGTCGGAGCGGAGCGTCGGATGTCCGCCTCCGGTGGGCACAAACAACCCCGGGCAGGCTTCCGAACGACGTCGCCCGCAGCGAATAGGTTGTTGCTCTCGGGATCAACCAGGCGATGGATTGCGCCGCTGAACCGGAAGCGACGCAGGGCGACGGCGCCTTGTCCCCCGAACGGCTAGACGCCGCCGCCAGGCTCGTCGCCGAGGTGAACGGAGCTGCAAAGCGCCGTTGGAAATACTGTACGGCCGGTGATCGTTTCCAGCTGCGCACCTGCGCCCAAACGACGCGCGACAAGAGCCCAAGATTCGCGTTATAGTAGTATTTTAATTCTTTAATTCTTTTCAAGGGGACAGAATGGGCAAGACAGACGAAGCCTCGCGCCGCCTCCACCCCCGCCTTCGGTGCATTCGCAACGGTGCTGCGCCGGTGAATCTTCTGCGTAGCGAGATCGCCTCTACAGTTGCCTCGGCTCCGTCTCTCACGCTCGACTCGATCGGGGTTCCGTTGAACCTCGACCTTACGACGTTGCGTGAAGCCTTGCCGATGAGCCCGGCCGAGGCCCCGCAGCGCTCGCTCCCGAAACTGTCCAAGCGCCCCAAGCTGGCCGCGCAGCCGGCGGCCGAACGCTCGTTCGTCAATGTCTTCGTCGAGGTCTTCCGCGATTCCGGCGAAGGTGACGAAGGCGAGAAAGCCACGCTCGATCGCATTCGCGCCATCGCTCGATCGGCAAAGAACGACGTTGCCGCTGAGGATCGTGCGGTGCTGGGCAACGAGGTTTTGGTTCGGCGCAACTTCGTCTCGGCAACGATCCCCATCGCCGCCCTGACCGACCTGGAACAAGATCCCGGCATCGCCTTCGTGCATCCCTCGCAGCCGCTGACATTCGACGAGCCCATCGATCATCCCGCTCTCAACGGCGCTCCCAACCCGCGGGGCATCGGAGACTCCAAACTCCGCGCCGCGCACGGCGACGGCGACGGCGTCATCATCGGTTTGATCGACGTCGGCGGCTTCGACTTCGCGCATGAGGATTTTCGAGATGCCGCGGGCAAGACGCGTTTCCTGTCGATCTGGGATCAGGGCGGTGACTTTCGCAAGCCGCCATCGGCGAACGGCGCGAGCAAGTTCGACTACGGGAGCGAGCTGACCAAGCCGCTGATGGACGCTGCGATCGCCACCGAGGCCGCAGGCAAGTTCCCGGCGACGATGGTCGAGCGCCAGTCGCAGCGTACCGAAGGTTCGCACGCTACCCATGTCGCCAGCATCGCCGCCGGCAACCGAGGGGTATGCCCAAAGGCGGAGATCGCCGCGGTATTGATATCGGTGCCCGTGCTGAAGGATACGCTGGCCGAACGGAGGGCAACTTTCAGCGATTCGACGCGCATCGTCCATGCCGTCGAGCACCTGCTCGAGATCGCGCGCAGCAAGAAGAAGCCGATCTCGATCAACATCAGCCTCGGCACCAACGGCGGCGCGCACGACGGATCAAGTGGCGTCTCACGCTGGCTCGACGCTCTGCTCTCCGATCCGGGACGGGCAGTGACGGTTGCGGCCGGCAATGCGGGCCAGGAGAAGGGCGTGAACGCCGAGGACCTCGGCTTCATCACGGGCCGGGTTCATTCCAGCGGCCGGATCGCGTCCCGTGGTCTGAGCGTCGATCTCGAATGGACGGTGGTCGGCAACGGCATCGAGGATCTGTCCGAGAACGAGCTGGAAATCTGGTACGGCGCTCAGGACCGGTTGACGGTTATGCTCAAACCGCCGAGTGCAGGCGCCGATTGGATTGCCGTTCGGCCACGCGAGTTCGTCGAGAACCGCAGGCTGCCGAGCGGCACGACAGTCTCGATCTACAACGAGCTCTACCATCCCACCAACGGCAGCAACTACGCCGCCATCTATCTGACCCCTAATTTGCAGCCGGGAAGCATACGCGGCGTCGAGGCCGGCGTCTGGCGCGTGCGCCTTGTCGGCGACGAGATTCGCAACGGTCGCTTCAATTGCTGGATCGAGCGCGACGATCCGGTCGAGATCCGCAGCGCAGGCCCCGTTCGGCTGTTCCGTTTTCCATCCTTCTTCTCGGAGGTATCGAACGTAGATTCGCATTCGATCAGTTCGCTCGCCTGCGGCCACCGCGTCATCTCCGTCGCCAACCTCGACGACGCGCGGCAGCGGATAAACGTCTCGAGCAGCCAGGGACCCACGCGCGACGATCGATCGAAGCCAGACATTGCCGCGCCAGGCACCGACATCATCGCCGCCAAAGGTTTCACCGAGGACGACAAGGTCTGGATCGGCAAGACTGGGACCAGTATGGCGAGCCCCTACGTCGCCGGCGTCGTCGGCCTCATGCTTTCGGCGAACAAGGACCTTACCTCGGCGCAGTGCTCCGGCATACTGCAGCGGACCGCGCGTCCGCTGCCGGGCGCCTCCTTTGAATGGCGCAACGACGCCGGTTTCGGCGTCATCGATCCGGCCGCCGCGATCGACGAGGCGCGCACGTTCAACCAGCGCGTCGAAGTCTAAGGGAGGCGGATTCGTGAAGCTCCACATTTTCCAGTCCGCGAAGGGCGACTGCCTTCTGCTCGAGGCGAAGGACGGTACCCGCATTCTCTGCGACGGCGGCATGGCCGCGAGCATGCGCACCCATGTCCGTGACGAGCTGGCCAAGCTGCGCGAGGCCGGCAAGAAGATCGACTACGTCTACATCTCGCACATCGACCAGGATCACATTTCGGGCGCTCTTCAATTGCTCGAAGACGAGCTCGAATGGCGGCTCTTCGACTTTCACACGGAGCAGGGTACGCCGATCCGCGAGCCCAAAGTGCCACGGCCGCCGGAGATCGGCGGGATCTGGCACAATGCGTTCCGCGATCAGATCGGCAAGAATGTCGGCGAAATCGAAGACATGCTGGCCGCCGCCGCTCCGACGTTGCTTGCGAGCGCCGTGCCGAAGATAGTCGAGCTCGGCGAAGAGCTGCAGCAGATTGCGGTCTCGATTCCCGAAGCGATCAAGGTTTCGCGCTACGCCTCGGCTGAGCTGCTCAATATCCCCACCAATCAGCTGCCCGGATCGCATGAGAAGCCAAAGCTGCTCATGGTGCGCGACGGCCAGACTGCGTTCGACGTCGGCTCGATGCAGCTCACCATCGTGGGACCGACGAGCGACGAACTGAAGCTGTTGCAGAAGGGTTGGAACAACTTCCTGCGGGACGCGAAAGGTAAGGAGCAGATCAAGAAGCTGCGCGCGGAGATTAAGCGCAAGATCGAAGCGTTTGGATCGGAAACCTTCGACCTGCGCGACTGGAACGGGATCGAGGACTACAAGGGCGTCACCACGCCGAACATCGCGTCGTTGATGTTCATGGTCGAGGAAGATAGCAAGCGTCTGCTCCTCACCGGCGACTCGCAGCAAGACATCATCATCAAGGGTCTCGAGCTCACCGGGTTCCTCGACGCCGGCCATCTTCACCTCGACGTGCTGAAGACCCAGCACCACGCCTCCGAGCACAACTTCAATCCTGCATTCTGCCGCAAGGTCTCTGCCGACAACTATGTTTTCTGCGGCAACGGGTCGAACGGCAATCCTGAGCTCTCAGTCATCCAAATGATCTACGACTCGCGCCTCGGCCCGAAAGCCAAGCGTGCGCTGGCGCCGGAAGCCGACGGCCGCAAATTCAAGTTTTGGTTCAGCACGACCTCCGACATGCAGGCCGAGGAAAGCTTGCAGCGCGAGAACTTCTCGAAGGTCGAGAAGCTCGTCGACAAGCTTATCGAGAAATCGAATGGTCAACTGACCGCCGTCTTCAACGACGACGTCAGCATCACACTGAAGATCTGACGAAACACGACGAGGACGTCGGGGCAGACGCCGGGACAAGGGAGGTGCCTGATGGAGCCGATCGAGCGCGCGCGCCGCGACCGCGATGCCGTCTTCGGAGTTGCGCAAGAGCCCGACCAAGGGGCACGGGACCTCGCCACGGCCGGGCCGGACGCTGCCGAGCCGCGTCGTCGCATGTTCACGCCCTTCCTTATGGAGGATCAGCAACGCGCCGCGACGCTCGCCGAGCATTTCGCTGCGCAGGCCAACGCGCAGCCGCAGGCGAGCGACGCCGAGCGCCTGGCGCTCGTCATGGACACGGCGCGTGGCTTGGCCGACCGGGGCGAGATCGGGCTCGCGCAGCATGCGCTGGGTCTCTTTCTAACCCATCATCCGCTCGGTCAGACCATGAGCGTACCCTCGTTGCTCAAGCGCACCGCGATCGCGGCCCAGGCCGCCGCGCCCCTTCCGGTCGAGACGCTCGGTAGCCACGCCGACGGCGAGGAAGCGAAGCTCGACTGGTTTCGTGAAGATCCGCTCCTCAACGAGCACCACGAGCACTGGCACTGGGTCTATCCCAACCGCCGCGGAGAGGGCGAACCGATCTACAAAGTGAAGGAGCGTCACGGCGAGCTATTCTACTACATGCACCAGCAGATGCTCGCGCGCTATGATGTCGAGCGCATTGCCGTCGGGCTTGGGAAAGTGGCTGCAATCACCAATTACAACGCGCCGCTCGGGCACGGTTATGACCCCGGGCAGCTCTCGCAGTACGGATTTCAAGTGCGCGCGACCGACAGCGTCATGGTGCCGTTTCGCGAGATAACACCCGACGTCGAGGCGGGTTTCCGTGAGGGCCTGGACCGGGCGATCGGCGACCGCGCCATGAAGAAGCCGGACGGGGCCATCGTGCCGCTCGACGGCCATGCCGGCTCGAACGTGCTCGGCCTCACCAGCGAGACCACCGAGGCAACGGTCGACCGCGCTTATGGCAACCATCACGGCAACGGCCACGTGCTGATCGGCGACCTCGATCGCAATCCCGGCGTAATTCTCTCGCCCTCGACCGCGATCCGGGATCCCGCCTTCTGGCGCTGGCATCGCCACGTCGACGACCTGCATTTCCGGTATCAGGACGGCCTGGACGCGCACGCTTTCGACGACGCGCCACCGGTCGATTTAACCGGCCTCACCGTCGCCTTCGAACGTGACCACCCCGGCTCCGACCAGGACGGCGTCGATCTCACGCAATCGGCCGCTGCGGCGCTAGGCGGAGCGTCGAACGTGACGCTAGAGACGACGATGCGCACCGGCGCGTATCAGCTGCTGACGGGGAATCGCTACCGTTATGAATTCCTGACCCATACACCCTTCTTCGTCGCCATCCGCCTGCACAATCGTGATGCCGCGGCCAAGGCGGTGACGCTGCGGCTATTCCTGATTCCCGATCAGTTTTTCGACGTGGACGCCGATCCGACGACGGTCGACGGCCGCCAGATGCGCCGTTTCTCCATCGAGCTCGACAAGGTGCGCCTCGACGTCCCGTCCGGTCAGCAGGTCTTCGGACGCAGCGGACGGCAGATGTCGATCATTCGGCGGCCTGCGATCGTCGATCCGGTAGAGGTCGTCGACATCGATGGCGGGCAACTGGGCGGCGACGCGCGGACGTGCACCTGCGGTTGGCCCTACGGGCTATTTCTGCCGCGTACTACCGAGACAGGCATGTCCTTCAAACTCTTCGCGATGGTGACCGACAACGACACGGACAAGGTCGGCAGTCAAAAGCGGTGCGGGTCGATGAGCTTCTGCGGCGTCGGCGACGAATATCCGGACGCCCGACCTATGGGCTATCCGTTCGATCGCCGTTTCGGCGATCCGTTCGCGGACATCGTCGCCCGGCATCCCAACATGATGATGATCCCGTTGGTCATCAAACGCGTGGATGCGACCGCCCCCGTCGCGAAAACGTCTCGACTAAGCCGAAGCGAACATTTGACCGAGCATTCGCTCGTCGCCGGTGACATCCCCCAGATTGAAGATTGTTACCATTGTCTTCGCACCGATCATGCTCGGAAACGGCACGAAATTCAGTTCGACACGGTCGACAAATCGATGCAGGAGCGCCGGTTCGGCCATTACCGATTCGAAACGATCTGCGGCCTGTTTTTCCGTGGCATAGAGGGTGAAAGAAATGGGCGTCATCTCACCTGTCCGGACGTCGATGGTCGCGTCCGCGACGACTGACCCGGTACCTAGGAAGGTCTGCAGAAAGGCGGCCTCGACGATGCGGCAACCCTCGATGTCCAGCGAAAAGCCGAATCCCTGATTGGTCACGACGATCGGCACTGTGCGGAGTTTTGTTACCATGGCCTCGTCGAGACCGAGGGCTTTCGCCGCCACATCGGGCCTCGACCGAATCGCGGCAGCCTTGCGGATCGCTTGGCCGGCGGCCTTTTTCAGCTTCCCGAAGTGCTGGAAACGCTCGTATGGGTCGGCAGGGAACAACCAGCACTTGACTTCGGCGACGAGCAGAACGTCGCCAAGGCGGATCAGCAGGTCAATCTGTTCGCCGAGGTCTGATGTGGCCTTGATCTCACGCTCGGCGCAGCGCACGTCCGAAAAAAGCTTGTTCTTGGCGATCGCCGCGCGAACCGCCGTCCGATACTCGGCCTCATACGTGTCGCCGCGGTGCTGTTTCAGCGTGGAGTCGTCGAGTCCTCCCTTTTCAAGCCACATCTCGACCTTCCGGAGGGGGTTGCTCATCACTAACACCGGCAATGCCATCGCGAACTTATCGGTGCCGGGGACCGGAACGAGGGGAGCTGCCCACAAGCCCCGCGTACCCTTCTGGCCAGTGACTTTGGGACGGAACGTGAGGAAATCGACGATTTCGCGAGCGTCATTCTCTCCGATCTGGAGCGCTTCGCCGAGGATTCGCTGCAATTCGCCGCGCGAGACCTGCAATGAGACATGCTTGAGGTCGTCGATCTCAAGTGTCTCGATCTTCCGGCTTTCCTTCGCGAGCAGGAGCGCCAGATCAAGGATGACGTGCCAAGCCGCCAGAAGGTCCCGACAGGTCCGGCCGGCCAGATTCGGAAGCGGATGCTCGAGGAAGAATGCGAGATAGCTGCCCTCGAGTCCCGCGCGCTCGATAACGAACGGCGGCGCGACCCTGGACAAGCAATCTGGCCGGCCAACCCGCGCACGCCATCGCTTCCTCGCCGTCGCCTCCACGACCGTACGGGGAAGTGCCCGGGCTCTCCTGCCTTCTCGATCCATCATCGTCCACGCGGATTGGTCGATGTGCGGATAGTTCATGAAGTTTTCGGCCTGCCGGACGCGCGTCGCCTCGAGAAGTTTGGCGGATTCGACGTTCGCCGGCCCCCACAAGTTGACGCCGTCTTGGACGGAAGTTGGTCGCCATCCTTCCCACAGGCACTGCTTCCAAATCGAATTCATGCCGTATTGAAAGCTGTAACGCTGGCCTATGCGCCCGGCCAGGGAACGTAGGTCCGCTACCGGGCCGCCAGTGGCTCGCTTTTGGGGATCGATATCGAAGAGCCAGGATTCACAGGCGTCGACGACGGTGTCGATTGCGGTGAGGGCATCGACCTTTTGGCCCCTGCCGGTCTCGAAACGAGACCCGGTGGCGTGACTATAGGAAAGCGCCCCCGCGGCCATCGCCTGGCGAGCGGCTTGAGCGGACAAATCCATCACGGCGAAGTATTCGGCGTTCATGGACGCGACGCAAAGACTGGTTTCGGCTGCCGCATCGAGCGCCTGGCGGTCGGACTCCGGCGGCAGTGCGCGGAAGGCCTGCATTTCTGCAGCGATCAGAATTGCGCCGGCGATCAGCTCCAAATCGGATAGGCTGGGGTCCTTATCCAGCAACGACTTCCATGCAGCGATATCAAAATCAACGCTCGTCGGCGCTTTCAATTTCGTGATACGTCGGTGAAACGGGGTGTCGAATTCGATCATTCTGGCGTTGGGAAGTGGTCGTGACGGGGCTATATTACCTAGTGATGTTGGGCTGCGCCCGCAACCCATGCGCTGTATTTGGGCTAAGACGACCCTTCGACGCCTAAACGAGACCGGCAATGTTCGGCGGGAGGGTGTCGGGTGACGGCTCCTGAACTCGTGGACCTGTTGGTACGCCGACCGGTTCATCGAAGCATGCCCGCGAGTGAATCCGCGAACCTTCGACGCGGGAGTGGGCCGGTTGGGTGCCGCGGTCCGGCGATAGCAACGATGCTCCTGCGTCCCCATCGCCGTTCGAAGTGGCGAGGAGCCACTGAAGTGTGGGTGGCCAAGCATCATAGCGGAAGCCGAGTCAGTCGGCTTCCCGATGTTGTCTGCCAGCGCCTGCGCATCCCGTTCCGCCGATCGACGCCTTTCAAGCCGCTGCTGCGGTCTTCACGTTAACAGGTCCGCATCTCTCCTCGCAACACGGTTGCAACACTTCGTAGCTATGTGATTGATCTCTAACGGTGTAAAATGGTTTCCTAAACCGTAGGTCGCATGTTCGAGTCATGCCGGGATCGCCAGTTTCCAGAATCCAGCAACGCAAATTAAAGACGGGGTTTCGCGACGCGCGCATGTCAGGCGGTCGGCGGAACGCGCTCGAACAGGTGCTCGTAATGCAGCACCAGTCCGTTCTCGTCGACCACCAGATCGGCTTCAAAGCCGAGCGACAGTCCAAGATCGACGTAGCGTAGCCGTTCGGGGCCTTGCCGGTCGTAGCGCTGGCGCGACCGCGCCACCGTCAGCGCCGGGCCATCGATGAAGGCGGTATCAAGCGGCAGGCTTTCTCCGGCGCCAAGCGGCGTCCTGCGGATCGGGAAGCTGTTGCAGAATGGCGTGATCGACAAATCAGGCTCTTCGGCCCCTTCGAGGTCCGGCCGCAGCACACCATCGACCCGCCAGCCGGTTCCGGCGCGTTCCAGATGCAGCCGACCATGGCCTTGCGCGTTCCAGCGCTCCACGGTGACGGTCAGCGCGTGCCATTCGGGATCGAGCCGCCAGCGGTGATCGATGCGATAGCCGCCGGCGTCGAGGCAGATCGTGGTCGCGGTGGCCGTGATCCGGTCAGGCTCGATTGCCAGTTCCAGGCGCTCGAGGCCCTCGATATCGGTCCGGCGCCAAAACAGCACGGATGTGCTCATGGCAAGTCTCCTTGCTTTCCCCAGCCTTTATCCTACGGGGGCAAGGATCATGCGTTACGCCGCCGCGGATCGAACACGCACACGTGTTCGAGGAGGGGCTGTCGGCGATCTCTGAAGGTTCAGCTGGTTCCTTGCAACATCAGCCGCCCTTGGCCATTCGCGCCCTCAGCGCTCGTAGCTTGCCGGGTCCGCGCTGTCTGACGGATTTGCGAATGCGCTCCGCAAAACCTTAGGCATCGGATTGCGGAAATTGAGGCCGTTCGGCGGCACCGGCGATTCGAACCACTTCTTGTAGATCACCTCGATCTCGGGGCTGCGGTACAGGTTCGCAGTCGCGCGATCCGCCACGGTCTTGAACGGCGCATCGTCCTTGCGCAGCATGATTCCGTAGGGTTCGGCCTTCGAAAAAGCCTCCTCGCTGATGATGTAGGCCGACGGGTCTTTTGACCGCGCGATCGCGACGGCGAGTTGCACGTCATCGAGGACGTAGGCGGCGGCGCGGCCGGTCTCCAGCATCAGAAACGCCTCCGCCTGGTCCTTGGCGACCAGCACCGCAACGCCGAGGTTTCGTGCGCTGCTGGCCTGGGTGAGCTGCACCATATTGGTCGAGCCTGAGATCGCAACGACACGATAAGAAAGTGATATTATCGAATGTAAATTCATTCCATGGAAGAATGAATGGAGCGCGCGACCGAAACGCTCCTGGGGAGCGGCGCGCATGGCCACGGTTCAGCTCTCGCGCGATGGCTAGATCGAAACGGGGAACGCATGTTCAGTCTGAAGCAGGTCGAAGCACTGTATTGGATTGCGCGGCTCGGGACGTTCGAACGCGCCGCGTCCAAACTGAACACCACCCAGTCAGCCATCTCGAAACGCATTCAAAAGCTCGAACTCGTTGCCGGCACGCCGTTGTTCGACCGGAGCCAGCGGAGCGCCCGCCTGACCGAGCAGGGCGATCAGCTGCTCGCGCTCGCGCAGGAAATGCTGGCGTTGCAGCAACGCGTGCTTCATCTGAAAGACGGAAACGAGATACCGGTACGTCGGCTTCGGCTCGGCATAACCGAGCTGACTGCCCTGACGTGGCTTCCGCGCCTCATCGCGAGTCTGCGCGCGAAATATCCAAGGGTCACGATCGAGACCGAGGTCGATATGAGCCGCGATCTCTACGATCGTCTTCAGGAAGACAGGCTCGACGTCATCATCATTCCAGAAGCGTTTTCTGATGCACACATCACCGCGGTCGAGCTAGCCCAGAACCGAAACGTGTGGATGGGAAGTCCAAAGCTCGTACGTACGCGGCGCAAGCTCTCGATCGCGGAGTTGGCTGAGTACACGATACTGGTCCAGGGAAACCGATCGGGCACCGGCCTTTGGGCGAGCAAGTGGCTGAAGTCTGAAGGTGCAATGCTTCCCCGCCTGTTTTCCAGCGACAGTCTGATCGCGTTGCTCGGACTGACCGTCGCTGGCCTCGGCGTGACATATCTGCCGCTGCAATGCTTCAAGCCACTTGTCGTTGAGGGGAAGCTCAGGATCATCCGGACCGATCCGGAGCTGCCGGCGATTCCCTACGTCGCGATGTATCGCCACGACCGCCCCAGCGCCTTCACCGCTGGTGTCGCCGAACTCGCGCGGACCACCTGCGATTTCTCGCGTCAGCTACAGGGTTGATCGGTGGCTGACGATCAGCATTTTCGTGTTGCGGCGCCAGCAGCATGCGTGCTGCGAGACCGGATCGGCTTCTTCCCAGGTGATCGCTGCGGCCAAGTCGCTTTCCGGCGAAAGCAGTCGGCTCAAGCGCGAGATCGGCCAGTTCCTGAGTCTCGGTCCGCGCCGCCTGAAGACACGACGGCCTCAGGACTTTTCGCCGAGTCGCGCGCCGCGGGCGATGGCCGCGGCCGTCTCCAGGCCGACGTGACGGACCAGCGGATCGGCATGGCGATGGACCAGCTGCCATTCCGAACCTTGCTTGCGATAGACCTGAGTGACGCGGAGTGACCAGTCCTGATCGGGCAGGCCGCCGACCTCGCCATGCTGGCGCTCGATCATCACGAGAACCACCAGGCCGCCGGATGCGTAGCTCTGCACCAGTTCGAGTTTCGCGTCGCCATTTCTGAAGTATTTGGCGAGCTGTACCAGACGTTCGGGGCTGGCATTAAAGCCGCGGCTGGCCGGGCCGCCGAACGGCTGCATCAGCGTGAAGTCATCGGCGATGCGGATCATGCGAGACCATTGCTCCATCTCGCCGCGCATGAAGGCGACCGCTTGCGCTTCGGTGCGCTGGACCAGCTCAACGGGCGGGTTTCCCGCGCTGGCGGCTGAATTGGCCAGGCATCCCGACGGCCGGAACGACAGGGATGCCGTCAGCGCGGCCGTCATCGCCGCGCGCCTAGACATGCCGGCGAGCGGGCAAGCAGTAGGTTTACCTTGGTCCAATGGCCGTCGTGTCCTGCGCAAGAATCCGAACATGTGAGCACTCCCGATTTGATTTCGGCCGGATCCAGGACGTCCGGCGGAGTGCATTTGCCACTTCATCACAGATGAATAAAATGATATGATTTCACCGATATGATGAACAAAATTGATCTATCCAGGGCCGACCTGAACCTGCTGGTGCTGTTCGAAATCCTGATGGAGGAGCGCCACGCCGGGCGATCCGCCGAGCGGCTCAACCTGTCGCCATCGGCGGTCAGCCATGGCCTCGGACGCCTGCGTAAACTGCTTGACGATCCCTTGTTTCTCAGGACGCCCAAGGGCGTGGTGCCGACCGCGCGGGCCAGCGAACTCGCGGCGCCCGTTGCCGAAATCCTGACGCGCATCCGGGGCGTGGTGTCGAGCAGCGCGCCGTTCGATCCGGCGCGATCGACGCGCCGCTTCGTCGTCGGCGCGCCGGACGGAACGTCGGCGGTGTTCCTGCCGCCATTGCTCGAAGCGTTACGGAAAACAGCCCCGGGAATCGATATCGGCATCCGCCAGATTCTGCCGACGCAGGGCCAGCCCACGCCCGACCTCGCCTGGAAGGAAGCGCTGGGCGATCTCGAAGCGCGCGGCATGGATATCGCCGTGATCCCGTTCGACGATGTGCCGGTGCGCTTCCACAAGCAAACGCTCTATCAGGAAGAGTTTGTCATCGCGGCACGTGCGGGGCACCGCTTCCGGAAAGCATCCAGCCTGCGGAGTTACTGCGAGATGCAGCATCTCGTCGTCTCGCATACCGGAGATGCTTATGGCTTCGTCGATGTCGAACTCGCCCGGCAAGGATTGTCGCGCCGTGTCGCATTGACGGTGCCGAACTTCACCTTTGCCCTCGGCGTGCTCGCTGAAACCGATCTGATCTCGGCGTTGCCGCGACGGTTCGTCGAGATGCATGGTCCGCGCTTTGGAATCGTCGCTGTCAAGGCGCCGATCGCGCTGCCCCACTTCGCCATCAACGCGGTTCTCCCAAAGGTTGCAATGATGGATGCGGGCGTTGCCTGGCTTGTCGCGGCGCTCGACCAGTTCAAGACGCCCAAGACGCCCGGTACACGCAAGCCAAAGCACTCCATTTGAGCGATCGGCGCGAAAACACGCCCCCTCACACCTGGCTGCCTGCGCGAGACGGTAACGCCGGCCGGGTACTCAGGTGTTCCAGGGCGACTACAAAGCTCAACAATATCAATACAACCGAGTCCCTGCCGCCGCCCAGTGCATGCTTAAAAGTTCGCTAACAAGTCCCGGCTATATTGAGACAGTCGTTTTCCCATCCCAGGCCCAGGATTTGACCCGATGTTCTTTTCCCGCATCAGCTTCAAGCTTGCCGTCATGATTGGTCTCAGTCTCGCCGGCATGGTCGTGATGGCTCCGATCGCGCTCTACACCATGCGCGCGCAGATGATGTCGGACCGTCAGGTCAAGACGCAGCAGATGGTCGACATCGGAAATGGAATCCTGACCCATTATCAGAAGCTCGAAACCGACGGAAAGCTGTCGCGCGACGACGCGAAGAAGGCGGCGATCCAGGAAATCAAAAGCCTGCGCTACGACAAAGTCGAGTATTTCTGGATCAACGACATGTCGCCGAAGATGATCATGCATCCGATCAGGGCCGAGCTTGACGGCAAGGATCTCGGAGAGATGAAGGATCCGAACGGCAACCGGCTGTTCATCGGATTCGTCGACGTCGTGAAGTCGAAGGGCGCCGGCTTCTACAGCTATCTGTGGCCGAAACCCGGCTTCGACCAACCGGTGCCGAAGATTTCCTATGTGAAGGGCTTCGCGCCCTGGGGCTGGATCATCGGCACCGGCATCTATCTCGACGACGTCGATGCGGTGTTCCGGCAAACCGCCCAGATGTTCGCGCTGGTGTGTCTGGCCGTGTTCGCGCTGGTGCTGATCAGCTCGTTCTTCATTGGCCGCAGCGTGACGCGGCCGCTCACGACCATCACCAACCTGACCGACCGGCTGGCGTCCGGCGATACCGCTTTCGAGGTCCCCTATACGCAGCGCAAGGATGAGGTCGGTGCGCTCGCCAAATCGCTGCGCGTCTTCAAGGACAATGCCGAGGCGGTGACCAAGATGCACGCCGAGCAGGCCCAGCTGAAGACCGATGCCGATGCCGAGAAGCGCAAATCGATGATGGATCTCGCCAGCAAGTTCGAAGCCAGCGTCCAGGCCGTCGTCGGCGACGTCATCAAGGATGCGAGCGAAATGCAGGGCACCGCGCAAGGGATGTCCCATACGGCCAGCCAGGCGAGCGACCGCTCCAAGGCGGTGGCGATGGCTTCCCAGGAGGCGTCGTCGAACGTGCAGACGGTGGCGTCGGCCGCCGAAGAGCTTTCCGCGTCGATTTCCGAGATCACCCAGCGCGTCGGTCACGCCGCCCAGATCGCCGACAAGGCTGCCGCCGACGGCCAGCGCACCAACGAAACCGTTCAGGGCCTCGCGACTGCCGCCCACAAGATCGGCGAAGTGATCGGCCTGATCAACGACATCGCGTCCCAAACCAATCTGCTGGCGCTCAACGCCACCATCGAAGCGGCGCGCGCCGGCGAGGCGGGCAAGGGCTTTGCGGTGGTCGCCAGCGAGGTCAAGTCGCTCGCCAGCCAGACCGCCAAGGCGACGGAAGAGATCAGCGCGCAGATCAACGCCATTCAGGCCGAGACCCAGCAGGTGGTCGAAAACATCCAGAGCATTCGCTCGACGATCATGGAAGTGAACGAGATTTCGTCCTCGATCGCGGCCGCTGTCGAGCAGCAGGGCGCGGCCACGCAGGAAATTGCGTCCAGCGTGCAGAAGGCCGCCGCCGGCACCAATCAGGTCTCGCAGAACATCTCGGACGTGACCGCGGCGACGACGGAAACCGGCGCCAAGGCGCACAGGGTGCTGGAGTCCAGCGACCGGCTCGGCCGCAAGCTGAAGGCACTGCAGGACGAAGTGTCGAGCTTCCTGGCCGGCGTGCGGGCGGCATAGAGCAAGACCGGTCCTGGTTGAATCAGGACCGCCGCTCCAGTTCAGGCTCAAGGGCAGCGCGTCCATGCTGCTCAAGCAGCGTCCTGCCTAACGGTCGCTCGATAAATCCCTATTTTTCGAAAGCGCCGTATACGATATTTTTCAGAGCGATGCGAAGCCTGCCGCGGTGCATGACCGTCTGCGACATGAAGACAGCGAACATGTTTTCCTTCGGATCGACCCAGAAAGTCGTCCCGCCAGCGCCTGACCAGTTCATCTCGCCGACCGATCCCTCGATCGGACTGACGCCAACGTCGATGCGGACGGCGAAGCCGAGCCCGAATCCGAAACCGGGTCCCGGCGAATAGGCGGGTCCGGGAGTCACGCCCGATCCCGGCCCGATATGGTTCGAGCCCATATAGGCGACCGTCTTCGGGCTGAGATATCGCTTACCGTCGAGCGTGCCGCCATTGACCAGCATCGCGGCGAAGCGCGAATAATCGCCGATGGTTGAAACCAGGCCGGCACCGCCGGCCTCAAACTTGCGGGCGACGCGCGGGTCGCCCATTTCCGCACCGGGACCGATCTTGCGGTCGCTCGGAAACGGTTCGGCCACCAGCGATTGTTTGGCCGCATCGGTGACGAAAAAGCTCGTATTGGTCATGCCGAGCGGGTCGAACAGGCGCTCCTTCATGAACTGAAAGAGTGATTTTCCGGAGACCACCTCGATGACGCGGCCGAGAATATCGGTCGATTGGCTGTATTCCCATGTCGTGCCGGGTTGATAGACGAGCGGCAGTTTGGCCAGCCGTTCGGCAAACAGAGCGTTGTCAGGATCGCCCTCGGACAGGTTTGCCTCGCGATAGAGCTTCTTGACGGCGCCATCGCCGAAGATCCCGTAGGTCAGGCCGGAGGTGTGGCGCATCAAATCCTGGATCGTCATCGGTCGCCTGGGAGCGACCAGGTCGAGTCCGATCTTGCCGTCCTCGCCCTTCTTCTCGACGCCAACCTTCACGTCAGCGAAAGCCGGGATGTATTTGGACACGGGCTCATCGAGCTGCAGCTTGCCTTCCTCGACCAGCATCATCGCCGCCACCGTGGTGATCGGCTTCGTCATCGAATAGATGCGGAAAATGGTGTCCGGCGTCATCGGCGCCTTGGTGCCGGGATCGCGAACGCCAAAACTGTTGAAATAGGCGGTCTTGCCGTTGCGCTGGATCATCATGATCGCGCCCGGAATCTTCTCCGTGGCAATTTCGTTCTTGAGATAGGCATCGATGCGCGCGAGCCCTGCGCTTGAGAAACCCGTCTCCTCCGGTTTGGCGATGATGGGGCCTTCGGCGAATGCGACGGAGACGGTCGCGAGCAACAATGCGGCGACGGCAACGCCGCGCAAGCGGATGGATGCGAGCATTTCTATCCCCCCTGGTCGGATCTTGACGTCCGAACGCCCCGGCCGCACTGACGGTGGCCCGATGATGCGGGATAGTTGCTTAGCTCGATGGCGCTGACAAGGCCCGCTGTGTCTATACGCCCTGCTCAAGCAGCGTCTTGAAATCGGCGCGGGCGCGTTGCGCTTCGCATCTAGCTGCCTCGGAGGCTTCTCCGAGCCCGAAATAGCCGTGGATCAGGCCTGGGCCGTCATAGTATTTGGTGGCGACGCCGGCGGCGATGAGCGCATCCGCATAGGCCTTGCCCTCGTCGCGGAGCGGATCGAACCATGCCGTGGTGACGATCGCCGGCGCCAGCCCGGCGAGGCTTCTTGCGCGTAGCGGCGAGACGCGCCAATCGGCGCCGTCGGCGGCGCTCTCGAGATAATGACCGCAGAACCATTCCATGACGGCGCGCGACAGGAAATAGCCCTCGGCGTTTTCAGTGCGGGAGGGAAAGCGCGCGTTCTCTTTGATATCCGCGAAATTGCCGAAAACATCGGTGACGGGATAGACCAGCAATTGCGCTGCGAGCTTGATGCCGGCGTCGCGGCAGGCGATTGCGGTCACCGCCGCCAGATTGCCGCCGGCGCTGTCACCGGCGACGCCGACGCGCTTGATGTCGCCGCCGAACTCGGCGATGCGTTCGACGATGTCCCTCAAGGCAGCGAACGCGTCCTCGAAGGCGCCGGGAAAGCGCACCTCGGGCGGCCGCCGGTAGTCGACTGAAATGACGACGGCGCCGGTCTCGATCGCAAGCAGGCGGGCTTGCCGGTCATGGGTTTCGAGATCGCCGGCGACCCAGCCGCCGCCATGGAAGAACACCACCGTCGGCGATTTTTCGTTCGTGTTGCGATAGACCCGCGCGGCAAGGAAACCGGCAGCACCCTTGACCTTGGTGTTTTCTGCGCTGGCGACCGGAGGCGGCGGCACCGCGGCACGGGCATCCGCCAGCGCGCGAAGCGCATCGCGCGCGCTCTGCGGCGTCATCGTCGTGGGGTCGCGCAGCGGCAACAGCGGAATGATCTGGGCGATGACGGGATCGAGCGGCGTAACCATGTAGAATGCCTCGCGTTGGACAGGGCCGCACCTTAGGTCGCGCGCAAAGCTGCCGCAATTAGGTTTGCCGCATGGCTCGAGGATGCCGCGCTGCTGCGCCCGCTCATCTTTGGCGACGCAACATCGAGCGGGGAATGCCGCCGAGTTTGCTAAATTGCGAAGAATTCCATCAAGCAGAATTTGCGCGTCGCTTGGTAGGCTGGTTCCTCGTTTACTCCTGATTATCCGTACCGGCGGAGCGCAGGGAACGGCCGGCCGGGCCGTTCATTGCTCCTTGGGAAGGAGATGCGCGATGAAGGAAGTTGCCGCGATAGACCGTGCGATCGACGAAGTGCTGGTGCAACTCGGGCAAATGGTTCTGAGGCTCTCCAGCCCGCAGGTGACGAAACGGGCCGATGAGCGACGCGCGCTGGTGCGTTCGGTCAACCAATATTCGGTGTGCGCCGCGCGTTCCGACGATCCGCGCGTGCACGAGCTCAAGGCCGAACTCGACGAGACGATCAAGCCGCGGTTGCGGCTGGTGGTCTCCAGATAAGCGCTTCAGAGTAAGCGCCCCAAAGTAAGCGTTTCAAACCACGGGCACGCGCCGGGCGGCGACCGCCGCCGGCGAAATGACGTCGATGTCGAGCGGGACGCGCCAGCGCTCGGTCAGCCGCACGCGCGGTGCTTCGTTGTGCGGGTCGGCGCCGCCGATCACAAAGCCCTCAAAACCGTTGCTCATGACCTCGTTGCATTTCTGCACGTAGATCGGAAAGCCGCCGATATAGGGCATGAAGACGCGCGGCCGGCCGGGGATGTTGGCGCCGACATACCAGGAACTGCAGGTCGACCGCAGCGAAATTTTTGACACCTCGTTGACGTGCTCGACCCATTCATCCTGATATTGCTCAATGGGCTCGATTGTATCAGCACCGATGTCGCGGATATGCGCCATGCAATCGGCCATCCAGTCGACATGCTGTTCGATCGCCTGGATCATGCTCGCCAGCACCGACGGGCTGCCCGGCCCCGTGATGGTGAACAAATTGGGAAAGCCTACGGTCGCCACGCCGAGATAGGCGCGGGGACCGGCACGCCATCTCTCAGCCAGCGTCTGCCCCTTGCGCCCGGTGATGCGGATCTTGTCGAACGAGCCGGTCATTGCGGCAAAGCCGGTCGCGGAGACGATGGCGTCGAATTGATATTCTGACCCGTCGACCTCGATACCTTTGTTCGTAAAACGCTCGATCGGCGTTTTGGACACATCGACCAGTTTCACATGCGGCAGATTATAGGTTTCGAAATAGCCGGTATCGACGCAAAGACGCTTGCAGCCGAACACGTTGGAAGGGCACAGCAGCTCGGCGGTCGCGGGATCTTTCACGATGCCGCGGATCTTGTTGCGCGCGAATTCGGCGATGGTGTCGTTGGCTTCCTTCTCGAACAAGAGGTCGCCGAAGGCGCCGAGGAACGGCAGCCCGCCGCGCTCCCAGGCTTCTTCATATTGTCGCTCGCGTTCCTCCGGCGAGGCCTCCAGCGCCGGCTTCATGTTGAAGGGGAAATAGAAGCCGGTCGGCCGCGCCCGCGCTTTCGCCCGGAGCGCCGGATAATCGGCCTTGATCGATTGGCGGTATTCCGGCGTCAGTTTCGCATTCCAGGCCGGCACGGAATAGGTCGCGGTGCGCTGGAATACGGTAAGCGCGGAGGCTTGCTGCGCGATGATCGGGATCGACTGGATCGCCGATGAACCGGTGCCGATGATGCCGACGCGAAGCCCGGTGAAATCGACCCCTTCATGCGGCCATTCGCCGGTGTGATAGACCGGCCCCTTGAAATCCTCACGTCCTTTGAAGGGCGGATGGTTTGCCGCCGACAGGCAGCCGATCGCCATGATGCAGAACTTGGCGAACACCCTGTCGCCGCGGTCGGTTTCGATACGCCAGCCTTTTGCAATTTCGTCGAAGCTCGCATCCGTGACGCGGGTGTCGAACCGGATGTGCTGGCGCAGATCGAACCGGTCGGCGACATGGTTGGCGTAGGCGAGGATTTCCGGCTGCGGCGCGTATTTCTCCGACCAGTCCCATTGCTGATCGAGTTCTTCCGAGAACGAGAACGAATACTGCATGCTCTCGACGTCGCAGCGCGCGCCTGGATAGCGGTTCCAGTACCAGGTGCCGCCGACGCCGCCGCCGGCCTCATAGACCCGCGCAGTGAAGCCAAGCCCGCGCAGGCGGTGCAGCATGTACATGCCGGCGAAGCCGGCGCCGACAATGACGGCGTCAAACACCGCATCAACCTCGGCCGGACGCTGTTGTCGATCTTGCTTGCCCGCAGCCATGCGTTTTTCCCGATGAAGACGAAAGCTGCGCCTACATCAGACCAAAGCGCGCGAAGCGTCAATCGCGCCACCGCATGGTCGGGTTGCGCAGGGTCGCGGCCGTTCGTTTCCGCAAGCGTGTTGCATCGCGGCCGGAGCCAGCCCGGCCTGCGCGGCATCATGTCTCAGAGCGTCTTGAGGTACTCGATGATCGCCTTGCGCTCGTCGGGAGCCAGTTTCTTGCCGATCACGCCCTTGGTCTTCGGCGGCTTGTCGGCGAATTCGTGGCCTGTGTTCCAGTTTCCGCGGATCGAGGTGTCGAATTCGAAGCCGTTCGTGAGCTTGTCGTATTTGTAGCCGAGATTCACCGGGTCGTACTCGCGGTTGCCGAGATAGAATTTCTTCGGCCTTTCGTCGACCGGAGACAGCAGCGCGTAGACATTTGGAACCGAGCCGTTGTGGAGGTAGGGCGGGGTCGCCCAAACGCCGTTCAGTGGACGGACCTTGTATTCAAGCTTGCCCTGGATTTCGTTGGGCACGGCATTGCGCACCATCGGCTGCATGATGGAGCCGTTATACTGCACCCAATCGAACCACGGTGTGTTCCAGATCCGCGGGTAATGCACCGGCGCCGAGGAGCCCGCGTAGTTTTCCGGCTTCTTCAGGTCGATTGAAAACACCTGATTGCCGATCCGGTTCAGCGCGTCCAGCCGGCCATAGCCTTCGAGCACGCTCTGGGAAGCGACGGCCTCCTCGAGATTCTTGACGGCCTTCAATTGCGTGAGGACCTGGTCGATCTGGTATTTCAGGATCTCGCGATCCGCGACCGCCGAGGCCGGCCCCAGGATCCGTTCGGCGAACCGATCGAAGCGTGTGGGGATCAGCCGCGTATAGAGCAGCGCCACGCCCATTCCCTGCTTCAGCTTGAACAGATCGGTCAGCGCCGGCCCGCCATCGATGATGACAGCGGTGTCCTTGTAGGTGAACCGCCCGGTATGGCAGGCCGCGCAGGTCAGGCCGACGCCGGTCATGTCCTGCTTGTTGCGCGGGTTGCGCCAGGGCGCGCCCGACGGGTCGAGCATCGGGCCGCCCTGCGCAATGCCGATCGGGAGCGCCTTCTTGCCGGGGATAATGGTGTCCGGAATAAAGCCGTAGCGATCGAGATAGGCCGGGTCGCTTAACGGGTCGGCCTCGGTGAAGACCAGCCACGGAATCGTCGGCTGCTCTAGCGCCATGAACCATTCAAAGGGCATGCCGAAGGTCCGCGTTCCCTGGTCGGCGTGGTAGAACCAGCTGAGTTTTTCTTTGCTGATGCCCTGGTCGAGCCAGACAGTCTTCTTCGGCTGCGGGTACTCCGCGATCCTGACGTGAAGGTTTTCCCAGAGTTTTGCGATGTCGTCCTTGAAAGCGACGTAACCGGCGACGGCGATCAAGGCTGCGATAACAATTTTGGTCCTGCCCCGCATGATCAGCCCTTTGTTCAATTGCGCCGCCCGAGCGCGAAATATGCGTATCTCATTAAAAAATCGCCAAACACGTACTCAGCCTTGGCGTGCGATCAAATATCTCGCCATCTTATAGTAGCATAAGCCGCCTGTCCATAAAGCCGGTTCTGCGCGTTGTGCCGTTTTGCTGCAGCGGAAGGTGCCGTTTCGAATCCGCCGGATGGGTTCGCCGAGCGCGTTTGCACGCGCCGCCCCTGAATGTAGAATCAAGCGGTAGCATACCCCGGGATCGCCGATTTGAAAGCCGCCACAGCGCAACCGCTCAAAATCGAAATCACTGCTGCGGACCCGGTGTCCGCGCTGCTGATCCATCCGCCGCTTGCGCGCGTGTGTTACGTGTTCGCGCACGGGGCGGGTGCCGGCATGGCCCATGCTTTGATGGAGACGATTGCGACAGGTCTCGCTGACCGCGACATCGCGACGCTGCGCTATCAGTTTCCCTACATGGAAAAGGGCAGCAGGCGGCCCGATGCGCCGGCTGTTGCGCACGCCGCGGTGCGGGCCGCCGTGGCGGAAGCCGCGCGTTGCTGCGGCGGGCTGCCGCTGATCGCGGGCGGAAAATCGTTCGGCGGGCGCATGACCTCGCAGGCGCAGGCGATCGATGCCTTGCCCGGCGTTCGCGGGCTCGCCTTCTTCGCCTTTCCGTTGCACCCGGCCGGAAAGCCTTCCAGCGACCGCGCCAAGCATCTCACCGCGGTCGAAATACCGATGCTGTTCCTGCAGGGGACGCGCGATGCGCTGGCCGAATTGAGCCTGCTCGAACCCGTGGTCAAGAAGCTGGGCAAGCAGGCGACGCTGCATCTCGTGAAGGAAGCCGATCATTCCTTCCACGTGTTGAAGAGTTCAGGCCGCAACGACCGCGAAGTGATGACCGAGGTGTTGGATGCGTTTGCGGCGTGGGCCGGGACGATCGGCGCAGGATAGCGTTGGCAGAACGGCGCAGCGGATGCTAATCAGGCCCCATGGCCAAGATCCTCATCGTTAATCCCAATACGACCGCGTCAATGACGAAAACCATCGGCGAGGCCGCGCGCGCGGTCGCGGCATCAGGCACCGAGATCGTCGACGTGACGTCGGCGATGGGGCCGGTCTCGATCGAGGGATTTTATGACGAAGCCTTCGCCGTTCCCGGCCTGATCCAGGCGCTGTTGAACGCAAGGGATGCCGATGCCGGCATCATCGCCTGCTTCGACGACACCGGCCTCGACGCCGCGCGATCGGTCGCCCCCTATCCGGTGGTCGGGATTTGCGAGGCCGCGCTGGTGACGGCGGGGCAACTGGCAAAACGCATCGGAATAGTGACCACGCTGCCGCGTTCGATCGTGCCGCTGGAAGAACTGGTGCGGCGCTACGGCTTTGCGGAACGGGCGCATGTCACCGCCTGCAATGTCGCGGTGCTTGATCTCGAAAAGCCTGGCTCCGGCGCGGAAGAGAAACTCGACGCCGAGATTGCGCGCGCGCTCGACAAGGGCGCGGAAGCCATCGTGCTCGGTTGCGCCGGGATGGCCGACCTTGCAGCCAAGCTCTCGCAAAAATTCGGCGTTCCCGTCGTCGACGGCGTCGCGGCCGCGGTGAAGCAGGCCGAGGCGCTGGTCGGCTTGAAGCTCACCACATCGCGGCGCGGTGCCTACGCGCTGCCGGGCGCCAAGGACTACACCGGCCTGCTGGCGCCGTTTGCGCCCAAGAGTTAAGCAGAACTGAGAAGGCTTCAGGCTGATTGCGTCCCATAAATCTTGTCGCGCAGCCGCCGCATGCCGGCCAGCCAGCGTTCGCGGCTGGAAGCCTTGCGCAGCATGTATTCGGCGACTTGCGGGTGCGACAGAATCAGAAACCGTTCGGCTTCCATCGCCTCGATAACCATGCGGGCGACTTCGGGCGCCTGCAGCACGCCATCGACCCGCGCGGCGCTGGGACCGGGCGTCGTCATGCCGGTCTGTACAGATTGCGGGCAAAGCACCGACACGCGGATGCCGCGGTCGCCATATTGAATGGCGAGATGTTCGGCGAGCGCCACCGCGGCATTCTTGGTGACGCCGTAGGGCATCGAATTCAGCGACGCCAACAGGCCCGCGGCGGATGCGGTGTTGAGCAGATAGCCCGAGCCGCGCGCGAGCATGCCCGGCACCAGCACGCGTGCCGCGAACACGTGGCTCATGACATGGACCCGCCAGCTGACGTCCCAGTCGGCGTCGGACGCGCTTTCCTGTCCCTTGCGCGACAGGCCGGCGTTGGAAAAGAACACGTCGATCGGGCCATATTTGTCCTCGGCTGCCGCGATCAGCGCCTTGACGTCTTCTTCAAGGCCGACGTCGGCGGTCACGGCCAATCCATCGATGTCGCCGGCGACATTCGCCAGCCGGTCGCGCGAGGTTTTCAGGTCGGCGACGACCACGCCGCGCGCGCCGGCCTCGGCATAAGCACGCGCCACCGCTTCGCCAATGCCGCTCGCGGCGCCGGTAACGACACAGACCTTGCCTTTGACGTTCATGCTGAAGCTTCCTTCTTTGTTCGGCGTGTCCCGCGTGTGGTGTTCAAGTCCGGTAAAGCCCCTTGTCGCGCGCCTGACGAATTGCAAGTCCCGCCATCAGATCGAGCATCGGCGTCGAAAGCCCGGCGGCCCGTGCGAATGCGGCGGGTGCGCGGACCAGTACGTCGATCTCCATGGCGCGGCCGAGCTCAAAGTCCTGCAGGATCGATGGCTTGTGGGCGGGCGCAGGTCCGGAGCGGGTGACGCGCTTGACCTCGGGGTAACAGCTCTGGGCGATGCTGTTGGCTTCATCCAGCAAACGCGGGATCACCTCGGCGAGCGCCGGTTCGTCCCGGACGCCGCGGGCGGTCTGGCCGGTGAGCAGACACAGCACCGACATCGACATGTTGGTCAAAAGCTTGGACCAGATCGCTTCCCTGATCTCGGCGACATCTGGCGATTCGATCGAAGCTTCATTGAGCGCTGTGCGCAGCCGCGCGATCCGCTCGCTGTGACGATTGTCGCATTCGCCGATCAGGAGCCGGTTCCGATCAGGTGAGAGATTCGCGACCACACCGGGTGCGACAATCTCGTTGGATGAATAGATCACGCCGCCGATAATCCGTTCTTTGGGTATCGCCGCGCGCAGCTTGCCGTTTGGATCGAGGAAGCCAAGATCGGGCGTCGGCGGATGTTTTGCGGGAAGCCCGATATCGTACCACCAGGGGATCCCGTTCTGGGCCAAGACCACGGCGGTATCGTCGCGCAACAGGGATTGCAGACCGGCGGCGAGCGCGCTCACCCCGTCGCCTTCAGCGTGCTGATCACGACATCCTGCGGACCTAGATCAGCCGGGTCGTCCGAGGCGGTCACTTTGGCTTTGAACTCGGCCTCGCCGACACGCAGCGTCAGGCCGTTGGCCCTCACGGCTTCGAGGTGCGGGCCGCGCATCACGCAGGAAACGTCGTGTCCGGCCAGCGCGAGCCGCACCGCGAAATGGCTGCCGACGGCGCCCGTACCGAAAACGCATATCCGCATCGAGTTGATGTCCTGCTGAGGGGAACCGTGAGGCGACAGTTTCCACAAGCTTGCACCGCAGCGCAACCGGCGATGCCGTTTGCATCGCAGGCATCACGGAAAGGGATAGATCAATCGCCGCTGTGTCGGCATATTGCCTGTCGAAACTGCTGCAACCAAAAAGGACCGTCAATGTCTGCCAATCCAGTCTTGTGGGATCTCGATCAACGCGGCGTCGCGACGGTCACGCTGAATCGCCCGGAAGTGAACAACGCCTACGATGCCGGGCTCATCAACGGCGTGCTGGCGGCGATGGATGAACTCGGCCAGAAGTCTCACCTGCGCGTCGTGGTGCTGAAGGGCAACGGCAAGCATTTCCAGGCCGGCGCCGACCTGAAATGGATCAATGGCGTGCGGCCGAAATCGCCCGAAGAGAACGAGGCGGTCTCACGCGCCACCTTCGAGGCGGTGCAGCGGCTCAATACGCTGCCGATCCCGACCGTGGCGCTGGTGCAAGGTGGCTGCTTCGGCGGCGGCACCGGCGTGATTTCGGCGTGCGACGTGGTGATCGCCGCCGACAATGCGCTGTTCTCGATCACGGAAGTCCGCTGGGGCCTGACGGCCGCGATCATCATCCCGCAGCTTTGCGATTCCATCGGTGTCCGTCAGGTGCGCCGCTACGCGTTGACCGGTGAGCGCTTCGGCGCCGAAGACGCGCGCCGCATTGGTCTGGTGCATGAGGTGGTGCCGCTGGCGGAGCTTGAAGCGTCGGGCGCAAAGGTCGTGGAGCAATTGCTGGCCAACGGCCCCGAGGCGCTGGCCGAAACCAAGGCACTGGCGCTGGAAAGCTCCTTCGGCGGCATGAGTGTCGACGACGACGCTTATACACGCCTGGTCAAAATGCATTCGGACCGGCGGCGGACATCGGAGGCGTCCGAAGGGCTGGCCTCGTTCGCCGAAAAGCGCGCGGCGAATTGGGGCGGCAAGGGATAGTTTCACGACTCAGCAGCCCCGGCAGATGCCGCTCACACTCCGGTAGACCTCGGCATCGTCGCGCCGCATCTGCTGCAGCGATTCGATCATGCGTGCGTCGGTGCTGCGCGTGTCGGCAATGGCGGGCGCGGGCTTGCGCTTGGCGGCCAGCGCAGCCTCCTGACGCGTGTAACAGGCCTCGCGCTCGGGTTTGGCCTGGATGAACCGGCACTGCTCCACTTCCGCCAGCGCGGGGGAAGCGCCGAGCAACAGGGCGGGTACGAGGGCAGCGAGGATTTTCAAACCGGTCAGTCCTTTCGTCCCCACTTTCTCAATTCCGCGTAGCGGGAGCAATGTCTTCCGTCTCTATTTCAACCGTTTGACACGTAGCCAAAATCGCCTGTGAAGGGCATGATGCCGGCACTTCAGCCGGGAACCCCAAAATTGCCCTCCAAAACCATCACCGAGCCTGCGCGCCAAATTCCGCTCTATGGCGAATACGATGTCGCCGTGCTGGGCGGCGGGCCTGCAGGCATAGCCGCCGCCGTTGCTGCTGCGCGCGCGGGCCGTCGCACCCTGCTGATCGAACGCTATGGCTTCCTCGGCGGCATGGGCACCGCCGCGGGCGTCACGAATTTCTGCGGGCTGCATGCCAATGTCCATGGCGAGATGCACCGGGTGGTGCAGGGGATTGCCACCGAACTGCTGGATCGGATCGACCGGCTCGGCGGGCTGAACGCGCCGCATCTGATCCTGGGCAAGATCTTCGCACAGGCCTATGACACCGCGGCCTACAAGATCGCGGCCGACGATCTCCTCGCCGCGCACAGGGTCGACATTCTCTTTCATGCGCTCGGCGCCGGCGTGGTGATGCATGACGAGAGGCACATCGACGCGCTGATGGTCGAGACCAAGGCGGGTCGGCAGGCGGTGCGCGCCGGAATCTTCATCGATTGCTCCGGCGATGGCGATCTGGCCGCCTGGGCCGGCGCGCCGTTCGAGGTCGGCGATAACGCCGGCAGCACGATGTACCCGTCGATGATGTTCCGCCTCAACGGCATCGACTCCGAGAAGGCTGGCGACGCCTGGCGGACCATTCCGGCGCTGATGGAAAAGGCCGAGGCCGCAGGCACGCACAAGTTTCCGCGCAAGGCCGCGATCGTCCGGCCACAGCGTCACGGGATCGAATGGCGGGTGAATTTTACCCAGCTCGCGCGCGAAGACGGCACGGCGGTGAACGGCCTCGAGCCTGACGATATGACCCGCGGCGAGATCGAGGGCCGCCGCCAGGCGGTGCAGGCATTCGAGTTCCTGCGCACCGTGCCGGGCTTCGAACAATCCTACATCGTCGATCTTCCGCCGCAGCTCGGCATCCGCGAGACCCGCCGCGTCGTTGGCGGCTACATGCTCTCCGGCGAGGACGTGCTCGGCTGCGCCTCGTTCGAGGATTCCATCGGTGTCAATGGCTGGCCGATGGAATCCCATGTCGCGGGCGACGTGGTCTTCAAGTTCCCGCCGATCCCGGAATCACGCGGCTTCAACGAGCTGCCGTATCGGATGCTGGTGCCCGAGGGTATCGACAACCTCTTGATGGCCGGGCGCTGCGCCTCGATGACCCATGACGGCCAGTCGGCGGCGCGGGTTTCCGGCGCCTGCTTTGCGATGGGCGAGGCGGTTGGGATCGCTGCGGATTTGGCACTGTCCGGCAACACGATTCCACGCGACATTGCCGTTGAAAAGTTGCAACAAGCATTGCAACAACAGGGCGCCTTTATCGGCCGCGGCCAGAGCGTGCCCGAAGGGCTGTAAGAGAAGTTGCGGAGGAAACGGTATGACGGGATTTGCTCGGCTCGCTGTGGCTGCCTTGCTGGCGATCGCGGCAAGCGGGATCGCACGGGCCGATGATGCGCTGAAGGCCAGGATCGGCGTGCTCAGGCTGTCCTCGTCGGCGCCGGTGTTCATCGCGCAGGACAAGGGCTACTTTCGCGAGGCCGGCCTCGACATCGAATTGAAATTCTTCGACGCGGCGCAGCCGATCGCGGTGGCGACGACGTCGGGCGATGTCGATTTCGGCGTCACCGCGTTCACCGCGGGGCTCTATAATCTCGCCGGCAAGGGCACGCTGAAGGTGATCGGCGGCATGAGCCGCGAGAAGGCCGGCTATCCCCTGATCGGTTATTTCGCCAGCAACAACGCCTATGCCGCCGGGCTGAAGACGCCGAAGGATCTCGCCGGAAAGCGCATCGCTGTGACGCAAGTCGGCTCCAGCTTCCACTATTCGCTGGGGCTGCTCGCCGACAAATACGGCTTCAAGCTCGTGGACATCAAGGTGCTGCCGCTGCAGTCGCTGTCGAACGCTGCTGCGGCGCTGAAGGGCGAGACCGTCGATGCGGCGTTGCTGCCGGTGTCGACCGCGCGCACGCTGATGGATTCCGACGGCGCCAAATTGCTCGGCTGGGTCGGCGACGAGACGCCGTGGCAGCTCGGCGCGGTGTTCGCTTCGCCAAAAGCACTGACCAACAACGCGCTGGTGACGAAATTGCTGGGCGCACTGGTCCGCGCCGACCGCGAATATCATGACGTGATCCTGGCCTCCGTGAAGGACGGCAAGGCCGGGATCAACGACAAGACAAAGCCGCTGCTGGAAATCATCGCCAAATACACCAATCTGCCGGTCGAGCAGGTGGTCGGCAATTGCGCCTATATCGATCCCGACGGCAAACTCGACGTCAAGAACGTCGCCAACCAGATCAGCTGGCTGCAGGAACAGGGTTTCGTCGACAAGGGCTTTGGCGTGGATGCGATCATCGCCAAGGAATATGTGAAGGCGGATTGATTTGAGGTTTACCTCTCCCGCTCGCGGGGGAGGTCGACGCGCGAAGCGCGGCGGGTGGGGGTCTATCCACTCGGAAGAGCCTGTCGTGTGGAGAGACCCCCACCCCAGCCCTTCCCCGCAAGCGGGAGAGGGAGCGCAGCGGTGCAAGGATTCGAACTGAGAACCCAATGGACCTGATCGCCGGCCATATCAGCCACCGCTTCGGTACGCTGGACGTGCTCGACAACGTCTCGTTCACCGTGCGTGCCGGCGAAGTGGTGGCGATCGTCGGGCCCTCCGGCTGCGGCAAGAGCACGCTGCTGTCGATCCTCGGCGGGCTGCTGCGGCCGAGCGGAGGCCAGGCCGAACTGCGCGGCGCGCCGCCGGCGGGCAGCCTCAACCCGCTGACCTTCGTGTTCCAGGATTTTGCGCTGCTGCCGTGGTGCACGGTGGAAGAAAATGTGGAGTTTCCGCTGGTGCACACGGCGCTCGGGATAAGCGAGCGCCGTGCCGTGATCGACAACGCGCTGCGCCGCACGGGGCTCACCGATTTTCGCGGCGCCTACCCGAAGCAATTGTCCGGCGGCATGCGCCAGCGTGTCGGCATTGCGCGCGCGCTCGCAGTGCGTCCGGCGATCCTGCTGATGGACGAGCCGCTCTCGGCGCTGGATTCGCAGACCCGCGAACTGCTGATGGAGGATTTTATCCGCCTGCTCGCCGACGGTTCGATGGGCGCGGTCTACGTGACGCATAATCTCGAAGAAGCCGTTCGCCTTGCCGACCGCATCGTGGTGCTGTCGCGCCGTCCCGGCCGCGTCCGCGAGGTCGTGACCATCCCGATGACGCGCGACGAGCGCGGCGATATCAATGCCCGCGGAAAACTGCTCGCGATACAAAATGATCTGTGGTCGCTGATCCGTGAGGAGGCGATCGACGCCGAGCGTGAGGTCCAGCATGCTTGACCGCGCGCCGCAGGGAACGCAGGACGAGATCACGCCGCGGCCGGTGGCGTTTCGCGGCGCCGGCTTTACGCCAAGCGCCGGCCGCTATTCCGGCTGGATCGCGCTTATCCTGGTGATTGCGTTCTGGCAGCTCGCCGGCAGCGCCGGCTGGGTCAATGCTCTGTTCCTGCCACCCCCCTCGGCGATCGCGGTTGCGATCTACAAGCTCGCGCTATCGGGCGCGCTCTGGCAGCATCTGTCCTGGTCGGTGATGCGGATCGGATCGGGCTGGATCCTCGGCACGGCTGCCGGCGTCATCGTCGGTTTCGGGATCGGGCTGTCGACGCTGGCGCGCGGTGTCGGCATCACCTTCATCTCGGCGCTGTTTCCGATTCCGAAGATCGCGCTGCTGCCGCTGCTGATCCTGTGGCTCGGGATCGGCGAGGAGCCGAAGATCGCGACCATCGCGCTCGGCGTGTTCTTCTCCACCGCGATCTCGGTCTATAGCGGCGTCGACGCGGTGCCGCGCAATCTGATCCGGATGGCGCAGAGTTTTAACGTGCCGTTCCACCTGATCGTGCGCCGCGTGATCTGGCCGGGCGCGCTGCCCTCGATCCTCGCGGGTTTTCGCATCACGGCGTCGGTCGCGCTGCTGCTGGTGGTGAGTGCGGAAATGATCGGCGCCCAATACGGCATCGGCGCCTTCGTGCTGCAGGCCGGCAATCTGATGCAGACCGATCAGCTGCTGGCCGGCGTTGTGATCCTGTCGGTGTTCGGGCTGGTGGTGGGGAAGGGGATTAATTTGCTGGAGGCAAGGCTGCTGCACTGGCGGTGATGTGCGTCGGCGTGAGCGAGCCAAAATTGGCGCGACAAACAACACCGTCGTCCCGGCCTTGAGCCGGGACCCATACCGCGTGATCTATCGATGGCCCGAGGTAGCTAACGCTGTTCGCAAAATGAGCGTCGGTGGTTATGGGTCCCGGCTCAAGGCCGGGACGACAGCGGTGGTTGCCTCACGCATTCCCGCGGTCTTCGCGGAACAGATCGAGCTTCTGCTGCACCGGACGGTCGGAGAAGCTGAACAGCACCGAATCGACATCGGCTTCGTGGGTGACCCATTGCCAGCTCGGCACCACGAACAGATCGCGGGCGCCCCACTCAAACGTCTGATCGCCGACCCGCGTGCGGCCCTTGCCCTCGATCGCGGCGAACACGGTCGCGTCGGTGGAGCGATAGCGCGCTGTCTTAAAACCCTTCGGCAGCATCTGGATGAAAGTACCGATGGTCGGCATCGCGAATTCGCCGGTTTCGGGGTTGGAGAATTTCAGCTTCAGCCCGTGGCAGGCGTCCCACTCATTGCGGATCTTGGCCTGCTCCAGCGCCTCGCGGGTGTAGCTGTAGGGATAGTTGAAGATCGGTGATGTCTTCGACTTTCGCTTCTCGTCGACGGGGAGGAGGTTGCGTCCGTAGCGGGCAAAGCTGTCGCCGGAAGGCCGCGTGATCTTCTGCTGGTCCTCGTTCGAGCCTTCGGCAAAGGACGCATCGAAGAACTGCACCATCGGAATGTCGAGCCCGTCGAGCCAGAACATCGGCTCGGAGGTTTCGTTGGAATGATCATGCCAGGTCATCGATGGCGTGATGACGAAATCGCCGGGCTCCATCAGCGTCTTCTCGCCGTCGACCGCGGTTGCCGCCCCCTTGCCCTCGAGCACGAAACGCAACGCCGACTGGCTGTGGCGGTGCGCCGGGGCGACGTCGCCGGGGACCACCATCTGCACGCCGGCAAACAGCGAGGTCGTGATCTTCGACTGGCCGCGCAGGCCCGGATTTTCCAGCACCAGCACCCGCCGCTCGGCTTCCTTGGCGGTGATCAGCTTGCCGGCCTCGGTCATGTAGTCGCGGATCTGGTCGAACTTCCACAGATGCGGCCGGCAGGCGCTGCGCGGCTCCGGTGTGATCAGATCGCCCATCACGTTCCAGAGTGCGGAGAGGTTCTCGCCGTCGATCTTCTTGTAGAACGCCTCGCGTTCCGGGGTCTTCTGCACGGCTTCCATAGATAGCCTCCCGTTATTCTTGTCCGTCCATTTATTGACAGCATACTTACAATATGGGTAGCGTCAATGACGGCGTAGACCGCAACGATAGATTTACGGGGAGGTTCCGATGAAGCTGCACGGCTATTTCCGCAGTGCCGCGGCCTACCGGGTCAGGATCGCCTTGAATCTGAAGGGGCTGCGACCCGAACATTTGCCGCATCACCTTCGCAAGGGCGAACAATGCGCGCCGGCCTATCTCGCCATCAACCCGCAGGGGCTCGTGCCCGCACTGGAGGACGACGCCGGCGCCGTACTCACGCAATCGTTGGCGATCATTGAATGGCTGGATGAAACCTATCCCGAACCGGCGCTGCTGCCCGGCGATGCGCTGGGTCGCGCAAAAGTTCGCGCCTTCGCCATGGCGCTGGCCTGTGACACCCACCCGGTGCAGAACCTGAAAGTGTTGAACCGGCTTCGGCAACTCGGTTTACCCGAGGAAAAGGTGACGGAGTGGGCGGCCTGGGTCAACCGCGAGGGACTGACGGCTTGCGAAGCACTGGCCACCGGCGAAAAGGGGCCATTCTGTTTCGGTGCAACGCCGACGATCGCCGATCTCTGCCTGGTGCCGCAACTCGGCAACGCGCGGCGCTTCGGGGTGGATGTCTCGGTCTTCCCGCGCCTGCTCAAGGCTGAAGCCGCGGCGAAGGAAATCAAGGCGTTCGCCGACGCCGCACCGGACAAGCAGCCCGATGCCGAGTAAGCCCACGCCCATCACCATGGACGCCGTCTATGCGGCGCCGGGCTATTTGTTTCGGCGCATGCAGCAGATCGCGGTCGCGATCTTTGTCGAGGAATGCAAGGCCTTCGACCTGACGCCGGTGCAATATGCCGCGCTGGTTTCGATCCACACCCATCCCGGCATCGACGCGACGCGGCTGTCGGCGGTGATCGCGTTCGACCGCTCGACGCTCGGCAATGTGATCGAGCGGCTGGAGGCAAAGGCCTTTATCGAGCGCAGAGCCGGCCGCGAGGACAAGAGGGTAAAATTGCTCTATCTGACCAAAGCGGGTGCCGCCACGCTGCGCGAGATCATGCCATCGGTCGAGCGGGCGCAGGCGCGGATGCTGCAGCCGCTGAAGGCCGCCGACCGCAAGGTGTTGCTGACGCTGATGACGCAACTCGTCGATCTCAACAACGAGGCCTCGCGCGTGCCGCTGCGCGCCGAGGACGCGCTCGAGCATCTGGGTAAATCGGGTTGAGGCGGCCGGACAACTAGTTATTGTCGTCCCGGCCTTGAGCCGGGACCCTTAACCACCGGCAGGAATTATCTTGCACGCTGGTCGTTATCTTTTCTTTCCAGCAACGCGGGCCGCGGCGTATGGGTCCCGGCTCAAGGCCGGGACGACACGGAGTATGTCCTACATCCTCAACAGCGCCTGCCGGTCGATCTTGCCTGTTCCGGTCTTCGGCAGTTCATCGATGAATCGTACCTCGCGCGGGTATTTGTAAGGCAACAGCTTTGCCTTGACGAAATCCTGCAGCCGCTTGGTGGCATCGCCCGCGTCGAAGCCGCCCTGGTTCATCACCACCACCGCCTTCAGCGTCATGCGCCGGTCCGGCAGCTCGGCAGCGAAGACGGCGCATTCACGGACGTCGGGGTGCTCGGCAAGGCAGAGCTCGACTTCGAGCGGATAGACCCACTGGCCGGAAATCTTGATCAGGTCGTCGGCGCGGCCGCGGAAGAAATGGAAGCCGTCGGCATCGCGGACAAAACGGTCGCCGGTGTAGATCCAGCCGCCCTCGCGGATCGTCTCCGCTGATTTGTCCGGCCGGTTCCAGTACAGCGGCGTATTGGAATCGCCGCGCACCCACATGATCCCTTCCTCGTTGTCGCCGACGTCGCGTCCTTCCTTGTCCCGGAGCGCGATTTCATAACCGGGGACACGCAGCCCCGCCGCGCCGAGCTTCTTGTGATCGGGCCGGTTGGAAAGGTAGATGTGCAGTGCCTCGGTCGAACCCAGGCCCTCGATGATCTCGAGCCCGGTCAGCGTCTTCCAGCCGTTGAACACTTCACCCGACAGCACCTCGGCGGCGGACAGCGCCATCCGTAGCGACGAGAAGTCGGCTGCCGCCGCGCCATCGGCCTTGGTCAATGACGTATAAAGCGTCGGCAATCCGAAAAACACGCTCGGACGGTAGCGCCCGATCGCCTCGAAGATAGCGGCGGGCTTCGGCTGGCCGGGCAATAATAGCGTGGCGGCGCCGACCGAGAACGGGAAGGTGATGGAATTGCCGAAGCCGTAGGCGAAGAAAATCTTCGGCACCGAGAAGCAGATATCGTCGGGGGCGAGCTTGAGCACGCTACGTGCGAACGCGGCTTCGCTGTAGGCCATGTCGTGCTGCAGATGTACGATGCCTTTGGGCCGCCCGGTCGAGCCGGACGAGTACATCCAGAACGCCATCTCGTTGCGGTGCGTGTCGGCCTCCGCGAGTTCGGTTGGGAAGGCCTTCAGCCAGGTATCGGCGGCAAGCGTCTTCGGCACGGCGTGCTCGCCGGCGGTGCCGTTGACCACGATCAACGTGTGCAGTGGCGTGTCCTTGCAGGCGACCACGTCGAATCGGGAAGTGAACTCGGCATCGGTCACCGCGACAGCGGCGCCGGCGTCCGAGAGATAAAACTGCAGCAGGTCCGGCGGCGTCAGGGTGTTGATCAACAGCGGCACGAAGCCGGAGCGGACCGCGCCGAAGAAGGCGGCCGGGTAAGCCGGCGTATCGTCGAGGAACAACAGGATGCGGTTGCCGCGCTTCAGCCCCAGCGACTGGAAGCCGTGACCCCATTGCGAGGCCTCGCGGCACAGCTCGGCATAGCTGCGTGTGCCGGCGGGTCCGGTCAGCGCCAGGCGTTCACCGCGGCCGTGCACGAGGTTGTCGAACAGGATGCGGCTGGCGTTGTAGCGCTCCGGGATCGCGAAACCGATTTCGCGCGCGCCGGGATTTTCCAGAGGTACCTGATCGTCGATCATCATGACCGGCTCCGGCTGTTCTTTGCTGCTTCATAGCGCGCCATGAAGGCCGGCGACATCGCGCGCAGGCGCGCATCGTCGATCCGTCCGGAGCGGGTGATGTAGCTGTAGGCAAAATCCATCAGATCGAGCTTCATGTGTTCGGGGAAATGTTCGTACCAGTCGGCGCTGGTGCGCGCCGCCGTCACCAGTTTCTTCACGATCGGCTTGCGTTCGCTCTGGTAGCGGGCAAGGCCCGCCGGAATGTCCGCTTCCGCCTCCAGCGCCTTGGTCAGCGCGATGGCGTCCTCGATCGCCAGCCTTGTTCCCGAGCCGATCGAGAAATGCGCCGAATGCAGGGCATCGCCGATCAGCACCATGTTGCCGTGCGACCAGTTCTCGTTCCAGATCCAGGGAAAATTGCGCCATACCGATTTGTTCGACACCAGCGAATGGCCGTCGAGCGCGTCGGCAAAGACCTGTTCGCAGATAGCCTGCGATTGTTCGATGGTCTTGTGCTCGAAACCATAGGCCTGCCAGGTCGCCGCGTCGCATTCGACCAGGAAGGTGCTCATGGCGGGCGCATAACGGTAGTGATGCGCGTTGAAAGACCCGAGATCGGTCTTCACGAAGGTCTGCGACAGCGTGGCAAAACGTTTGCTGGTGCCATACCAGGCAAATTTGTTGGTCGAATGCGAGACCGAGGCGTCGAATTCCTTCTCAAAGTTGCGGCGCACCAGTGAGTTCAGCCCGTCGGCGGCGACGATCAGGTCATAACCCCTGAGTTCGTCCAGCGACTGGATGATGGTGTCGTATCGCGGCGTGATGCCGGCGGCGCGCACGCGCTGCTGCAGGATAGTCAGCAATTCGAGCCGCCCGATCGAGGAGAAGCCGACGCCGTCGATCTCGACGCTCTCACCCGGCAAATTGAGCGTGATGTTCTTCCAGCTTTCCATCCGCGGCGTGATCGCATCGACCGTCTCGGGGTCGTCGGCACGCAAAAATTCCAGCGCCTGTTCGGAGAACACGACACCAAAACCCCAGGTTGCGCCTTCGGGATTCTGCTCGAACAGGTCGATCTCTGCGTCCGGATGACGCCGCTTCCAGAGATAGGCGAAGTAGAGACCGCCGGGGCCTCCGCCGATGACGGCGATGCGCACAGGTTCCCTCCCTGATTGACAGTATACTTACTATTTGAGGCACCCTAAACCGGACCGGGGAATGACGCTACCAAAAAAATTGCCAAAACGGGCCAGGCGGATGCTTGTCTGGGTGCAACCCGGGACTGGAACGTGATGAGCCGAGATTTAATACCACCACTCGCTCCGTATCGCGTCATCCTGAGGTGCGCGCTCTTGTGCGCCTCGAAGGATGAGAAGCGCCCGTAACCCATCCTTCGAGGCTCGCTTTGCTCGCACCTCAGAATGACGTGTGCCGATTCGATTCAATAGTGCCAGCAGGCTCCTCCGCCAGCATTTGCCGGCGGCGATAGATCGAATCTTCCAGCCGATGCGCCATTGAAACCAGCGTCGAAATATCCTGCGCGTTCTCGCTTCTGATCGCGCTCGCCATCTCGGCATCCAGCGCCTGGTCGACCTGGTTTTCGATCTCGCTCAGTTCGGCCTCGCCCTTCACTTCCCTGATCCGCCGCGGCAGGGCGAACAGGCTGCGCAACGTCGTCTCGGCCGGTTCCTGCCGGCCGCCAAGAAACCGCCACGCGGTTGCGAAGATCGAGGCCAGCGCGCCCAGCACCATCGGCGTCAGGTAAATCCAGTTGCCGTATTTATCCATGAAGCTCTGCTGGGTCCCGTTGTAGTAGGCAGCCGCCCCCGGATGGACCGGGATGTAGGCGCCGGGGTCGGTATCGGGTGCCGTCAGCCCGGCCAGCAGCGGCTGGTCGCGCACGAGATCGTTGCGGGCGGTGACCAGCGCCTGTGTCAGCGTCGTGATCGTGTCCGGGTCGATCTTCTTGTTGGCCACCAGATAAGTCGCGACGCGGAGCGTGGTCGAATCGGCGTCCGGCACCGGCGGATTGCCGCGCAGCGTGCCTTGCGGAATATCGAAGCTTTCATAGGCGCCTTCGACATCGGCGATGGCGCCGGCCGATTCCACCGGGATCAATGCGGGGAAGGAGTTATGCCCGCCCCGGAAGAAGCGCCTCACCAGGGAGATATACTTTTCGCTGAGTGGGACGACCAGCACGAACGCGCTCGCCGCTTTCGACTGTATCGCGCCCGGCGTATCCGCCGGCGCCATGTTCTTGAAGATCACCTTGTCGCCGAGGTCGTATTCCGCTTTCAGGGCCTCGACGATCTTCTGATTGATCTCGCCACCGACGACGCCGACGGTGTGGCCCTTCATCTTCTCGATGCTGGTCACCTGCGATCCCGGCAGGGCCAGGATCATCAGGACCGATTTGGTGATCAGCGCCACGCTCCGCGCCAGCGAGAGATCGCCGAGATCGGCGCGCACGATGGCAAGGTCGGTCTTTCCCTCGGCAAAGATTTTTGCGGAATCGAGCACGTTGTCGGTCGGAACGATCTTCAAACGGACCGCGGATTTGGTGGCTTCCAGCCGGGCGGCGATGACGGACGCGACCTTGGCAGCTTCACCGTCGAACGACCCCACCGCGACGCTCAGCACCGTCGGCCTGTCGTAGAAGCGATAGGCGATGAGGCCGGCGCCGAGGACAACGCCGGCAAGGCCCGCCAGCAGGAACGCCCGGGCCCAGAATGGCAATGCGATTGAATAATTCCTCATTCCGGATTCACAGCCATTGAACTTCGAAGCGTCCAATGCTGGCACATCATGCGCGATCCGGCAAAACAGGGAATGGCAAGTGCCGGCCGTGGCGACGCCAATGACGGTAGCCGCGGCCGGCAAGTCCAGATGTCTTCAATTCTGAGCCGGATCAGCTTCGATCAGGTGCAGCGGCGAACCTTCACGCCGTTCACGATCACGGTGCGGCACACGACCGCCGGCTTTGGCTTTTTGACGACGACCGCGCCTCGAGGTCCCGCACAGCCGGCGCGAACGACGCCGTCTGCGCAGACAGCCGCGTTGGCATCGGTCGACTCGAAGGTCATGGCAGTGCCGATGGCGAGCAAGGCGGCGGCAAGGAGCAGAAAAGCACGCATGTTGTTCTCCCTGGATTTATCTTGGTTGGTGTTCAGGTTTCTTCTGGAAGGTGCTGCGGATGCGTCTCAGGCCGCGCGTCTATTTCTTCTCCGCCGCCTGCAATACTTTCTTGCAAGCAGGTGTGAGCTTGTCGCTTTCCTTGGAGAGGCAGGCGATGATCCGCCCGCCGCCCGGGGTGACGCTCTTGCAGTATTTTTCGAAGTCGCCCATGCAGGCGTCGCGTTGCGCGGCAGTCAGCTCCTGCGCGAACGCTTGCGACGCAATCAACAAGGTGGATGCAGTCAGGATGGCACGTAGCATCTGTTTTTCCTCCTCGCGTTGGTTGATGATTGTTGTTCTCAAAGCGTCAGCCAGGCCGCCTGCTTGCTTCTCGATCTCGCTGTATTGAAGCTCCCTTTTTGTTGCGAAATCAGGAGAACCCATGGCGGAGATCAGAGCCGGATGGCTTTCATTCCGTGCCGATCATGTCGAGCCGGCTTCCAAGAAAATATTTCTGCACGTCGAAAAATTGATCATCGGAACGTTGATCGTATCGGCAGGGCAAAGGTCAATTGGCACACCGCGTGTCAGATCGCGATGACGATTTGTTATGTCGCGCGATCCGTGAGGTTGGTTCAATTGATCCTCGCGTTTCGTGGCGATTAGCGCGCCACAACCCTGCATCGAATGGCAGGACGTGTATCATTTGGACGTGAATGTGTCACCCATTGCAGCCTAATTCCAGGGCAGTCGATGATAAAATTAGGAGCAGTTCGAGGCATTGCCTGATGATTGAGCATCGGGCAGGGTCCCGCACTGCGAAGGGGATCCGAAGACATCGGCCAAACTGACCCGCCGGTGTTGCGATGCACAGGGGACAATAGGATGCTGATCAAGAAATCGATGCTTGCCGCGGCTTTCGCGCTCGTCACCGCCGCGCTGACCACGCCGGCACATGCCGACGCGCTGGACTCGATCATGGCGGCCAAGGTCATCAAGGTTGCAGTGCCGCAGGATTTTGCGCCGTTCGGCTCCGCCGGGCTCGATCTCAAGCCGCAGGGCTACGACATCGACATGGCCAACCTGATCGGCAAGGCGCTCGGGGTGAAGGTCGAGATCATCGCCGTCACCAGCGCCAACCGGATTCCCTATCTGCAGACCAAGAAGGCCGACATCGTCATTTCCAGCCTCGGCAAGAATGCCGAGCGCGAGAAGGTGATCGACTTTTCCGTCGCCTACGCGCCGTTCTTCTCCGGCGTGTTCGGTACCAAGGAAATCAAGGTGGCATCGGCCGACGAGCTCAAGGGCAAGACGATCGGCGCCACCCGCGGTGCCATCGAGGAGCAGGAGCTGACCAAGCTCGCGCCGGCTGACACCACCATCAAGCGTTTCGAGGATAACAACGCCACCATTGCCGCCTTCGTATCCGGACAGGTCGACCTGATTGCGACCGGCAATACGGTCGCCGCCGCCATTGCCGAGAAGGTCCCGGCCCGGGCGCCCGCGCTCAAATTCGTGATCAAGGACAGCCCGTGCTTCATCGGGCTCAACAAGGAAGAGCCGAAGCTGCTGGCCAAGCTCAACGAGATCATCGCGCAGGCCAAGACGTCCGGCGACATCGCCAAACTGTCCGAGAAGTGGCTGAAGGCGCCCTTGCCGCCGGGCTTTTGACCTGGTCGCGGGGGCCGGCCCGTCATGAACTACAAGCTTCAATTCAGTGAATTGCTGCCCCACTGGGATGTGCTGCTGTGGGGGTTGCTGTTCACCGTCGTACTCACGGTCGTCTCGACCGTCGCCGGTATCGCCGTCGGCACCGCCGGCGCATCGGCGCGCACCTTCGGGCCGAAATGGCTGGGCAGCCTGGTTGCGGCCTATGTCGAGGTGATCCGCAACACGCCGTTCATCGTGCAGTTGTTCTTTATCTTCTTCGGCCTGCCGGCCGCCGGGCTGAAGCTCAGTGAATCGACCGCGGCATTCCTCGCCATGACCGTCAACCTCGGCGCCTATTCGACCGAGATCATCCGCGCCGGCATCGAGGCGGTGCCGAAAGGCCATATCGAGGCCGGTATCAGCCTTGCCATGACCAAATGGGAAGTGCTGCGCCACATCGTCCTCAAGCAGGCGTTCGAGAAGATCTATCCGGCGCTGTCGTCGCAGATCATCATCGTCATGCTGGGCTCGGCGGTGGTGTCGCAGATCTCGGCGCAGGACCTGACCTACGCCGCCAACCTCATCGCATCGCGCAATTTCCGCAACTTCGAGGTCTATCTGCTGGTGGCCTTGGCCTATCTCTCGCTCGCCATGCTGACGCGTTCGCTGCTGCGCGGCCTCGGCCGCATCCTGTTCAAGGCGAAGTGAGCATGTTGCAGTTCAGCCTCTGGGACATCCTGTCGAACCTCCTGATCGCCACACAGTGGACCATCGTGCTGTCGCTGATCGCCTTTGTCTGCGGCGGCGTTGTCGGGTTGATCTTGCTGTTCATGCGGACCTCCCGGATCCCGGTGCTGGAATGGTCCACCAAGATCTACATCGAGCTGTTCCAGGGTACGCCGCTGCTGATGCAGCTGTTTCTGTTCTTCTTCGGCATCGCGCTGTTCGGCGTCGAGGTGAGCCCGTGGATGGCCGCGACCCTGGCGCTGACGTTCTGGACCAGCGCCTTTCTCGCCGAGATCTGGCGTGGCTGCGTCGAGTCGATTCCGAAGGGGCAGTGGGAAGCCTCTTCCAGCCTCGCCATGAGCTACATCGAGCAGATGCGTTACGTCATCCTGCCGCAGGCCTCGCGCATCGCGGTGGCGCCAACCGTCGGCTTCTCGGTGCAGGTGGTCAAAGGTACGGCGCTGGCTTCGATCATCGGCTTCGTCGAGCTGACCAAGGCCGGCACCATGCTCAACAATGCGACCTTCCGCCCGTTCGTGGTCTACTCGCTGGTCGCGCTGATTTATTTCTGCCTGTGTTTCCCGCTGTCCTGGTGGGCGAAAAAAATCGAGAACCGCCTCAATGTCGCTCGTTAGCATTCGTGACGTCAGAAAGAGTTTTGGTCCGAACGAGGTGCTGAAGGGCGTCTCGCTCGAGGTCGCCAAGGGCGACGTGGTCGCCATCATCGGCCGCTCCGGATCGGGCAAGAGTACGCTGCTCCGCTGCATCAACGGCCTGGAGACCTATCAGTCCGGCGCGATCATCGCCGACAGCATCGAGGTCGGCGGCTCCACCACCAATCTGCGCGAACTGCGCCGCCATGTCGGCATGGTGTTCCAGCAGTTCAATCTGTTTCCGCATCTGACCGCCGCCGAGAACGTGATGCTGGCGCCGACCGTCGTCAACAAGGTGGCTTCCAAGGAAGCGCGTGCCATTGCGGCCGAGGTGCTGGCGAAGGTCGGGCTGTCCGAGAAGATGGATGCCTATCCGAACCAGCTCTCCGGCGGCCAGCAGCAGCGTGTCGCGATCGCACGTTCGCTGGCGATGCGGCCAAAAGTGCTGCTATGCGATGAAATCACTTCGGCGCTCGACCCGGAACTGGTCAACGAGGTGCTGCGCGTGGTCGAGCAGTTGGCGCGAGAAGGCATGACGCTGATCCTGGTCACGCACGAAATGCGTTTCGCCCGCGACGTCGGCACCAAGCTCGTCTTCATGCACCACGGCAAGGTGCATGAAGAGGGCGTTCCGAAAGAGGTGTTTGCCGCACCGCGGACGCCGGAATTGCAGCAGTTCGTCGGTACCGTCGCGCACGCGTAGTCCGATCGCGCCGTTTTCACGGCGCGAACCGGGTAGCGCGGCCTGCTACTGCGCCTTGAACTGGGCCAGCACGTCCTGGCAAGCCGGCGACAGCCTGCCCGCGTTGGTCGCGAGACACTGCACGATACGGCCGCCACCCGGTGCCACGCCGCCGCAGATCGTGCGGACATCGGCGCCGCAAGCCGAGCGCAGCACGAGCAGTTCTTCGCGCGGCCGCAGCGGCCGCAGCACGATCACGGTGGGTGCGGCCGCGCCTGCCGCTGCCGGAGCCGCCGCCGCGGCAGGAGCGGCGCCGGCCGCCGGTGCGGCGCCACCGCCGACAGCCGCCGTGACCGCCTTCTCGCAAGCCGGCGAAAGTTTTGCCTTGTTCTTGTCCAGGCATTGCAGCGCCGGCGCACCGCCGGTCGGCACGCCGGCGCAGACTTTTGGATAGTCGGAGCGGCAGGCGCTGCGGACCGCGGAAATCTGCGCGCTGGACGGCTGCCCCGCGGCTGCGGCCGCGGGCTTGGCGTCAGCCTTGGAATCAGCCTTGGAATCTGTCTTGGGCGCCGCGGTCGTGGTGGCAGGCTTTGCGCCGGCCGCGGTCGGAGCGGATTCGGGCTTGGCCGCGGGCGCGGCGGCAGCCGGCGCTGCCACGGCGCGCACCGCGCTTTGACAGCTCGATGATAGGCTCGACATGTTCTTCTGCAGGCATTGCAGCGAAGCTTCGCCGCCCGGCGGAATGCTGGAGCAATGCGCGATATAATCCGACCGGCATTGGGTCTTGATCGCGTCGCGCTGCGCCTGGCTCGGCGCCTGTGCAAAAGCTGGTGCTGCACTTGCGAATATCACTGCCGTCATCAACGCCCCGAGCGTTGCCGCACGTGTCAACGTGTTGAACATTTGAATAAATCCTTTTGTCGTCGCTGGAGTCGCCGCTTCAACAGAAGTGAAATCATGAACGAGAAAGCGAAGAAAATTTCGCGCGCGGCATCATTTTCGGTTTCCGGTTCCCCTGCAAGTGGATTGTTGCTATTTTTATGGGATGGTCGAACGCCATAATTTGAATAGAACGCCCTTTGCAAGAACAAACGTATTGAGGCACGCAAATGAAGTCTGAGCGTTCGCTGGCATGCAGCAGAGCACATGACACCTTCAGACAGAGAGGCGCCATTGCGTGTCGCGCGGTCGTCGCCATTGCCGCATTCGGCGTCTTAAGTGCCTGCGAACAGAATACTTTTGTACCGCCGCCGCCGCCGAAAGTTGAGGTCGCCGTGCCGGTGCAGCGCAGCATCACTCGCTATCTGGAGGCGACCGGCAACACCGCGCCGATCAAGAACGTCGATCTGGTCGCGCGCGTACAGGGCTTCCTGCAATCGATCAACTACAAGGACGGCACTTTCGTGAAAGAAGGCACCACGCTGTTCACGATCGAGCCGGAAACCTACAAATTGAAGCTCGATCAGGCGCAGGCCGCGGAAACCGGCATGCAGGCGTCGATGAAGCAGGCCGAAGCCGATTTCAAACGGCAGTCGGAGCTGGTGCAACGACAGGCGGTCTCGCAGGCCACGCTCGATACTTCAACGGCGGCGCGCGAGAACGCGCAGGCGAATCTGCAGCAGGCCCAGGTCAACACCAGGATTGCGGCCGTGAACTACGGCTATACCAACGTCACGGCGCCGTTCGACGGCATCGTCAGCGCGCATCTGGTGTCGGTCGGCGAACTGGTCGGCGTCTCGTCGCCGACGCAGCTTGCCAACATCGTGGCGCTCGATCCGATCTATGTGAACTTCAACGTCAACGAACAGGATGTGCAGCGGATCCGGGAAGAGGCAAGGCGGCGGGGCATAACCGTCGAGGAAATCCGCCAGTTGCCGGTCGAGGTCGGATTGCAGACCGAGAGCGGCTTTCCGCACAAGGGCAAGCTCGACTACGTCTCGCCGACCCTCAATCAATCAACCGGCACGCTCGCGGTGCGCGGCCTATTGCCGAATCCCGATCGGGCGTTGCTGCCGGGATTCTTCGTCCGGGTCCGCGTGCCCTTTGACGAGCAGTCGAATGCGCTGCTGGTGCCCGATGTCGCGCTCGGCAGCGACCAGGCCGGCCGCTACGTGCTGGTTGTCAACGGCGAGAACGTGGTCGAACAGCGCAAGGTACAAACCGGGCCGCTCGAGGGCGCTTTGCGCGTCATCGAAGGCGGCTTGAAGGGCGACGATCGCGTCGTCACCGCCGGGCTGCTCCGCGCGATCCCCGGTCAGAAGGTCGACCCGCAGATCAAGAAAATCGAAGCGTCGCCGGCACCAACCAAATAGGGACCGGCCATGATTTCGAAATTCTTCATCGAGCGGCCCGTCCTTTCCAACGTCATCGCGATCCTGATGATCCTGATCGGCGGGGTGTGCCTGTTTCGCCTCGCGGTGGCGCAATACCCCGATGTGGTGCCGCCGACGGTGCAGGTGACGACGCGCTATCCCGGCGCCAGCGCCAAGACCGTGATCGATACCGTGGCGCTGCCGATCGAGCAGCAGGTCAACGGCGTCGAGGACATGCTGTACATGCAGTCCTACAGCGGCGCCGACGGCACCTATTCGCTGACGGTGACGTTCAAGATCGGCACCGACCTCAACTTCGCGCAGGTGCTGGTGCAAAACCGGGTGTCGAGCGCACTGGCGCAGCTGCCGCAGTCGGTGCAGAACCAGGGCGTCACCGTGCAGAAGAAGTCGACGGCGGTCCTGCTGTTCGTGACGCTGACGTCGCCGAATGCGACTTATGACAGCCTGTTCCTGAGCAATTACGCTACCATCAACATCAGAGACGAGCTGTCGCGGCTGCCCGGCGTCGGCAACGTCACGGTGTTCGGCGCTGGCCAGTATTCGATGCGGGTCTGGCTCGATCCGAACAAGCTGCAGGTCCGCAACCTGATGCCGCAGGATGTCGTCACGTCAATCCAGCAGCAGAGCCAGCAGGTCACGGCAGGGCAGGTCGGCGCCCCGCCGGCGCCTTCGGGTCAGGCGTTCCAGTACACGCTGAACGTCAGCGGGCGGCTCAGCGACAAGAGCGAGTTCGAGGACATCATCGTCAAGACCGGCAGCAACGGCGATGTCACCCGCGTCCGCGACGTCGGCTGGGTCGAACTCGGCTCCCAGACCTACAGCCAGGCGTTCTCGCTCAACAACAAGCCCGCCACCGGCATCGGCGTGTTCCAGTCGCCCGGCGCCAACGCGCTCGAGGTCGAGAAGGCCGTCAGGGAAAAGATGACGGTGCTCGCCAAGGCGTTTCCGCAGGACGTGAAACATGACACGCCGTTCGACACCACGAAATTCGTCTCGGAATCGATCAAGGAGGTCTACAAGACGCTGATCGAGGCGGGCTTCCTCGTCCTGATCGTGATCCTGATCTTCCTGCAGGACTGGCGGGCGATGCTGGTGCCCGCGACGACAGTGCCGGTGACGATCATCGGCGCCTTTGCTGCGATGGCGGCGCTCGGCTTCACCGTCAACATCTCGACCCTGTTCGCGATCGTGCTGGCAATCGGCATCGTGGTCGATGACGCCATCGTCGTGGTCGAGGGCGCCGCGCATAATATCGAGAAGGGCATGTCCGGCCATGACGCCGCGATATCGGCGATGGACGCGCTGTTCGCGCCGATCGTCGGCATCACGCTGGTGCTGATCTCGGTGTTCCTGCCGTCGGCCTTCTTGCCGGGATTGACGGGGCGAATGTATTCGCAATTCGCGCTGGTGATTGCGGCGACCGCGCTGCTCAGCGCCATCAATGCCGCGACGCTGAAGCCGACCCAATGCGCGCTGTGGCTGCGCCGACCGGCGCCGCCGGAACAGCGCAATTTCTTCTACCGCGGCTTCAACGCGGTCTACGACCGGCTCGAGCGCGGCTATGCCCGGCTGATCGGCCGCCTGGTCGCGCACAGCAACGTCTCGGTGATCGCAGCGCTCATCCTGATCTGTGGCGCCGGCTATGGCCTGTCGCGGGTGCCGACCGGGTTTATTCCCATTGAAGATCAGGGCTATCTCCTGGTCGCCGTGCAACTGCCCGACGGGGCCTCGCTCGACCGCACCCAGCAAGTGCTTACCCGCGTCAGCGACATCGCCGGCAAGCACCCCGGCGTCGATCAGGTCATCAGCATTTCCGGCATCTCGGCGCTGGATAGTTCGTCGAGCCTGGCCAATGCCGGCGTCGCCTACCTGATTTTGAAGGAGTGGAGCGCGCGCGGCGAGGGCGAGGATCTGCGCTCGCTGTTCGTCGGCCTGAACGAGAAGATGTCTGCGATCGAGGAGGCGCGAATCCTGGTGATCCCGCCGCCGCCGATCCAGGGCATCGGCAACGCCGCCGGTTTTGCGATGCAGGTTCAACTGCGCGACGGCAATGCCGACTACGGCAAACTGCAGGCGATTGCCGGCGCCATCGTCTCCAACGCGCAGACGCAGAGCGCGCTGCAGCGCGTCAGCTCGTCGTTCCGCTCGATGGTGCCGCAATTCGACGTCGAGGTCGACCGGGTCAAGACCCAGACCCTGCATGTCACGACCGACCAGATCTTCTCGACGCTGTCGTCCTACATGGGTTCGACCTACGTCAACCAGTTCAACAAGTTCGGCCGCACCTTCCAGGTCTATGCCCAGGCGGATGCGCAGTATCGCCTGAGCTTGCGCGACATGGCGAACATGATGGTGCGCAACAGCAATGGCGACATGATCCCGCTCGGCACGGTCGCCAAGATCACGCCCTCGGTCGGCCCCTCGCTGATCAGCCTGTACAATCTCTATCCGTCCGCAAGCATCATCGGCCTGCCCGCCACGGGCTACAGCTCGGGCCAGTCGATGAAACTGATGGAGGAGATCGCCGAAAAGACCCTGCCGCAGGGTACCGGCTTTGAATGGACGGCGATGTCGTACCAGGAGAAGGTCGTCGGCGGCCAGATCTACTGGGCGTTCGGGCTCGCGCTGCTATTGGTCTATCTCGTGCTGGCCGGACAGTATGAAAGCTGGTTCGCGCCGATCTCGGTGATATTAGCGGTGCCGTTGTCGCTGCTCGGTCCGATGATCGTGCTGACGGGGCTGCGGATCGAGAACAACCTCTATACCCAGATCGGCATCATCCTGCTGATCGCGCTGTCGGCGAAGAACGCCATTCTGATTGTCGAGGTCGCGCTCGAACTTCATGTGCGCGACCGCAAGCCGCTGCTGGAATCCGCGGTTGAGGCGGCGCGAGCCCGGTTCCGCCCGATCCTGATGACCTCGTTTGCCTTCATCCTCGGCGTGGTGCCGCTGGTGCTGGCGACCGGCGCCGGCGCCAACGCCCGCAAATCGATCGGCATCACCGTGTTCTCGGGCATGCTGGCCTCGACCTGTCTCGCGGTGCTGTTCGTGCCGACGTTCTTTGTCGTGGTGCAGCGGTTCGAGAACTGGCTCAGTGAGCGGAAGCGGAAGAAAGCGGGCGCGCAGGTGGCGCCGGGTGCGCGTTAGACTCACGGTGTCGTCCCGGCCTTGAGCCGGGACCCATACGCCGCAGCCTATCGGCGAGAACGCTGGCGTTAGATACCTTCCGTAACAATAACCGCCGCGGCGTATGGGTCCCCGCGTTCGCGGGGACGACGGTTGATGGAGTTGCGCCTACACCTTCACCATCCGCTTGCCGCGGTTCTCGCCGGCCAACAGTCCGATCAGCGCCTGCGGCGTGTTTTCCAGGCCGTTGATGACGTCTTCCTGCACCTTCAATTTGCCGGAAGCGACCCAGGACTGCAGGTCCTTCAGGGCCTGGTCGCGCTCGTTCATGTAGTCCATCACGATGAAGCCCTGCATGATCAGGCGCTTCACCACGATCAGGCCGGGCACCCCGCGCGGGCCGGTCGCCGACGGCACGCCGTCATATTGCGAGATCGCGCCGCAGCAGGAGATGCGGCCGCGGTTGTTCATCAGCGCGATGCAGGCCTCCAGAATGTCGCCGCCGACATTGTCGAAATAGACGTCGATGCCCTTCGGCGCCGCCGCCCGCAGCGCCTTGTAGGTCGCGCCGTCCTTGTAATCGACCGCGGCGTCGAAGCCGAGTTCAGAGGTGAGCCAGTTGCATTTGTCCTTGCCGCCGGCGATGCCGACGACGTGGCAGCCTTTTATCTTCGCAATCTGGCCGACGATCGAGCCGACCGAGCCGGCCGCCGCCGAGACCACGACGGTTTCGCCTTCCCTGGGCTTGCCGACATGGAGCAGGCCGAAATAGGCGGTGAGGCCGGCGATGCCGTAGACGCTGAGCAGATGCGTCATCGGATCCATCCGCGGCATCTTGGTCAAATGCTTTGCGGGCACCGCCGCGTAATCCTGCCAGCCGGTGTCGCCGAACACGATGTCACCCGGGGCTAGGCCGGGAGCTTTCGAGGACACGACCTCCGCGATGCCGCCGCCGGCCATCACGGTGTTGGCTTCGACCGCGGCGCGATAGGTGGCGCCGTGCATCCATGCGCGGTTGGCGGCGTCGAGCGAAATATAGCGCGCCCGCACCAGCACCTCGCCGTCCTTCGGCTCCGGCACTGCACCCTCCGACATCTTGAAATGCTCGGGTCCGAGCTTGCCGGTCGGCTTTTCCACCAGCAGGATCTGGCGATTGACGGTGGCGTTCATGGCGTTTTCTCCCTCGGCTTGATCGTTCTTGATGTTGATCGCATATCAGGCGGCCAATTGCACTCGCCGTGTTGCGTCTCCCTCCAGACCTGCAAAAATACAGGCTCAGAAGAATTTCAAATCCTGCGCGCGGCCACCGCGGGCGATTGTGGCGTATTCGATTGCCAGGAACAGTCCGCCCGCGACATATAGTTTGCGCTTCTGCGACGCCGCCAACGCACCGGCCAGCCGCACCGCGTCCTCGATCGTGGACGCGACCTGAATATCCGCCGCGGGATTGGCGAGCCGGGCTGCGGCCGCGATGTCGTGCGGCTTGGCGCCCTTGTGGTACGCCGCCGTGCAGATGATCGTGTCGAAGGCCGGCGCCAGGCTGCCTACGATCTCGCCGGCCTTCTTGTCGCCGGACGCGCCGGTGACGAGAATCCAGCCATCGGCGCCGTGGATCGCCTTGAGACTTGCGAGCGATTGCCGGATGCCGTCGGGGGTATGGCCGACATCGATCACCGTCAACGGGTCCTGCGCGATGATTTCGAGGCGGCCGGGCCATTGCGTTTCGCGCAGGCCCGCGCGGATGGCCTGCTCTGCCCGCTCCGGCGGCTGGCGCGGCTGCGCACCCTGCGACCAGAGCAGGAACAGCGTGACGGCGATCGCGGCATTGTTGAACTGAACCGTGCCGAGCAGGCGCATCTCGAGGTCGCGATAGTGGTGATGGCCGAACCGGTAATCGAACCGCTGTCCGGACGGGGACGCGGACTCGCCGTCGATGCCGATCCCGTCGCGGACGAACAGCGAGGTGACCCCGCGATGGCGATTATATTCGAGCAGATGCCGCCGCAGGCCCCGGCAATTCTCGCCATAGATGATGGTGCCGCCACCGGCGCAGGCGTCGCTCTTGTCGGAAGCGATCAGCTCCAGCGTATTGCCGAGCAACTCGACGTGTTCGAAATCGACCGACGTCACGCAGGTTTCGCGTGCGCCGACCAGGCGGACCGGATCGTAGCGGCCGCCGATGCCGGCCTCGAACACCGTGAATTCGCAATCGTTTTCCTGGAAATGCAGGCAGGCGAGGGCGAACAACGCTTCGAACGCGCCGAACTGTTCGCCGCGCTGCTGCGAGATTTCGGCGATGGCGGTCTCAACCCTTTGCTTGCACCGGGCGAAATCATCATCGCCGATCTCGGCATCATCGATCCGGATGCGTTCGTTGAAGCGCAGCAAGTGAGGGGAAGTAAAAAGACCGGTTCGCAGGCCACAGGCGCGGCCGATCGCGGCGCACACCGCAGCCGTGCTGCCTTTGCCGTTCGAGCCGGTCACCACGACCGAGTTTCGCTGCAGCCGCGCGCGATCGATCTTGAGCGCGTCGAGCAATTCGGCCAGGCGCGCGAGGCAGATGCCGTCGCCGTATTTTGGCAGGTCAAACACCGAGCAGTCCCATCGCGTGAAACGTGTGCTGCCAGATCTTCAGGATCAGATCGCCGCGGCCGGATTCTTCCAACAGCCTAATCGACGGGTTGGAGTTGACTTCGATCACCGTCATGGCGCCGGGATCGCCGCCGATGCCCACGAACAGATCGACGGCCGCGACACGAAGCCCAAGTGCGCTTGCGGCTTTTTTCGCCAGCGTAACCGCTGCTTCGGAAGGCGCAGTTTCGAGCACCATCGTTCCGCCCGCGCTCAGATTCATCCGCCCGGGAATGTCGCGGCGCTCGCCTTGCGGCAGCACGGCGTCGAGCGAGGGGTCGCGCTCCCCGGGGGAGGCCGGCGAGAGACCGCGGGCGCGAAGGGCATCGTTATGGGCGGTAAATAATTCGCGCAACGTGTGCACGCCGTCGCCGCGGACGAAGGGCGGATTTTTGCGCGCGCAATACAGCGCGTCGTCGTCGAGCAGAAAGACCCTGTACTCGGTGCCCTCGACGATCGGCTGGATCAGCACCGCGTCGTAATATTTCGCGACGTCGTCGAGATATCCAATGAGCGCAGCTTCGCCGTGAATCCTTTGCGCGAAATCGCCGCGCGATCCCGTCAGCGGCTTGACGAAGGCGGATGCGCCCAATTCGCGAAAGTGTGTCAACGCGTCCTCGCGCTCATGCCCTGGGGGGCGATGTGCGCGATAGCGTTCATGGAGGAAGAAGTACTTGCTGCTAATCGTCGATATCCCGGCCTCTTCAAGAACTTTGCCGGTGAAGTATTTATCGGACGCCAGCGTCGAGGCGGTGGCATTGTTCTGCGGATACCACGAGCAGCGGCCGGCGCCGAAATGCAGCGATTTGTTCGGCGAAGCGACGCTGAAGAGCAGCCCGGAGCCGCCGTCGAGGTCGCGAAAGGCGAGCCCGAATTCAGCGCAGGCGAATTCGGCATAGATCGACTGGTCCGGATAAAAGCCCGGTTTACCTTGTCGAAATTCTTTCACGCTTCGCATGCGGTCTCTTTTGACGCGTTCTAAAATTCGCGTAGCAATTTATTGCCAGATCGGCGTCAATTTCAGCAAGTTAATTGCGTGTGAGATCTCCATTAACGAAGACCAATCGAACCTTTCCGCAAAATAAACCGACTGCCATTCCGAGTTCTCAATTGTGCGCCAATTGATCTTGACTATCTCTGACATTGGCGCAATTGAAACGTCAAATCGCCAATGATTTCGGGGGTTTTTAGCTCTTTGAGCCCCGAAAAACCGGCAAGAAACTGATTTGTTCTACACCAAGACGTCAGGAAAAACGAAAACACATGAGCGCGTTCTATAGAGAGAAAGTTCTTTCTGTCCGTCATTGGACCGATACGCTTTTCAGCTTCACCGCCACCCGCGATTCCGGCTTCCGTTTCCAGAATGGGCAGTTCGCGATGATCGGCCTCGAGGTCGAGGGCCGTCCGCTGCTGCGCGCCTACAGCATGGCGAGCGCCAATCACGAGGAGGAACTCGAGTTCTTCTCGATCAAGGTTGCGGACGGGCCGCTGACCTCGAAGCTGCAGAAGATCCGCGAAGGCGACACCATCCTGGTCGGCCGCAAGGCGACGGGCACGCTGATCACCGACAATTTGATTCCGGGCAAGCGCCTGCTGCTGCTGTCGACCGGCACCGGCCTCGCGCCGTTCGCCAGCCTGATCAAGGATCCCGACGTTTATGAGCGCTATGAAACCATCGTGCTGGTTCATGGCTGCCGGCAGGTTTCCGAACTTGCCTATGGCGAGGAACTGGTCGCGAAGCTGCGCGACGATGAATTGTTCGGGCCGCTGTTGTCCGAGAAACTGCTGTATTATCCGACCGTGACCCGCGAGCCGTTCCGCAACCGCGGCCGCATCACCGACCTGATCACCTCGGAACAGCTTTTCAACGACATCCACCAGCCGCCGCTCGATATCGCGACCGACCGCATCATGATGTGCGGCAGCCCCGGCATGCTGGAAGAGCTGCGCCAGCTGTTCGAGACCCGCGACTTCCTCGAAGGCAGCCACAGCCAGCCCGGTCACTTCGTGATCGAAAAGGCGTTCGTGGAACGCTAACGATGTCGTCCCGGCCTTGAGCCGGGACCCATAGCCACCGGCGGCAATTGGTCTGCACGCTGGTTGTTATCTTCTTTTTCCAACAACGCGGGCCGCGGCGTATGGGTCCCCCGATGCGCAATTGCGCATCTGAGCTCGAGGCCGGGACGACGTGGGGAAAGAGCGTCGCTCTCCCAGTAGCCCATCCCATTCCCCCGCTGCTATAACCCTCCCAACGCCATGCGGCCTGTGCCGACGCGGCGATCAGGGAGCCAGGCGTTGTCGGTACGCGATCAGATCGGCCCGGTGAAGACCGCCTTTGTGTTCGCCGGCGGCGGCAGCTTTGGCGCCATTCAGGTCGGCATGTTGCATTCGCTCGCCGCGCACGGAATTTCCGCCGATATGGTGGTCGGCTCCAGCGTCGGCGCCCTCAACGGCGCCTTTTATGCCGGCGATCCGACGCTCAAGGGCGTGGAGCGGCTGGGCGACATCTGGCGCGGATTAACCCGGCACGACGTGTTTCCGATGAGTTGGCGCACGGTGCTGAGCTTTCTGTGGCGCCGCGATTTCCTGATTTCCCACGACGGCATCCGCAAACTGATCGACGACCACATTCCCTATCGCAATCTGCAGGATGCCAAGGTGCCGGTGCATATCGTCACCACCGACATCATTTCCGGCGACAGCGTTGTGCTGTCGGAAGGCTCGACTTCGGAGGCGATCGTCGCTTCGACCGCGATCCCCGGCGCTTTCGCGCCGATCCCCTACAAGAATTACTATCTCGCCGATGGTGCGATCTCCAGCAACACGCCGATCCAGGTCGCGGTTCAGAAAGGCGCCAAGCGGTTGATCATCCTGCCAACCGGGCACGCCTGCGCCACGCAGGCTCCTCCCGTCGGCGCGGTCGCCAATGCGCTGCACGCGCTGACGCTGCTGATCGCGCGGCAATTGGTCATTGAGCTGGAGGGCCTCGATCCCGGCATCGAATATTTCGTGGTGCCGCCGCTATGCCCACTGGTGGGATCACCTTACGATTTTTCGCGCACCGCCGATCACATCGACCGCGCGATTGCCACGACAGATGCGTGGCTCGCCCACCATGGCCTGCAGCAGGGCAAGATTCCCGGGGAAATGCGGCTGCACAGCCACTGAGGCGCGACGGTTACGCTGCACTGCAAAAGCAGCTTCCGATCAATTGATTCAACCACCACGGGCTTGTGCAAATATTTTTCGATCCCCTGTCACGTCGGCGACGGCTGGACCGTATATCGTATGGTGCTTATGCCAATGGTTGGATTAAGCTGCTGGCGGACAAGAATAATTCCGCAAGAATCTTCCGGCTGAGGGGTTGTCATGGAAACGCTGTTGATGCCGTTCTCGCCACGCTACATCGTGCTGACGATCTGCGCGGTCGTCACGGCACTGCTGATCGGCATCGGCATCTTCGATCAAAATTTGAAGGTGTGGGAAATATTGCTGATTCCCATCGTGATCTTCGGCGGTCTCACCGTTCTCGGCATTCGCGACCTCACGCAAGAGAGCCACGCGGTGCTGCGGAACTATCCGATTTCGGCGCACATCCGTTTTCTGCTGGAAGAGATCCGGCCGGAGATGCGGCAGTATTTCTTCGAGAGCGAGAAGGACGGCATGCCGTTCTCCCGCGATACCCGTGCGCTGGTCTATCAGCGCGCCAAGATGCAGCTCGACAAGCGGCCGTTCGGCACCCAGGAAGACGTCTATCGCGACGGTTATGAATGGATGCATCATTCGATGGCGCCGAAGGCTCGCGCCGTCGAGCAGTTTCGCGTCACCATCGGCGGTCCGGATTGCACCAAGCCGTATTCGGCCTCGGTGTTCAACATTTCGGCGATGAGTTTTGGCGCGCTTAGCCCAAATGCCGTACGCGCGTTGAATGCGGGCGCCAAAAAAGGTGATTTCGCGCATGACACCGGCGAGGGCGGCGTCAGTCCCTACCACCGCGAGAACGGCGGCGACATCATCTGGGAAATCGGATCCGGCTATTTCGGCTGCCGCAACCGGGACGGCGGCTTCAATCCCGAATTGTTCGCGCGCATTGCTTCCGACGACCAGATCAAGATGGTCGAACTCAAGATCAGCCAGGGCGCCAAGCCCGGACACGGCGGCGTGTTGCCGGCGGCCAAGGTCTCGGAAGAGATTTCAAAGATCCGGGGCGTGCCGATGGGCGAAGACTGCATCTCGCCGGCCAGCCACCGCGCGTTTTCGACGCCGCTCGAAATGATGGCCTTCATCGGTGAAATGCGGCGGTTGTCCGGCGGCAAGCCCGCCGGATTCAAGCTGTGCGTCGGCCATCTCTGGGAGTTCCTGGCCATCTGCAAGGCGATGCTGCAGACCGGGATCTATCCTGATTTCATCGTGGTCGACGGCAATGAAGGCGGCACCGGCGCCGCTCCGCTGGAATTCATGGACCATCTGGGCATGCCGATGCGCGAGGGCGTCAATTTCGTCCATAACGCGCTGGTGGGCATCAACGCGCGCGACCGCATCCGCATCGGCGCCGCCGGCAAGATCGCGACCGCCTTCGACATGGCGCGCGCGATGGCGATCGGCGCCGATTGGTGCAATTCGGCGCGCGGCTTCATGTTCGCGCTGGGCTGCATCCAATCGCTGAGCTGCCATACCGACCGTTGCCCGACCGGGGTGACTACGCAGGACCCGTCGCGCGCGCGCGCGCTGGTGGTGCCGCACAAGATCGATCGCGTCTACAACTATCATCACGCCACCTTGCATGCGTTGGCCGAGCTGCTCGCCGCTGCTGGCCTCGACCATCCGCAGCAGTTACGGCCGATCCACTTCTCGCAGCGATCCTCCACGAACGACACATTGACGTTCGCGAAACTTTATCCGCCGCTGCGCCCGGGCGAGCTGATCGACGGCACCAGCGATGCACGCTTCCGCGACGCCTGGGATATGGCCCGGGCGGATTCGTTCCAGCCGGCGGGGTGAGCCTTCACGCTTACGTCATCCCGGCTCGAGGCCGGGACGACAAGCTATCGCCGCAGGGCCGCTGCTCTGATAAAGCCTCTCTCTGGAATGACTGCCCGTAAAAAAGGGAGACAATGCTTTATCTGGAACTCGGGATCGTGACGGTCCTGATCATCACCAATGGCCTGCTTGCAATGTCGGAGCTTGCCATTGTCTCGTCGCGGCCGGCACGGCTCGCCGCGCTGGTCGAAAAGAACGTCACGGGTTCCCGCCGTGCACTCGCGCTGGCGTCTGATCCCGGCAAGTTCCTGTCGACGGTCCAGATCGGGATCACGCTGATCGGCGTGCTGTCGGGTGCGTTTTCCGGCGCCACGCTGGGCCAGCGCCTGACCAACCTGCTGGTCGAATCGGGATTGTCGAAAGGCCTGGCTGACGCGATCGGCGTCGGCGTCGTGGTGAGCGTCATCACCTACGCCTCACTCATCATTGGCGAATTGGTCCCCAAGCAGATCGCCTTGCGCGATCCGGAATCGGTGGCGGTGCGCGTGGCGCCCTACATGATGCTGCTCTCGAAAATTTCGTCGCCCCTGGTGTGGCTGCTGGATCGCTCCGGCAAGGGGCTGTTGTGGCTGCTCGGCCATCGGGGTGAAGCCGAAGACAAGGTCAGTGAGGACGAAATCCGCACATTGGTGGTCGAGGCCGAGAACGCCGGGGTACTCGAGCCCGGCGAAAAGGAAATGATCGCGGGCGTCATGCGTCTTGGCGATCTTCCGGTCGGCGCCGTCATGACGCCCCGCCCCGAAGTCAGCATGATCAATCTGGCGGATCCGCCTGAAATTATCTTTGCTGCGCTTGCCGGCAGCAACCATTCCCGCTTTGTGGTGTTCGACAAGGATCCGGATGCGGCGCTCGGCATTGTCCAGTCCAAGGACATGCTGGACAGCTATTTGTCAGGGCAGGCACCCGATATTCGCACGCTGGTCCGGGATGCGCCGATCATTCCGGAATTCCTCGATGCCAGGGACGTCGTCGCGGTGCTTCGTGACTCCCCCGTGCATATGGGGCTGGTGCATGATGAATACGGCGCCTTCCAGGGCGTCGTGACCAGTGCCGACATTCTCGAATCGATCGTCGGCGGTTTCCATACCGAAGAGGGGCCGCCCGAAGCGGCGGTGGTGAAACGGGACGACGGCTCGTATCTGATCTCGGGCTGGATGCCTGCCGTCGAATTTGCGAATCTGCTCCAGATCGTCCTGCCGTCGTCGCGGCAGTATCAAACCATGGCCGGCTTCCTGCTCCAGCAGTTCGGCGCGATACCTGGCGTCGGCGATCACGTGGAGGCGCAGGGCTGGCGCTTCGAGATCGTCGATCTCGACGGCCGGCGTATCGACAAGGCGCTGGCGACGCGCATCGACGATGCCGCCACGACGCCAGCGTGATGCCGAAGCTTCTGACGCCGAGGCTCAGAACTCGCCGTGCAAGCGACCCGAGAAGATATGGACGGGGCCACGGTCGCCATTATAGGCGGGGTTTGCGATCCGCTGATAATCAGCGGTCAACGTGAAATTCTTGTCGAGCGCGAACGCATAGAAGGTCTCGAAGATACTTTCATTGCGGTAGTTGAGCCGGCCGTCGCCGATCAAAAGGCCGAGGCCGCCCGCCGCCAGGAAGTCGCGATGGCCAGATGAAAGTCCATTGACGGCGCCGCCGATGCCGAACGTATCGCTCGGCCGGCCCCAATAACTGCCCTTGACCGATAACCCGGCGGAAACGCTGCGATCCACGTCGGTGAAGGACAGGATTTCGTTGCGCCCGTCGTTCCAACTCGCGCGGGCGAACATCCCGACATCCCTAATGATCTGCTGTTCGGCGTTGATGTAGAATCCGTATTTGGTGTTTTCGCGCCGGATGCCGACGATGACGTCGTTGATGTCAAGCGTCGGGTCCGCCGCTGCTATCCCCAGCGCGTTCCGGTAGCTGCCGGTGTTGCCGCGATTGCCGAAAATGCCGAGCCTGAGCTTGCCGGGCTGATCGAAGATCGTGTGGCGCTCCTCGAATTCAACCACCGCGCCGCCGGACTTGAACACCAGGACGTCGCTGTTCGGCGCGTTGGGGACCTGGAACAGGCCGGCGCGAATTGCCCAGTCCTTGCGATTGAGTTCGACCACGGCGCCACGGGTGAAGCCGGGGAGGTCGGCGGGGAAATCGTAGGCCGCAGATGACCACATCGCCCAGTTCATGAAGTCGACGCGGGGATCCTTGGCGTAGGAGTTGCCGTCAAAATAGTCGCCGACCGCGAAGCGGCCGACTGTGACCGTGACGCGGTCGATGTCGCGCTTGCCCGCCAGTTGCATCGGACCGTCGGCGACGTCTTCCTGTTCGCCGCCAAGGCCGAAGGTCTGGCGAAAGACGTAGCGCTGCGGGCGATATTTCGGATAGGGCGCGCCGCCTTTCTGGGCTTCGCCGTTGGAGAAGCCGGCAAGTCCCAGCGTGCTGTTGAGGCCAAAACCCTGCGCCAGTTCGGGGTTGAAATAGAACTCGCCGCCCTGCCACAGCCGCCAGCCGAGAAACACGTCCGCGGTCCAGGTCTGGCGGCCCTGGCCGCCGCCCGGAAGACTGTTGGTGCCCTCATAGGGCGAGCGCATGCGCGGATAGGCTTGCGCGATAACCGTGGTCTGACCGTGTACATTCCAGTTTTTCGGCTCGGGAAGCGCGGTGCGTCCATCGACCGGTGTGGGACCCGCCCAAGGCGGCGTCTCCCACAGCCGGTAATTCAGTCCGAGTTTGAACAGATGAATGTTGGGATCGACGTTGACGCGCGGCAATCCGACATCGGTCAGGTCATAGGTCCGCGGCGCCAGGTCGACATAGTTGTATTCGGCCTTGGCAGTCCAGTTGCCGCCGACCGCCACCTCGATGCCGAGGCCCGCGGTCCAGCCGACATGCGTGAGGTACCGCTTCGGCGGGATGATGACCCCGGTGTCGTTGAGGTTGACATGGGTGCTTCCCCAAGCGAGGCCGCCCGTGACGTAAGGCATCCACGTTCCCATAGCGTAGCCGACCCGGCCGCGCGCGGTTGCGATGTAATCGATGGTGCTGTTGAACGGCACCGGCGCGAGCCGCGGAATGTCCACCGGACTGCCGAACGAAACGTCAGCCTCCACACCGAGCACGACCCTGTTTGCCAGCTGGTGGTTGTAGCCGGCCTGGTAGCCGCCGGTCAGTCCCGTGACGCTGTGGGGAAGGAACACGCCCTGCAAGGGCTCAGTGTTGGTGCCCGGGCCGAGGCTGCCGGCGCCATAACCGGCATGGCCGCCCACATAGAAACCAGTCCAGTTATAGACGGCCTTGAGTGCAGGCGCCTTGAGAGACAGATCAGCCGCCAGGACGGGACTGGCGAGCGTCATGGCACCGACGGCGGCGCCAGCCAAAACATGCTGCAGGAAATGGCGGTACGAACCCATGGTGCGGCCTGGTCCAGCGCGAAGCGGGCTGCGGTCTCGCACCATCACTGCAGATTTGAACGCCGGCCGCCACCCAAGAAATGAAGTCATCAACCCTGCCGCCCCCGGTCGGCTTCTTCCCGATTCGTCCGCTCAAAGCCAGATCGGAAAAACGCACCATACACCCCAATCCCAGTTGCCATTAACTCGCAACAATAAGGCGATGGAGTCCGTCTTGGATGGCATTCCTACATGACGGTTTTGCAACAGCGGTGGGGCAGGGATGGCTGGCCAAAAATGACCCGCCCGGGGGGACAACCGGGCGGGTCTGGTTCGGCACAGGTGGATGAGGCGCCATGCCGGACAGGGAACCACGAGAGCAGCCGTAAGGCGGTCATCGTGGTCCGCACCCAGTTGGACGGCGCCATCCCGATTCCGGTTCGAACGAAGTTTAGGGAATCCGGATTGGAGATTATTCGGCAGTCTATACAGTCGCTTAGAGGATGTAATCGGGCCCGGTCGCCAGCCTCTTCACGTCGAATTTATCGACATCGTCAAGCAATTCGCAGAACGCGCGGGCGCCGTGATCGAGCAGCTTCTCGCCCTTTTCGGCGGAGGCCTGGGTGGCGTCGCCTATGGCGCCGCTGCCGTGCAGGTCCTGCGCCTGCCAGGCGAATGGCGCGGGCCGATGCGCCGACAGCCAGCGGTGATCCTTTTCCATCGCGATGCTGCTCGGGCGAAAATCGATGATCGCCTGCTCGCGCACGGTTTGCGGATATCGCGCCAGCATGATCGAGGTCTCAATCGCGCCGCCATGGATGCCGTGGCGCAGTTCTTCAGCCGAAAACAGTCCGTCCGGGACACCGAAGCGCGACCAGCTGGTGGTGACCACGAACAGTCCATGTTGTGCGCGAAGATCCTGCGCGACCAGCGTCATCGCCGCGCTGTTGCCGCCGTGGCTCGTCACCATCACGAGCTTCTTGACGCCGGCGCGCGCGACGCTTTCGCCGAGCGCCATCCAGCTCTTCAGCGCGGTTTCAGTGGGTAGCGTCAGCGTGCCCGGATAATCGATATGTTCGGTGGAAATCCCGACCGGCTGCAGCGGCAGGAACGTGACCGGAACGCTCGCCGGCAGCAGCTCGCGGACCCGCGCCAGATAGGCCTCGCCGATCATGACGTCGGTGCCGACAGGCAAATGCGGGCCGTGCTGTTCGGTTGCCGCCAGAGGCAGCACCGCGATCCAGCGCTCGGGGCCGCTGGCTGCGATATCGGGCCAGTGGATGTCGGTCCAGTTGCGGGGCGGAACGGACGAAGTCATCGAGCCAAGCGTTTCTTTGAATGGATTTGCAGGGTAGTTTGTTAGCCAACCAGGGACGATATCTCCCTCCTTGGGGGCGTGATCCACGTCCACACCCTCCTTATCATGGGCCAGAATGATCGACGGAGTCCAACCATGAACCCGGCCTTTTTGCCGCGAACGTTAACCGCAGCCCTTTTGGCGCTGGTGGCCGCGCTGGTGCCTGCGCGCGGGCAGACCCTCGACAAGGTCTCGTTTGGGACCAACTGGGTCGCGGAAGCCGAGCATGGCGGCTTCTTCCAGGCGGTCGCCGACGGCACCTACAAGAATTACGGGCTTGACGTCACCATCGTGCCGGGCGGCCCCAACACCAACAACCGCATGCTGCTGATCGCCGGCAAGCTCGATTTCTTCATGAGCGCGAACACGCTGCAATCCTTCGATGCGGTCACGAACAAGGTGCCGCTGGTGGCGGTCGCCGCCATCTTCCAGAAGGATCCGCAGGTCTTTCTGACCCATCCGGAATTCAAGATCAGCAAACTGGAGGATCTCAAACCGTTGACGCTGCTGGTGTCGAAGGAAGGCATTACGAGCTATTTCCAGTGGCTGAAGTCCGAGTATGGGTTCAGCGAGAGCAAGGTCAAACCCTACACTTTCAACTCGCAGCCTTTCATCGTGAACAAGCAAAGCGCGATGCAGGGCTATGTCACCTCGGAGCCGTACGCGGTCGAAAAGGCCGCCGGCTTCAAGCCGAACGTCGTGCTGCTGGCCGATTACGGTTTCAACGCCTATTCGACCCTGATCGAGACCCGTACCGAGATCGTCGACAAGAAACCCGATCTGGTGCAGCGCTTCGTCGATGCGTCCATGATCGGCTGGTACAATTATCTCTACGGCGACAACACGCCGGGCAATGCCATGATCAAGAAGCTCAATCCGGAAATGACCGATGAACTCTTGAAATATTCCACGGCCAAGATGAAGGAATACGGCATCGTCGATTCCGGCGACACCTTGAAGGATGGCATCGGCGCCATGACAGATGCCCGCGTCGCCAGCTTCTTCGACAAGATGGTGCGCGCCGGCGTGGTTCGCCGCGATATCGACTACCGCCAGGCCTATACGCTGCGCTTCATCAACAAGGGCGTCGGCCTCAATCTGCGGCCGAAGAACTAGGCGTGATGGCCGGTCCCGCTTTGTCTGATGCGATGGCGGTGAGCCTTGGTGACGTCACCAAGGTCTATGACAATGGCGTGGCCGCGCTTGGACCGTTCGACCTCGACGTCAAGCGTGGCGAATTCGTCTCCTTGCTAGGCCCCTCCGGCTGCGGCAAATCCACCGCCTTGCGGCTGATTGCGGGACTGACCACGCCGAGTTCGGGTGTGGTTGCCGTTTCGCACCGCGCGAACGAAACCCGCGCGGGTCATGACATCGGCTTCGTGTTTCAGGAGCCGACCCTGATGCCGTGGGCCAGCGTGCAGGACAATGTCCGGCTGCCGCTGAAGCTTGCCGGCATGGCGACGACGGAAGCGGACCGGCGGATCAGCGAGGCGCTGGCGCAGGTGGCCCTGTCGGAGTTCGCCGCTGCATACCCGCGCGAATTGTCCGGCGGCATGAAGATGCGGGTATCGCTGGCGCGGGCGCTGGTCACCCGTCCGGATATCCTGCTGATGGACGAGCCGTTCGCCGCACTCGACGAGATCACGCGCTTCCGTCTCAACAACGATCTCCTGGAGTTGTGGCGCAAGCTGAATATGACGGTCATCTTCGTCACCCATTCGGTGTTCGAGTCGGTGTATCTGTCGCAGCGCGTGGTCGTGATGTCGTCACGGCCGGGGCGCGTCAGCGCTGAATTTCGTATCGACACGCCGGAGCCGCGGGTCGAGGACTTCCGGATGTCGGCTTCCTATGCCGCCTATTGCCGCGAGGTCTCACAAGCGCTGGTGCCCCCTTATTCGGGGCGAACAGGCGCATGAGTTCTTCACGGGATTTTGTTCGGTTCTTGCTACCCGTCGTGGTGCTCGGCGCCGGCATCGCGTTGTGGGAACTGGTGGTGCGCGTCAACGACATCCAGCCTTATGTGCTGCCGGGGCCATCAGCGGTGTTCCAGACGCTGGTCGCGGACTGGCCGGTGCTATCGGAATCCCTCGGCGTCACCTTGCTGACCACGCTGGAAGGCTTCATCGCCGCCGCGATCGGCGGCGTCGCGCTGGCGCTGTTGTTCAATCAATCGAAATGGCTGGAATATTCGCTGTTTCCCTATGCGGTGATCCTGCAGGTCACGCCTGTGATCGCGATCGCACCGTTGCTGCTGATCTATTTGCAGCAACAAACCGCGGTCATCGTTTGCGCCTGGATCGTCGCCTTCTTTCCGGTGCTGTCTAACACCACGCTCGGGCTCAATTCGGTCGACCGCAATCTGGCCGGCCTGTTCAGCCTCTATGGCGCGTCGCGGCTGCAGACGCTGCGGTACCTGAAATTGCCGACAGCATTGCCCTATATTCTCGGTGGATTGCGGATCGCAGGCGGACTATCCCTGATTGGCGCAGTGGTCGCCGAAATCGCGGCCGGCACGGCGGGCGCAGGCTCGGGCCTTGCGTTCCGTATTGCCGAGTCCGGTTACCGTCTCAACATTCCCCGAATGTTCGCCGCTCTGCTGTTGCTCTCCGTCGCCGGGATTGTCATCTATGGCCTGCTGGCGCTAATTTCGCATCTGGTACTGCGGCGCTGGCATGAAAGCGCGCTTCGAAAGGAAAACTGATGGCTGCCGGGAATATTTCGTCCGAAAAGATCGATTTGCTGGTCTATGGGCCAATCAGGCCGATCCTCGAAAACGGCTTCTCCGACCAATATGTATTGCACAAGGCGGAGAGCCGGGCGGATCTCGAACGGCTGACGCCCGACGTGCTGGCCAAGACCCGCGGCATGGCGGTGACCTATCATTCGGTGCCGGCCGACGCCAAGGCGTTGTCGCATTTTCCCAAGCTCGAAATCATTGCCAGCTTCGGCGTCGGCTACGACCACGTCGATTGCAACTATTCGCGTGAACACAATGTGGTGGTCACCAACACGCCCGACGTGCTGACCGAAGAGGTCGCCGACGTCGCGATGGGGCTGTTGATCTCGACCTTGCGCGAATTCGTCAAGGCCGACCGCTATCTGCGTTCGGGCCTGTGGCAGACGCAGAATTATCCCCTGAGCGTCGGCTCGCTGCGCGACCGCAAGGTCGGCATTGTCGGCATGGGCCGCATTGGCCAGGCGATCGGCCGCCGGCTGGAGGCTTCGCTGGTGCCGGTCTCCTATCATTCGCGCAACCCGTCATCGGCGGTCTCCTACAAGCATTACCCCGACCTGCTGGAAATGGCGAAGGCGGTCGACACCCTGATCGTGATCGTGCCGGGCGGCGCCTCCACCGCGAAGATGATCAATGCCGATGTCCTCAAGGCGCTTGGGCCGCGCGGCGTATTGATCAACGTGGCGCGTGGCTCGGTCGTCGACGAAGAGGCGCTGGTCGCGGCGCTGAAGTCGGGGACGATCCTGGCGGCGGGGCTCGACGTGTTTGCCAACGAGCCGAGCGTGCCGGACGATCTGAAAGCCATGCAAAACGTCGTGCTGCTGCCACATATCGGCTCGGCCTCGGTGGTCACACGCAATGCCATGGATCAGCTCGTGGTCGATAACATCAAGAACTGGTTTGCCGGCAAGGCGCCGCTGACGCCGGTGCCGGAAACGCCGGTGAAGGGGCGCTGATGCCTCGCGTAGCGTTTTCCAGCGAAGTGGTCCCGGTTCGCGGCAAGAAAACGCGTCAAAATAAGGAATCCAGTGCCCCGTTTCGATTCAATCGAAACGGAAAAGGCTCTGGCCGCCCAGGTGTCGCGGTCGCAGTGCTATGGGCGCTGCTTGCCGTTCTGCTTGCTTCCGGGTCACCGGCGCGGTCGCAGGGCGGGCCGAACCTGCAGAAGGACATGGTCGGCCAGTGGGAGCTTGCGACCACCGAACGCAGCAAGACCTGCGTCGTCACGTTCAAGGGCGATGCGACGCCGCAGGGATTGAAACTGGAACTCGAGCCCAGCTGCGCGGCGGCGCTGCCCTTCACCAAGGATATCATCGCCTGGAATATCAAGGGCCTCGGCGACATCGTGCGGCTGCAGGATGCCGCCGGCCAGCCGGTAATCGATTTCACGGAAGTCGAGAGCGGCATTTTCGAAGGACTGCGGACCGGCGAAGGCGTCTACATCCTGCAGAATCTCGCAGCCGCCCGCTCGCTCGCTAAATCGATGGACCAGATGATCGGCGACTGGTCGATGGTGCGCGGCAATGGCAAGGCGATCTGCGGCCTGACGCTCACCAACACCGAGGCGACCGGCGATAATTTCCAGGTGTTTTTGAAGCCGCGCTGCGATCCAGCGGTGGCTGCGTTCGCGCCCAACCAGTGGCGGCTCGATCACGGCCGGATGATATTGCTGTCGGCCAGCGGCCAGACCTGGCAGTTCGAGGCCGACGACAATGCGCAATGGCGGCGGGTGCCCGACAGCGCCGATCCCCTGATCATGATCCGGGGGCAGTAGGCACCATCCGCGCCGGCCCCGACCACAGGAGGGCCGGCGGAACCTTTTTCGCTGTCGCAGCCTTTCTTCTAAGCCGCAGCGATCACCAATTGTTGTCGCCAGGTCACGCGCACGCGGTTCGGTCGCGTCGAAGCTGAACGGCAGCGGGACAGGAACCGTAGGAATTCGGTCATGTCGCTCTTGGGCTGTTTACAGCGCATGTTGATTGCGCCCATTACCTTCCTGGTTTTGACGGCTGCGGGATCGGCTTCGGCGCAGTCATCGGTTCCATCCCAACTTGCGGGCTGGTGGATCGCGGTAGACAACGTCGCCTTTCCACCGCTGTGGCGGGACGGCACCATCGTGCCGATGGAGGAGCTTCTCATCATCGAGAGCGACGGGCGGTTCGAGAACCGCATGATGGGATTTTACGGTATCGATCCCGGCTATTGCGCCAAGGAAAATCTCTGCAGCGATGCACCGCTGGTGGCCACCGGACGGCTCGCGCTTTCAGGTTCGGCCCCTGCCACCGGCAAGGAACAGATCCTTGCATCCGGAAGCAAACTCCTTTTCAGCGATATCAGTACCGCGGCGAACCGAATTGATTCGCCGCGCGGCGATCCGACCATCCGCGCGCGCAGCGTGAGCGCAACAAGTGCCTGGATGGTCGAGGGTCGGGTGGATGTGGACGACGGTACCCTCTTCTTGCGTCAGGCCGCAGGTGAAGAACCGCGTGTCTTCGTCAAGATAGAGCCCGAAAAATTGCGCCGGCTGCGCGCGGGCATCATGGTGTCCGAGCTCTCCGCCCTGCAGCATTGGCGCTGCTATCTCGCTTCCGCCACCGGCGGAGACGTCAGGTTGATGCCGCTGCGCAACGACAAGCCGATGCTGCCCGCGGTCCGCGACTACATCGCGGCTGCGCACTATTATCTGACCGCACTGACCTACGCGGGCCGGCCGACGGTCGACGATCCCGATACCAACCAGCGCCGGCTTGCCTGGGTCGCGCTCGAGGATTTGATGGCCGGGTCGTCGGCAAAGCTGCCGCAGCCCAGGACCGTTCAGGAGCGGCGCGAGGTCAAGGCGGTTGCCAGATATCTCACCGTGGTGGTCAAGGGCGAGCAGCCCGAGGCGGCAAAGGCCATGATGGCACGGGAATTCCCCGGCGTCCCCTTGCGCCAGGACTTGACCGAACCGGAAATATTGGCGTTGACGACCTATTTGCGCGGTGGCGCGGATCGAAACCGGCTGTTTTGCACCGGATGAGGCCAGGATTACTGCCGAGGCTGTGCTGATCCCGGATCAGCCTGCGCTGATCCCGGATTGCCGCGTCCATTGGTCCCCTCGAAAAATTGTCAAAACCCCTGTCGATTCCCGGCAATCCCGTTCGTCGTCTGAAATAGCGGGACAGTTCCGCGGGCTCGGTGCCTGCGGCTCGCCTCAAACAGGAGTTTTTCATGCGCTTCATGTCGATCGTAATGTCGTCCCATCCGCCCGCGGAGCCGCCGGCAGCAATGATGGAGGCGATGAACAAGCTCGCCGACAGGGAAATCAAGGCCGGCCGCATGCTGGACACCGGCGGGTTGATGCCGCTGGCGATGGGTGCGCAGGTGCGCATCACCGACGGCAAGCTCAGCGTCGTCGATGGCCCGTTCGTGGAGGCCAAGGAAGTAATCGGCGGCTACGCGATATCAGAACTGCGCAGCAAGGAAGAGGCGGTGGCGCTGGCGAAGGAATTCATGCAGCTCCACGTCGATCACATGCCGGGCTGGGAAGGGACGTGCGAGATTCGCGCGTTCTTCGACGGCGCGCCGGGCGAGTGTTCCTGATCATCGCCGTTCGCCATCCCGGCCGCCGCTAGCCAGCGATAGTGGTGGCTGGCTCACAAGGGAGTTCTTCACATGCGCTTCATGTATATCGTTACGCCTGTCCACCCCACACCGCCGACGCCCGAACTGATGGCGGCCGTGCACAAGCTCGCCGAACGCGAAATCAAGGCGGGCCGCATGGTCACCAGTGGTGCGCTACAACCGCGCACATCGGGCGCGCAGGTGCGGATCACGGACGGCAGGCTCGGTGTCGTGGACGGGCCGTTCGTGGAAGCCAAGGAAGTGATCGGCGGCTATGCGATCTTCGAACTCCGCGACAAGCAGGAGGCGATCGAGAAGGCGGTCGAGTTCATGCAGGTCCACCGCGACTACATGCCGGGTTGGGAAGGCACGTGCGAAGTCCGCGCTTTTGTGACGGCGGATTGGGAGGCGGCCTGCTCGGTCAGTGCGCGGGCCGCCTCTTGAGGCCCTCACCATGCAAGCAGCGTCGGCGGCGATGACCGCCGCCGACATCCATCGCACCGTTGTCGCCGTCTGGCGCATCGAGCAGCCGCGGCTGCTCACCAGCCTGTCGCGGATGCTGCGCGACGTGCCGCTGGCCGAGGACCTGACGCAGGAAGCGCTGCTGGCGGCGATCGAGCACTGGCCTGTCACGGGCGTTCCGGAAAAGCCCGGCGCCTGGCTGATGGCGATCGCCAAGCGGCGCGCGCTGGATCATCTGCGCCGCCGCCAGATGCTCACCCGCAAGCACGAGATCGTGGCGCGGGACATGGAGCAGGAACAGCAGGCCATGCCCGATTTCGACAGCGCACTCGACGACGATATCGGCGATGAATTGCTGCGGCTGATCTTCACTGCCTGCCATCCGCGCCTGTCGCGCGAAGCCCGCGCCGCGCTGGCGCTGCGGATGATCTGCGGCCTGACCACGGACGAGATCGCGCGCGCGTTCCTGCTGCCGGAGGCGACCATTGCCCAAAGGATCGTGCGGGCAAAGCGGACGCTGTCGGAATCAGGTCTCGCTTACGAGACCCCGCGCGGCGAGGAGCTTTCCGAAAGGCTCGCTTCTGTGCTCGAGGTCGTCTACCTCATCTTCAACGAAGGCTATACCGCGGCCCGCGGCGACGAATGGCTGCGGCCGCAGCTCTGCAATGACGCGCTGCGGATGGGGCGCGTGCTGACCTCGATCGCGCCTCAGGAATCCGAGGCGCATGGCCTGCTGGCGCTGATGGAATTGAATGCCTCGCGCATCGCCGCGCGCACCGACAAAGCCGGCGATCCGATCCTGCTGATGGACCAGAACCGCGGGCTGTGGGACCAGCTTCAGATCCGCCGCGGCATCTCGGCACTGACGCGGGCGCACGAACTCGGCGGCGCCGGCGGCTTCTACGCGTTACAGGCGGCGATCATCGCCTGCCACGCTCAGGCGTCGGCGCCCGATGAGACGCCCTGGCCGCGGATTGCAGAACTCTACGCTGAATTGGCCGCGTTGGTTCGCTCGCCCATCATCGAACTTAACCGCGCCGTAGCGGTCGGCATGGCCGAGGGACCAGCGGCAGCGCTTGCGATCGTAGACCGTCTCGCGCACGAACCCGCGCTGAAGACCTATCATCTGCTGGGAAGCGTTCGCGGCGATCTCCTGCACAAACTCGGGCGCTTCGAAGAAGCGCGCGCCGCGTTCGAGGCCGCCGCCAGTCTCGCCGGCAACAAGCGCGAGCAGGAATTGTTGAAGCGGCGCGCCGCCGAAGCAGGCAGCGGCGCGCCGGCTTGAGCCTAGATGAAGCGGAATTGCGAGCGTTCGCGCTTCGCAAGTTTTGGAATCGCCTGGCCGACGATGATGTTCTTGAAGTGCGGCGTTTGCTGATGATCGGCGAAGGCTGCTTCGCCCGCGAACACCTCGTAGAAGAAGTATTTCCGCGGCTCGGCCAGGTTCTGATGGATCTGGAATTCCTTCACGCCGGGCTCGCGCTGCGCCTGCGGCAGGAAATCTTTCAGTAGACTGGCGACCGCCGCTTCCTCGCCCGGATTGACCTCCCAGAACGCGGTGACGACCAGGCTTTGGTTGGCGTTGTCGATTGCTGCCATGTTGTTCTCCTGTGAGACATCCAGCGCCGATACCGGCGACTGACGTCCATCCTAGTCGGGATCACGACATCGATGCTTCGGCGTCAATCGAATTGTCATATCAAGAGGGGATTGGGAACCGGCGCGAGCATCCATGCGTTTGGTCCGCGAGCGCTTCACCCGATATGGAACCAACGCATGGCGAAAAAGACCGTGCTCGCGATCGGCAACGAGCCTTCGTTTGTGGATTTCAACGCCTTTCCGGGGCTGACACCCGAACTCGTCAGGAATTTCATCGAGGCGCAAATCGAAATACTGCGCGCGCTCGGCTACGACGCGGAGAGCTGTCTGATCGATCCCGGCGAAACCGCCGAGGCGGTGACCGTTGCCGCGCTCAAATCGAGACATCTGGATTGCGTGGTGATCGGCGCCGGCCTGCGCGAGCCCCCGGAACGACTGCTGCTGTTCGAGAAGATCATCAATCTCGTCCTGATCCACGTGCCGCATGTCCGGATCTGCTTCAACACTACGCCGGCGGATACGGCAGAAGCGGTGCAGCGCTGGGTCAGGCCGTGAGGCGCGGAAGCTATCTTCCTCGTTCGGTCGTGGTAACGAGGTCAATCGCCAGCGAGACGGTGACAGCGTCCGCACCGATCGCGAACAGGGTGGCGTAGTCCCTGTCCGTATTTCGAGCATCCTTCCCGCTAGCCTACGGAGCCCGTGCGCGCGTTCGCACGCTTCTTTCGGTAGTCGAGCACGGGAAGGCCGCCCCAACCCCAATTGCCGGTGTCGACTTCGTCGAAGACGACGAAGGTCGACTCCAGCGGCTTCTTGAGCACGTCGAGCAGCAGCTGGCTGACGCCCTTGATCAGGGCGGCCTTTTCTTCAGGCGTGGCCGCGTCGGCACCGGGGTGGGTGCCTTCGCGGGTGATCTGGATGGTGACGATGGGCATGTTCATTGTCCTTGCTGGAGTTGTTCCGAATGGCTGTCAGTGACCGGCGCTCTGGCCGCCATCGACATGCAGGATCTCGCCGGTGACGAAGGCGGCTCCTTCCAGGAACAGCACGGCGTCGACGATGTCCTTGGCTTCGCCCATGCGCCCGACCGGATGCAGATTGGCCAGGAATTCGTGCGTTTCGGGTTTGTGCATCGGGGTCTTGATGACTCCTGGGGAGACAGCGTTGACGCGGATGCCTCGCTTTGCGTACTCGATCGCCAGGGATTTGGTGGCGGCGTTCAAACCGCCCTTGGTCAGCGAGGCCAGCACCGAGGGAACGTTGCTGTTGGCATGGTCGACCAGGCTGGTCGTGATCTGCACGATGTGACCCGAACCCTGCTTCAGCATCTCGGCCGCGGCGAGTTTTGTCAGGTAGAAGAAGCTCCCAACATTGGTTGCAATGACCGACGCAAGATCCTCGGCGGTATAGCTGGTGAACGGCTTGGCGACGAAGATGCCGGCATTGTTGACCAGGGAATCGATGCGGCCGAAACGCTCTAGCGCCTGCGACACGATTTTCTGCGCGGTCGCCGGGTCGGAAACGTCGCCCGCGACGGTCAGAACATCCGGATCGCTGGACGGCCTGATCGAACGGGAATTGGCGACGACGCGGTAGTTGCGATCGCGATATCCCTTCACCAGATCCGCGCCGATACCCTGCGATGCGCCGGTGATGATGACGACTTTCTGTTCCTTACCCATGGTAGCCTCCTGATCTCTGTGAAGCGGCAGGTTTGCCGCCGGGCCGTGTGGCGCCGATGGAGATCAGGCTAGTTCTTCCAGGTTTCGGTGCGAATGCCCCTATTCGGAAGGCACTCTTCCGCCGCGCGCACGAATGGCGCTGGCGTTCTTGTCGGCCTCGCTCGAAAGCCGAGTGAAATACCGCTTCAGGCGCGGCGCGGCAAAGTCGACAAAGGCGCGCACCTTCGGTACCGACAAGCGCCCCTGCGGCGCCAGCAGGTGGACCGGCAGCGGCGGGTGTTCGTCCTTGCCGAGCAGCAGTTGTAGTCGCCCGTCGCGGATTTCGTCGGCGATGTGATAGGAAAACAGCCGCGTGACCCCGTGCCCTTCCGTCGCGGAGGCGATCGCCGCGCGAACCGTGTTGACGACCAGCCGCGGCGCGAACTGGACCACTCGTGGAACGGAGGATCCCTTCAGCGGCGGGAAGCTCCAGGAATCCAGTCCGAAATGGGTCATGGCGACAATACGGTGCTTTGCCAGATCGGCCGGTTCGCGGATGACGGGATGCCGCGCCAGATATCCCGGTGACGCCGCGATCACGCGGCGAACTTCGCCGACACGCACTGCGACGAAATTCGAATCGGCGAGATGTGCGATGCGGAGCGCAACGTCGATGCCCTCGTCGATCAGATTCACCGGCCGGTCGAGCAGAACGAGGCGCGCGGTCACCGCCTGATATTCGTTCATGAAGGCTTCGAGGATCGACCGCAAAATATCTTCACCGGTGATGATGGGCGCGGTTAGGGTCAGCGTGCCGCGCGGCGCCGAGCGTTCGCTGCCGGCGACGAGATCGGCCTCCTCGAGTTCGACGAGGACGCGGCGGCACGCAGCGACATAGCGCTCGCCGGCCTCACTCAGCTTCAGCGACCGCGTCGTGCGATGCAGCAGTTCAGCCCCGACATGGTTCTCGAGGAAGGCGATCGCGCGGCTCACGGCGGCCGGTGACCGGCGCAGGCGCCGGCCGGCACCGGCGAGGCTGCCCTCGTCGACGGCGGAGACAAAGACTTTCATCGCGTCGATGCGGTCCATTCGTTCTTCCGCCTAAGGGAACACTGGCCGTCCGGTCATAGGCATTCTTCCGCGGGGCGGCAAGGTGGCCTACCTGGGCTGCCAAATCTAGCTTCCAAGCCGCGCTGGACATGTTCGTCAGGCCTGATCGCGATGATATCCGATGAATCCCGCTGACCTGACTAATCCCCTATGGCGCCGCACCCGGCGCGGCAAATCCGTGCTTGGCGAGCAATTGCTGGCCCTCGGTGGAAAGAATGAACAACGCGAATTTGTAGGCAGGGGCCGACGCATCGTTGATCACGGTCAATAGTCGGCGCCGACCGCCAGCGCATCGGGAAGGCCGACGATCTGCTGCGCCGGATTTTCCTTCTGCGCCGCCAGCGCGCCGGTGCAATAGTTCAGGAAGATGTCGGCGGCGCGCTGTGCGAGCAATTTGCCATAGATCGAACGGTCCGGAGGTGCCGGCGGGCTGGTCGGTCCACCGGTGAGCTGCAGCGCTTTCTTGTCGAGCAGGGCGTAGGCGCCCGGTTTGATCCTGTCGGCCTTGCGAAACACTTCCCAAGCATAGTCGCCCGACGGGTCGGCGCGCGGCGTCGAGCTTGATCTCGGCGTCGAGCATCCGGTCGAGGAGCGTCGCGGGCTCGATCGCGAGCCCCGGCCTCGCCAATGCGCACAGCTTGTTGCGCGCGAACAGCACCGCCGGGCCGCTGCGTTTGGCGAACGCCAATGCGCGCGGGTGCTCCATGTTGGCGGAAGCGAACACTTCAGCCTTGGCGCTGCCGGCGATCTCGTCCTTCAGCAAACCGGATGCGCCGAACTTTGCCTTCACCTGGGTCCCGGTGGCCGCCTCGAAACTGGCCGCAACGTCGCTTAGCGCGCCGCGCAGGCTGCCGGCGGCATGGAGCAGCACCTGGTCTTCCGCAATGGCTGGTGCTGACATCAACGCGAGAACCGCAAGGCTTGCAAGAGGGCGAATGCGCATCAGGCGCCCGGATCGCTGGCATTGGGATAGAACAGCTGCTCGCCGTTGATCTTGAAATCGGCGATCGCCTTCTGGCCTTCGGCCGAGACCAGCCAGTCGATGAACTGCTGGCCGAAATCCTTCTTGACGTTCGGATGCTTCGCCGGGTTCACCAGCATGACGCCATACTGGTTGAACAGCCGCTTGTCGCCTTCGACCTCGATGACGAGTTCGCCCTTGTTCTTGAACGAAAGCCAGGTGGCGCGATCGGTCAGCACATAGGCGTTTGAAGCCGCCGCGGTGTTGAGCGCGGCGCCCATGCCCTGGCCGATCTCCTTGTACCAAGGGCCCTTGTCCGCCGCGATGTCGATGCCGGCGACCTTCCAGAGATTGAGCTCGGCCTGGTGCGTGCCGGACTTGTCGCCGCGCGAAATGAAGTCGATGCCCTTGTCCTTGAGCGTCTTGAACGCGGCGACGATGTCCTTTGATCCCTTGATGCCGGCAGGATCGCTTTTCGGGCCAACCAGGACGAAGTCGTTGTACATGACAGGGTAACGCTTGACGCCAAAGCCTTCGCTGAGGAATTTTTCTTCCGCCGCCTTGGCGTGGACGAACAGCACGTCGGCGTCGCCGCGGCGGCCGGTATCGATCGCCTGGCCGGTGCCCTGTGCAACCACCTTCACGTCGATGCCCGTCTTGTCCTTGAACATCGGCAGCAGGTGACCGAACAGGCCGGAATCCTGCGTCGAGGTGGTCGACGCCACCAGGATCGATTTGTCCTGCGCGAAAGCGGAGCCGGCGAAAACGGCGCTGACGGCGATCGCCATCAGCAAGCGGCGAGTAAACATTTCATGTCCTCCAAAAGATCAGTCAAACGAGCAGTTCGCCGGCGAGGAACGTTTTCGCTTCGCCGGTTTGTGGTGTGCTGAAAAACGACGCGCCCGGGCCGGTTTCGACCACGCGGCCGCGGTGAAGCATGACGATGTCGCCCGCCAGCCGCCGGGCTTCGCCGAGGTCATGGGTCGCCATGACGATTTTGATGCCGCGCTGGCTCACCGCGTGGACGATGTCCTCGATCGCCTTGGTGGCGGCGGGATCGAGGCTCGCGGTCGGCTCGTCCAGAAAAAGGATGGCAGGATCGCGCGCGAGCGCGCGCGCCAGCGCAAGCCGCTGCTGTTCGCCGCCCGACAGCCGGCGCGCAGGACGATCGGCCAGTTGGCCGAGGCCGACCAGCGCCAGCAATTCATCGATCCGGCTTTGCTGCTCCGTTCGCGCGACATCAGACGCGCGCAGGGCGTAGCGGATGTTGCCGCTTGCGCTACGCCGCAGCATGGCCGGGCGCTGCAGCACGATGGCGCGCCGCGTCGGCGGGACATCTTCCCGTCCTCCCCACGTCACGCGCCCCTGTGATGGCCGCACCAGACCCATCGCCGTGCGCAGCAGCGTGCTCTTCCCCGAGCCGTTCGGGCCGATCAGAATGGTCGGCCTCCCCGGATTCAGCGTGAGGCTGATGCCGCCAAGGATCGTCACCGCCCCGGCGGCGACGGTGACGTTCTCGAACCTGATCGGCAGATCGGAAATTGGTGCGCGCATGGTCACCCCGCCATCCGCTCGCCCGCGCGGCGGGCGGTCCAGGCGAGCGCGTTGACCGCGATCACGATCACGATCAGCACCATGCCGAGTCCGACGGCCAGCGGCAGGTCGCCCTTGGACGTTTCCAGCGCGATTGCGGTCGTCATGGTGCGGGTGAAGCCGTCGATATTGCCGCCGACAATGATGATCGCGCCGACCTCGGCCGCTGCCCGGCCAAACCCGGCGAGGAGTGCGGTGACTAGGCTAAACCGCGCGTCCCAGATCAGCGTCGCCACCCGGCCGACCGGGCCGACATTCATCGCATTGAGTTCGTCGCGGTATTCGAGCCACAGATCTTCGATGGTCTGGCGCGTGAGGGCCGCGATGATCGGGGCCACCAGCACCGTCTGCGCGATGATCATCGCCTTCGGCGTGAACAGCAGGCCCCATGAGCCGAGCGGGCCCGCACGCGACAGCGCCAGGAAAACCGCCAGCCCGACCACCACCGGCGGCAGGCCCATCAGCGCGTTGAGCACGATGATGACGGCCTGACGGCCGGGAAACTGGATCAGCGCCAGCGCTGCGCCGAAGGGGATTCCAATCAGGGCGGCAAGGACGACGGCGGAAAGGCTCACGATCAACGACAGCCGCACGATGGCCAGCAGCGCTGGGTCACCGGTCAGCACCAGTTGAAGCGCAGAAACATCGCCCGGCATCGAAATCCATCCTTCTGCGCATCTTGTGCAGAAGCCGCGGTTATGGTCAAATTTCGTAACCTATTCATATTAATGCATGTCTGTGCTTATTTGCCCATGGCCGATCTGCTCACCACCGACGAGGCCGCGATCTACCTGCGTCTGTCCGAGCGCAAGCTCTACGAGCTGGTCGCGCAAGGCGTCGTGCCGTGCACCAAGGTGACGGGACGATGGCTGTTTCCGCGCGCGGCGCTTGACCGCTGGGTGACGGCCGGCCTGATCGCGCCGGCGGCGCTCACCCATGTCGCAGCCCCTCCGATCCTTGGCGGCAGTCATGATCCCCTGCTGGAATGGGCGCTGCGCGAGAGCGGCTGCGGTCTCGCGAGCCTGCCGGAAGGCAGCGAAGAAGGATTGCGGCGGCTGACGCGCGGCGAGGTAATGGCCGCGGCGATCCATTTGCACGCCCAGGAAGATGGTGCGGATGATGAGCAGGTGAATATCGCAACCGTTGCCGGCGCACCGGGGTTGCACGATGCCGTCGTGATTTCGTTTGCGCGGCGCGAGCAAGGCATCCTGGTCGCACCTGATAATCCACTGAAGTTGAGCGATATTGCATCGGTCGCGCGGACCGGCGCGCGCATGGCGCAGCGTCCGCTCGGTGCCGGCGCGCAACTGCTGCTGCTCGCGCTGCTGGCCCGCGCCGGCCTCGCAGCCCACGATCTCACTTTGTTGAAGCCGGTTTGTCCGACCGGGACCGACATCGCGCAGGCGGTGCGTTCGGGCCGCGCCGATTGCGGGATCGCAACAAGGTCGGTCGCGCTCGCCGCCGCGCTCGAATTCCTGCCGCTGACATGGGAGAATTTTGACCTGGTGCTGCGGCAGCGCGATTACTTCCTGCCCGGGCCGCAGCGCCTGTTCGGCTTCCTGCGCTCGGCGGCGTTCCGCGAGCATGCCACAGAACTTGCAGGCTACGACATCGACCGTGTCGGCGAGGTTCTGTTGGTGAATTAGTTTCTGCCGGGCCGGGCCCAATGCTCCCTTGTCAACATCAGACGCATGAGTTCGGCCTGACGCGTCGTGCCGGTTTTCGCAAAGATCCGCTGAAGATGGGTCCGTGCCGTCGCAATCTTGATCCCAAGCCGGTCCGCGGCGGCCTGAAGGCTGCTGCCCTGGATTAATTCGTGAATGAGTCCGACTTCCGCCGGCGTAAGCCCGAACTTCTTCTGCAGTTGCCGTGGCGCTGTTCGATGGCAGGCGCGTTCATGGCTCGATCAATTTTCGCTGGATCAGGACGGCGTTCACGGTGGAGGATTTTGCAGCCCGGCACCTTGCCGATCTGCAGAATGCCGCGCGCGAGATCGTGAGCTCTGTGCAGAGGCCGACAAGGTAGCTGATTGGCTTCGCGCCTGAAGGCCGTCTTGCTAGATCAGCCGCATCCCCTTCAAACTCGCATGCCCGTTCTTGCCCACAATGATGTGGTCGTGCACGGAGATACCGAGTGGAGCTGCGATGTCGACGATCGCCTTGGTCATCTGGATGTCCGCCTGCGAGGGCGTCGGATCGCCGGACGGGTGGTTGTGCACCAGGATCAGCGCGGTCGCCGATAATTCCAGCGCGCGCTTGATCACCTCGCGCGGATAGACCGGGGTGTGGTCGACGGTGCCGGTCTGCTGCACCTCGTCGGCGATGAGTTGATTGCGTTTGTCGAGGAACAGCAGGCGAAACTGTTCCTTGTCGGCGAATGCCATGCTGCTGCGGCAATAGCCGATCACGTCGTTCCAGGACGACAGCGCGATGCTGCGCTTGATCTCGCCTTTTGCCACCCGGCTTGCGGCGGCGGCGAGCAGCTTGATCTGGTGGATGGACGCATCGCCGATCCCCTCGACTTCGCGCAGGCGTGCTTCCGGCGCGTGGACGACTTCGGCAAAGGAACCGAACTTCTTCAGCAGCAATTTGGCCAGCGGCTTGGTGTCGCGCCGGGGCAGGGCGGGGAATAGCGCCATCTCCAGCAGCTCATAATCGCTGAGCGCGTCCGGCCCGGCGCTGTAGAAGCGCTCGCGCAGCCGCTCGCGATGGCCGTGGTAATGCGGCGTCTCGGCGGGTTCGGCATTGGGATCGCTATTCTTGGCGGGCATCGGCATCAAGCATGCCGTGCCGGCCAGCTTTTGCAACTCTGAAGTGCGGGGCGGCGGCGGATTTCGGATAGAGAAAAGGCGCCGCACGCCATGCGGCGCCTTCCACTCGTTTCGGACCAGGGCGCGATCAGGCCTTCACGGCCGCGAACGCATAGCCGTTGCCGTCCTTCGACAGGGTGCCGACATTCGGGAAGCCGAAATGATAGCCGGCGATCATGCCCTTCTCGGCGATGATACGATCGAACAGAGCGCGGCGCGTGGCTTCCGCCTTCGGGCCATCGGCATCGAAGCTGGAGAACCAGCCGGGATTCCTGACGAACAGCTGGTGCATGCCGGTGACGTCGCTCTGGATGTAGAGCTGCTGTCCACCGGAGGCCACCAGGAAGGACATGTGTCCGACAGTATGGCCAGGCGTGGCGATCGCCTTGACGCCGGGCGCGAGGTCGGCGCCGTCATTATATTGCTTGATGTTCTTCCAGGTCGGGAACGTCGCCTGGATGCGCTTGACGATCGGACGGTTGGCTTCCGGCAACTTCTCGACCAGCGCCGGATCGGTCCAGAACTTGTACTCGGCCTCGGGCATCATGATTTCCGCGTTCGGAAATACCGGCGCGCTGGTCTCCTTCACCCACAGGCCAGAGATGTGGTCGCCATGAAAATGCGAGATCACGACCGTGGAGACGGTCGCGGGATCGAGGCCGGCAGCCTTCATATTGTCGGCGAGCTTGCCCACGGTGGCCGGACCGTTGCCGCCAAATCCGGTATCGAACAGCACGACCTTGCCACCGGTCCGGATCGCCGTGACGGTAAAGGGGTTGTCGATCTTGTCTGGCCCGATGCCCGCCGCGCTCAGCGCCTTCTTGACGTCGTCGAGCGAGGCATTCTTGACCATCGCTTCAGTGACGGTGCGCTCGACGGAGCCCTCATGCAGGCTGAACACCTCGATGTCCCCGACCTTGTATTTGAGGCTGTCCGCGGCGCGCTGCGCGTGTGCCGCATCGATAAACGAAACCGGCCCCTTGAGGCCGAATACGAGCGCAGCCCCCGTGCTCCCGAGAATCAGATCACGACGTGAAATCTCGAACATTGTTCTTGCTCCCTTGGTTGATCGCCCGTCGGAGGCCCCGACTGAGAGCGTCCGCGTCGAGTTCTACCCCGTCGCGCGCGGCGTATTCCGCAAGGATTCAACTCAAGGGATCGGCATCTTGCCGCAGGAGCGCACACGGCAGGATTGGTATTGAGAACCATTTGCAACAAGCGGCGTCGGCCGTCGTTCTCACGGTATCGGCATCCAGCGTCCCGTGCCGTTGCAATCATGACTTACCGGAACGGCAGGAATTAGTTGGCCGAGGCTTCCATCCTCCCGATGATCTCCCCGACCTGATGCAGGTCGGCGGCCACCAGCGTGCAAAGCGCTGCGATCTCCGGCGTTGGCGCCACGACATCCGGTACCATGATCACCATGGCGCCGGTCGCATGCGCTGCGCGCACGCCGTTGAAGGAATCTTCGAGGACCAGGCAATCGCGGACCTCGAACCCCAGCGCTGACATCGCCTTCAGGTGAACGTCCGGATGCGGCTTGCCGCGGGCCACGTCGTCTCGCGCGGCGACGGTGCGGAAGAAATGTTCGACCTCGCAACGGTTCAGATGATGAAGCGCTTCCTTCCGCGTCATCGAGGTCCCGACCGCCATTGGCATGTCCGCCCGTGCCAGTGCTGCCAGCAATTCTGATGCGCCGGTCTTCAAGGGAACGCCGGCATCCAGGATCGGACCAAGCCGTGCCGAGACCGCGGCCATATAGGCAGGGAGCGGAAATGCCGTGCCATGGTCGGTGCGAAGCTGCGCTTCCAGCTCAAGGCCGAGCAGCCCGACCAGCGACAGCACATAGTCTTTCGAGACGACGTGTCCGACATCATGGCCGGCCTCCACCATGGCGCTGACATAGGCGGGAATAGTGTCGATCAGCAGGCCGTCCATATCGAAGACGACGGCCTTCGGCTTGCGAGGTAGGGTTACGCGCCGGTCCAATTATGCCTTGACCAGCGGCTTCTCGGCGTGGCGTTGCGACAGCGTGAAGATTTCGACGCCATCAGCGGTCACGCCGACCGAGTGCTCGAACTGCGCCGACAGCGAGCGGTCGCGCGTCACCGCGGTCCAGCCGTCGGACAGGATCTTCACATGCGGCTTGCCGAGATTGATCATCGGCTCGATGGTGAAGAACATGCCGGGCTTCAGCGCCACGCCTTCGCCGGGCCTGCCGATATGGATGATGTTCGGCTCGTCGTGGAACATGCGTCCCAAACCATGGCCGCAGAAATCGCGCACCACGCTCATGCCTTGCGGCTCGACAAAACTCTGGATGGCGTGGCCGATGTCGCCCGTGGTGGCGCCGGGTTTTACGGCGGCAATGCCGCGCATCATCGCCTCATAGGTGATCTCGATCAGCCGTTCGGCCTTGCGGGCGATCGGGCCGATCGCATACATGCGGCTGGAATCGCCGTACCAGCCGTCGACGATGAAGGTGACGTCGATATTGACGATGTCGCCTTCCTTCAGCGCGCGGTCGCCGGGCATGCCGTGGCAGACCACGTGATTGATCGAGGTGCAGGTCGAATAGCGGTAGCCGCGATACATCAGCGTCGCCGGGTAGGCGCCGTGGCTGAAAGCGAAATCGCGGACGAATTCATCGATCCGCGAGGTAGGAATGCCTTCCTTGACGATGTCGGTGAGCTCGTCGAGGCATTTGGCGACCAGGGCGCCGGCCTTGCGCATGCCGGCGAAACCGCTCGCGCCATGCAGCTTGATCTGTCCGGTCTTTCGCAAGGAGGTATCTGTCGCTTCGATATAGCTCATGGGCGGGTCATGCTTCGGAATTGAGGGCGTCAAAGGCTGATTTGCAGCCTAATTTAATGATCGCAGCTTGCAGTGCAAGCCAAGGTTCGGGGCCGGGGGGCATCTAAACGCTTGATTTCAGCTGGAAACCTCAACCACGGATTCGACCGGCAGCGCGCCGCCCCGGACCCGGATTTCACGCACCGGGTAGGGAACCCGGATGCCCTCGCGCTTGAAGGCATCCCACAGCGCCAGCATGACGTCGCTCTTTACGGTGTCCATGCCGTCGGGGTCTGATATCCAGAAGGTCAGGGAGAATTTCATCCCGGCCTCGGCAAACTCGGTCAGGATGCAGTTCGGCGGCTTGTTCTTGATAGCGCGCGGCGCCGCCGCGGCGATCTCGAGGGCCAGCTTGCAGACCAGCCGCGGATCGGCGTCGTAATTGGCGCCGAACAGCACCTTCACCAGCGTATTCTTGTCGGTATAGGTCCAGTTCACCACCTTCTGGGTCACCAGATCCTCGTTCGGGATCAGGAATTCGCGGCCGTCGCCGGCGGCGACCGAGATGTAGCGCGTCTTCATCGCGCTGATCCTGCCCGAGCTGTCGCCGATGGTGACGAGATCGCCGGGTTTTACCGACTTGTCCGCCAGCAGGATGATGCCCGAGATGAAATTGGCGACGATCTTCTGCAGGCCGATACCGATACCGACGCCGACCGCGCCGGAAAATACCGCGAGCGCGGACAGATTGATGCCGACGGCGCTGAGCGCGATGATGACCGCCAGCACCATCAGGCCCATCCGGATCATCTTCACCAGCAGCACCTGGATCGACGGCGTCAAATCCGCGGAGCGGGTGATCCGGCTTTCGACGAAGTTGCTGGCGATGTTGGTCAGCCATAGCGCCACGATCAGCAAGGCGCCGAGCTTGATCAGGACCAGCGGCGTCAGCCGCAATCCGCCGAGCACGATCGAGGCCGCATCCGAATCCAGCAAGTCCAGGGTCGGTTGAAGCTGGCCGACGACGCTGAGCGCGGCGACCAGCCACGCCGACAGCGACACCAGGCGGACGATGAACTCGTTGCGAATGACCGATGTCACGAGGCGAATGACCAGCCAGGCCAGCGCCAGCTTGGCGGAGACCGCCAAGAGATAGCTGCGGCTCGGCCAGGTCGAGTGGACCATTGCGATGCGGGCGGCGATCATCAGAACGGCGAACACCGCGGTGGAAGCGCTGAAGATCAGCACGCGGGCGAAGTGCCGAAGCGGCAGCGGCAAGCCCATCGCGAACGAGGTCATGTCGATGCGCGAACGAATCGCCGCGTCGCAAGCATAGGCGATGCCTGCGCCGGCGAGGATCAGGCCAAACTGCAGATAGAACCACGGCGAGGTGACTTCCGCGCCGAGCGACCGGGCGGTGGTGAGCAGCAACTCGATAATCTCTTTCGGATCCATCGGCAAAATCTCGTTCGGGGCAAGTTGCTTATCGAGCTGCCCCATCATGCAAAATTGATTCGAAGCGCTGGCAGATTCCCACAAGCCCGCTGCGGATGCCATCGATACAAGACGTCCGCAAGGGCAAGTTAGGCCGATAAACCGGGCACATTGCCGCTATCCGGAGAAATGGGTTGGCGTTCAACTGTGGCGACGATAAGGATGCAATTGCAAGTATTTGCCCAACATTGCAGCGGTGCAAACCTTCTCTAGATTCGAGGCTTACCTGGATTCATGGCTTCTCTCGATTCAGTAAGTCTGGCGATTTTGCTCGGAGCCGTCCTGATCATGGCCGGAATTCTCTCGAGCCTGCTGGCGCTGCGCTTCGGCGCGCCATTGCTGCTGGTCTTCTTGATGATCGGCATGCTGGCGGGCGATTCCGGGCCCGGACAGCTCAGCTTCGACGACGTACGCTCGACCTATCTGGTGGGGTCGGTGGCGCTGGCGCTGATCCTGTTCGACGGCGGTCTGAAAACGCGGTTTCAAAGCATCCGTGCGGTGCTGGCGCCGTCTACGGTGCTGGCGACGGTCGGCGTGTTGCTCACCGCCCTGGTCACCGCGCCATTCGCCAAATACGTGCTCGATCTGAACTGGAGCGAGTCGCTGCTGGTCGGCGCCGTCGTCGCTTCGACCGATGCGGCGGCGGTATTCCTGCTGGTGCATGCGCAGGGCCTGCGGCTGCGCCCCAGGGTCGGTGCGACACTGGAAGCCGAATCCGGCACCAACGATCCGTTCGCGGTCTTCCTTACGCTGATGCTGGTGCAGTACATTTCGCTCGGTCAAAGCTCGGCCGCGCATATCGCGTTGGAATTCGTGCGTGAAGCCGGGCTCGGCGCCGTCGTCGGCGTGATCGGCGGCCGTCTGGTGGTGGTCGGGCTCAATCGCGTGGCGCTGCCGCAAGGCCTGCATGCGCCCTTTGTCGCCACCGCGGCGCTGGTGATTTTCGGGGCGGCGCAGATCGCGCACGCCAGCGGCTTTCTCGCGGTCTATCTCGCCGGCATCATCATCGGCAACCGGCCGACGCGCGCGCATAATTCGGTGGTGACGTTCCTCGATGCCGCGACCTGGCTGGCGCAGATTGTGATGTTCGTGATGCTCGGCCTCTTGGTGTCGCCGCAGCGGCTGGTGAGCAGCATCGGTCCGGCCGTGCTGGTGGCGCTGGTGCTGATGCTGCTGGCGCGGCCGCTGGCGGTGTTTCTCTGCCTCGCGCCGTTTCGTTTCAACTGGCGGGAAAAGCTCTTCATCGCCTGGACCGGCCTGCGCGGCGCGGTGGCGATCTTCCTGGCGTCGATCCCGATGCTGGTGGGGCTGTCGAAGGCCTATCTCTATTTCGACGTCGCCTTTGTCGTCGTCTTCATCTCGCTGCTGCTGCAGGGCTGGACGCTGGCGCCGGCGGCGCGGCTGCTGCATGTGGCGCTGCCGCGCGCGGACCGTGGCCCGCGCCGCGTGGAGCTCGATCTGCCCGGCCAGCTCGAGCAGCAACTGGTCGGCTATCCCGTTCGTTCAAAGAGCCTGTACTTCCGGCGCGGGCTGATCCCGTCCTGGTCGAAGCCGACGCTGGTGATCCGTGACGAGCGGATCCTCTCGCCCCCCGAGGCCGATCCGATTGCACCCGGGGATTACATCTATCTGCTGGCCCCGCCGGAAAAGGCGGAAGCACTCGACCGGTTCTTTGTCGATATGCCGCCGAGCACGGCGCCCGATCCGCATCTGCTCGGCGATTTCACGGTGTCGGGCGAGCACACGCTGGGCGAACTCGCTGCGATCTACGGCGTTGCGGTCGGTGAAGAGCAGGCCAAGCTGACGCTGGCGGATCATTTCGACATCCATCTCGACCACGCGCCAAAGGAAGGCGCCGAGCTGGTGCTGGATCCCATCGTCCTGGTCGCGCGCAGCATCAGTGGCGGCCGGGTCAGTGTCATCGGCCTGCGGCTGCCCGAGGAAGAGGAAGTGGCCGTGCCCCTGACGAGAGGCCAGCGATTCAAGCGCAAGGTTGCGGATATCTGGTCCCAGGTCGCGGGGGTGTAGGGCGGATTGGAGCCCATCGATCCGCGCAAGGCGCGGACCGGTGGGCGTAATCCGCCGATTGTGGCTCAAGTTGGCGGATTACGCCTTCGGCTCCAATCCGCCCTACGAACTGAGCGGCCATCTAATATCCGCTGTTGAGCAACAGGCGAACACTCATTAGCTTGGGCCCAACGCTAAGGGAAACGCAGGAGACACAACAATGTCCGGCCCGTCCGACGATCAACTGGGCTTTGCGCCCGACTACGATGCTCCGGTCCCCTATATGCAGCGGACCCGCGATTATTACGCTGCGATCGGCTACACCACGCCCTACCGCTGGGCGCATTATATCGATGCGCCGTTCCAGCCGCTGAAGAAGCCGCTGGCGCAATCGCGGGTGACCATCGTTACCACAGCCGCGCAGTATGACGCCACCAAGGGCGATCAGGGTCCGGGTGCTGCGTATAATGGCGGCGCGAAATTCTACACGGTGTATGACGGCGATACTTCGAAACAGCACGATCTGCGGATCTCGCATATCGGCTATGACCGCAAGCACACGTCAGCAACCGACAGTGGCACCTGGTTTCCGCTGCCGCAGCTCCACAAGGCGCAAGCCGCGGGGCGGATCGGCGAGGTGGCGCCGCGCTTCTTCGGCGCGCCGACCAATCGCAGCCATCGCGTCACCATCGACACCGACGCGCCCGACATCCTCGCGCGTTGTCTCGCCGACAAGGTCGACGTCGCCGTGCTGGTGCCGAACTGCCCGGTGTGCCATCAGACCTCGGCATTGGTCGCGCGCCATCTCGAAGCCAATGGCATCGCCACCGTGGTGATGGGCTGTGCCAAGGACATCGTCGAGCACGCCGCCGTGCCCCGCTTCCTGTTCTCGGATTTCCCGCTCGGCAACTCGGCCGGCAAGCCGCAGGATGTGGCCTCGCAGGCGCAGACGCTCGAACTGGCGCTACGCTTGTTGGAAACCGCGTCCGGCGCGCGCACCACGATGCAATCGCCGCTGCGCTGGAGCGACGATGCCTCCTGGAAGCTCGACTACAACAACATCGCGCAGATGAGCCCGGAAGAACTGGCACGGCGCCGGGCCGAGTTCGACAAGCAAAAAGAAATCGCGCGCGGCAACCGCGCAGCGTGAGGCCGTCTTCCTTCTCCCCTTGTGGGAGAAGGTGGCGCGAAGCGCCGGATGAGGGGTCTCTATCCTCATCTCGAAATGTTGCCGTGAGGAGAGAACCCCTCACCCGTCGCCTCACTTCGTGAGGCGCCACCCTCTCCCACAAGGGGAGAGGGAAGAAAACGAGGAGGACCTCCATTGACCCGACCGTTCGAAGGCGTGAAGATTCTCGACTTCACGCAGGTGCTGGCCGGCCCCTATGCGAGCTACCAGCTCGCGCTGCTCGGCGCCGATGTCATCAAGGTGGAGCGGCGCGAGGGCGAGGACATGCGCCGCACGCCGCTCTCCCGCGAATGGGCCGAGCGCGGTCTGGCCCCGGGTTGGCAGGCGATCAACGGCAACAAGCGCAGCCTGACGCTCGACCTGCAAAAGCCGGAAGCGATCGCGATCGTCAAGCTGCTGGCGGCGCAAGCCGACGTGGTGATGGAGAATTTCCGTCCCGGCGTGATGGACAAGCTCGGCATCGGCTATGCGGCGCTCTCTGAAATCAATCCGCGGCTGATCTATTGCGCGATCTCGGGGTTTGGCCAGACCGGTCCGGCGCGACTTGGCGCCGGCTATGACGGCAAGATCCAGGCTCTATCAGGCATCATGTCCATTACGGGCCACGCTGAGACCGGACCGACCCGCGCCGGCTTTGCGGTCTGCGACGTCTTGTCCGGCTCGACCGCGGCGTTCGGTGTCTCCAGCGCGCTGTTCCAGCGTACCCATACCGGCAAGGGACAGATGGTCGACGTCTCCATGCTGGAGGCGACGCTGGCGTTTCTTTCAGGTCAGGTGGCGGATTACGCGGTTGCCGGCCATCGCCAGCAACTCTCCGGCAATCAGGCCGTCAGCCGCCGGCCGACCGCCAATCTATTCAAGGCCGGCGACGGCTATCTCTTGCTCGCGGTGAACAGCGAGAAGCAATATCAGTCGCTGATGAAGGCGCTCGGCCGCGCCGATGCGTTGGAAGACCCGCGCTTCGTCGACTGGTTCGCCCGGCAGGAAAACGAGCCGGCATTGCGCGCCATCATCGAGGATGCGCTGTCGAAGAAGGACCCGCGCGAATGGGAGACCATCCTGGAAGCAGCCGGCGCGCCCTGCGCCAGCATCTGGAAGGTCGAGGAAGTGATCGATCATCCGCAGATCGCAGCGCGCGGCGCGATTCAGGAAATCGACACGCCCTATGGCCGGCTTCGTTTTGCCGGCAGCGGGTTTCAGCTCGCCCATGGCGGCGGCAAACTCGACCGCATGGCGCCCGAACTCGGCGCACATACCGATGAGGTGCTGGCCTCGCTCGGCTACGACGCGGGCGCGATTGCGGATTTGCGAGCGCGCGAAATTGTTTAGGTGAGTTGACGCAACCCTGCAAAAGGGAGAAGGCCCCAGCCTTCGGCTGAGGCCTTCTTGCGACGGCCGTCAGCTTACAGATAGCGGCCGCAGACGTAGATGCGACGCGGTCCGAAGTCGGTCCACACCGTCCGCCAGCAGCTTCCGCCGATGTAGAACGAGCCGAAGTGGTGGTGGCCGTGGTGATGATGACCGTGGTGGTGATGATGGCCATGACCGTGATGATGATGACCATGATGATGGCCGTGATGGCCATGACCGTGATGACCACCATGACCGTGGCCACCCTTACCACCGGCCGAAGCCGGGGCAACAGCAGCAGCGGTCAGTGCGATCGCGGCAGCAGCTGCAAGAGCGATTTTACGGAACATAGTTGTAGTCTCCATTGTGCTAGGCGTGATTGCCTGATGCGCTTATGAGACGCGTCGCCCGCGAAAATAGTTCGAAGGATTTTTCTGAACGGGTGTTCAGGAAGTGCCTATAAACACTGGATTTCTTGGATTCTGCGCCGATCGAACGTGATCTGGATCACGGACGATATCAAGCAGGCGTGCTGCCCGTCAGCACCTTGACGCCGCCGAGCGCGGTGACGCGTCCGTTGCGCAACATCACGATCTGCGTCGCGAGCTGGCGCAGCTCCGCGGCATCGTGGCTGACATAGACCATCGGGATGCCCTCGTCGCGCAGCCGGATCAGATAGGGCAGGATTTCGACCTTGCGTCCCTCGTCGAGCGATCCCAGCGGCTCATCGAGCAGCAGCAATCGTGGCTTCGATAACAGCGCGCGGCCGAGCGCGACGCGCTGACGCTCGCCGCCGGAGAGTTTTCCGGGCCGGCGATCCAGCAGGCCGCCGATGTCGAGCAGATCGGTGATGCGCGCATGCTGCGCGGGATCTTCAATGAGGCGGTTCATGCGCCGGCCGTAGTCGAGATTTTGCCGCACGTCGAGATGCGGAAACAGCCGGGCATCCTGGAACACGTAGCCGATGCGGCGGCGGTGCGGCGGCACGTGCGCGCCCGTCGAGGTGTCGTCGAGCGTTTCGCCGTCGAGGGTGATGACGCCGCGGTCGGGCCGCAGCAAGCCCGCGATCATGTTGATCAGCGAGCTCTTGCCGGCGCCGGACGCGCCAAACAGGCCGGTGACGCGGCCCTCGCTGGTGAACGAGGTTTCCAGCGAGAACTCGCCAAGCTGCTTTGTGACCTCGACGCGCAGCATGGTCAGTTCCCGTGCAGGCGCTGCGTGGCGCGCCGTGCGAACCACTCGGATGCGATCAGCGCGCCCATCGCGATCACGATGGAGATCAGCACCAGCCGCCCCGCCGCGCGATCGCCGTCGGGTGTCTGGATCAGCGAATAGATCGCCGAGGAAATCGTCTGGGTTTCACCGGGAATGTTCGACACGAACGTAATGGTGGCGCCGAACTCGCCGATCGCCTTGGCAAAGCCGAGCACCATGCCGGCCAGTATGCCCGGCAGCGCCAGCGGCAGGGTGACGGTCGCAAACACCTGCCACGGTGCCGCGCCGAGCGTGCTCGATGCCTGTTCAAGCCGCCGGTCGATCGCCTCGATCGACAGCCGGATCGGCCGCACCAGCAGCGGAAACGACATCACGCCGCAGGCCAGCGCAGCTCCGGTCCAGCGAAACGCGAATACGATGCCGAGATTGTCGGCCAGCCACGCGCCGACCATGCCGCGGCGGCCGAAGGTGAGCAGCAGCAGATAGCCGGTCACGACCGGCGGAAGCACCAGCGGCAGATGGACCAACGCATCGAGGATCGACTTGCCCCAGAAATCATGCCGCGCCAGCAGCCACGCCAGCGCGATGCCGAACGGCGTCGCCACCAGCGTTGCGATGATGGCGACCCGCAGAGAGAGCAGGATCGCCGTCCATTCCGTCGGCGAGATATCGAACATCAGGTCGAGGGGCTGACCAGGAACTTGAAGCCGTATTTCTCGAGGATGTTCTTGGCCGCGGTCGAGCGCAGGAAGGCAAGATAATCCGAGGTCTCCGGCTTGGCGGTCGTGGTCGCTGCGACCGGATAGATGATCGCGGGATGGGAATCGCCCGGGAAGGTGCCGACGACCTTGACGCCGGGCTCGACCCTGGCGTCGGTGGAGTAGACGATGCCGAGTGTGGCTTCACCGCGCGCCACCAGCGTCAGCGCCGCGCGCACGCTGTCGGCCATCGCGAATTTCGGCTCGGCCGCCTGCCAGGCGCCGAGTTTCTCCAGTGCCGCCTTGGCGTATTTTCCGACCGGCACGGATTTGACGTCGCCGGTCGCGATCTTGCCGTCACCCGCGAGCTTGGCGAGATTGAAGCCCGCGCCGATGCTGACATTGTCGATCTTCGAATCCTTCGGAGCGATCAGCACGATGGAATTGCCGAGCAGGTTGACCCGGGTCGGCTCGTTGATGGTTTTCTTTCCGATCGCATAATCCATCCAGTCGGTGTCGGCGGATATGAACACGTCGGCCGGCGCGCCCTGTTCGATCTGTTTTGCCAGTGCCGAGCTCGCAGCGTAGCTTACCGTGATCTTGACGCCGGTCCTGGCGGTATAGGCGGCGTCGATGTCATCGAGCGCATTCTTCATCGAGGCGGCGGCGAACACCGTAATGGTCTTGTCCTGTGCGGCAGCGGGCGATTGGATCGCGCCAAACAGAATGAAAAAGGCGGCAAAAATTCCGGCGAGACGATGCATCGGAGCGCTCCGGGCGTGCTTGCATGCGCGCAGTCCGCGCGCCGCAATCAGGCGTTGGTTGGGTCAGGGATGCGACAATCGGAAGCGCCGTTCCGGTCATTTTCCTGAGACTTACGGTCCATCAGGAATATCGCGTGGGGAACCTTACAGCATTGTTGGCGCGGCGCAAAGGCTCCGCCCCGCCCGGCTATTGCTTTGCATCCGGTGCAGTCAGCACCGCTTTGCAGGCCGGGGGAAGCTGCGCCATCGTCATCGGCGGTTTTGGTTTCGGCGGAATGAGCGGCGGTTTCGGATGGAGAACCGAGTCCTTGAACCAGAAGGCGAGGTCGCCGGCGCTGCAGCCTTCGCCTTCGGTCGGATCGGGCTGGCTTTCGCATTCGCCGGCGCCGGGCGGACATTTGATGCGGATGTGGAAATGATAGTCGTGGCCGTACATCGGCCGCACCTTGTGCAGCCAGCTGCGATCGCCCTTGGCTTCGCGGCACAGCGCCTTCTTGATCGCGGCATTGACGAAGATGCGCTGCACCGTCGGCTCCTGCGCGGCGGCGCGGATCACCACCAGATGACCTGGTGTGAACACTTTGGGATCGATGTCGAGCCGGTCGGAGCGCACCATCATGACTGCCGACATTTCCTCGCGTTCGTTGCGCGACAACCGGCGGTTCGGCATCGGCGTCAGCCAGATGTCGGCATCTAACCCCACCTGATGGCTGGCATGGCCTGTCAACATCGGGCCACCGCGCGGCTGCGACATGTCGCCGACCAGAATGCCGGGCCAGCCGGCATCTCTGTGCGCCTTGTTGGCCAGCCGCCTCACCAGCGCGACCATGTCGGGATGCCCCCAGTAGCGATTGCGCGACAGCCGCATCACCTGCCAGGTGTCGCCGTTGATCGGCAGTCCCTCCGCGCCCGCGATGCAGCCATGGGCGTAAAAGCCCAGCACCCGCGTCGGCGTCGCTGCCGGCAGCAGCTTGCGGCCGAACAACTCCTTGGCGGCGATGTTGGGATCGTTGGGGTTGGCCAGCGGCGGCAGCGGCTTGGGATCAACGCTGCCCTTGTCCTGCGCCCATGCCGCAGTGGCATTGGCGAGACCGGTCAGGATCAGGAGCGGGATCAGAATCAGGCGGGGTGTCATCGGATCACTCTATCGCGCCAAGCGTAGCATGGAATCGGTCAAGCGGGACCAGCCCGGCCATCGCAATTGCTTGATCTCCCACAATATCTGCACGCGGCATTTCCACGCTATCCCGGCCGCTCCGGGTTAAGATTAATCCAAGGCCTCTCGCGCCCGGCCGCGCGCCGCTCTTTACAAGGCGCGTTCCCAAAAGACATATCATGCCGCCATTAGAGAAGTTTTTTTTGCCGGCAGGGCGTCATTATGAAATTTCGATTGGCTAAGCGGCTGCCATTTGCGGCCGCGATTTTGATCTCGGCATTGGCATCGAGCCCGGCACGCGCCGCGGTCGTGGTCCAGATCGACAAATCATCCCAGCGCATGGCCGTCAGCATCGACGGCGCGACGCGGTACAGCTGGCCGGTCTCGACCGGCCGCAGCGGCTATGGCACGCCGAGCGGCGTATTCCGTCCGCAATCGATGCATCGACATTACTTCTCGCGCAAATATTACAATTCGCCGATGCCGCACGCGATCTTCTTCCATTACGGATTCGCCATTCACGGCACCACGGATATCAAGCGGCTCGGCGGCCGCGCCTCGCATGGCTGCGTCAGGCTGCACCCGTCGCATGCGGCGGCGCTGTTCGCGCTGGTACAGCGCAACGGCCAACGCAATACGCGGATCCAGATCAACTAAGCTATCGTGTCGAAGAACAATCGGGACTGCGTCGCACGGACAGGCGATCAGCTTAACCCTTCGATAACCTTGCCGGTCCCCGCTGGAATTCCGGACACTTGTCGCTGATCCGCGCAAGTGGCGCTTCACGCTCGGGTATTCCCTGCCAATTTTGATTGTGCCACGATCGCCTTGTGCGGGCTGCGTGTTCACGGCTGCAACTCCGCCGCGAACCTCGCCTCGATCGCGCAACCGTACAAATACGCACCGCTCAAATCATTAATCTGTTCTGAAGCTATCTGGCTCACAATCGCAACGCAGTGTTGCTGTGTCGTCATGCCAACGATGACCGGGCCAGCAGATCCGTTTGACCATTACACCCGCCAAAGGACAAATTCATATGCGAGCTACTCCGTTCAACGCCTTCCTTGCTGCGTCGGCTGTTCTCCTCGCGACGAGCATTCCCGCATCCGCCGAAAACGGCGTGTCGGCCGACAAGATCGTGTTTGGTCAAGCCGCGGCGCTTGACGGTCCGGCCTCGGCCTTGGGCCAGGGCATGAAGATCGGGCTGGAAGCAGCCTTCGCCGAGATCAACAAGGCCGGCGGCGTCAAGGGCCGCAAGCTCGAGCTCAAGAGCGTCGACGACGGCTATGAGCCGACCAGGTCGATCGAAGCGGCCAAGAAGCTGCTGGAAGAAGACAAGGTGTTCGCGCTCGTCGGTGCGGTTGGCACCCCGACCTCAGCCGCCACCCAGCCGATCGCAACGGCGGCAGGCGCGCCCTTCATCGGTGCTTTCACCGGCGCCGAATTCCTGCGCGAGCCGCACAAGCCGCTGGTGATGAATATTCGCGCCAGCTACTTCCAGGAAACCGAAGCCATGGTCGAACGGGTGACCAAGGACCTCGGCGCGACCAGGATCGCGATCATGTACCAGGACGACGCCTTCGGTCAGGCCGGCCTTGCCGGCGTCAAGAAGGCGCTCGAAAAGCGGCAGATGCAGCTTGCCGGCGAAGGCACCTTCGAGCGCAACACGGTGGCCGTGAAAGCCGCGCTGCTGGCCATCAAGAAGGTCGAGCCCCAGGCCGTGATCATGATCAGCCCCTACAAGCCCGCGGCTGAGTTCATCAAGCTGGCGAAGCAGATCAAGCTCGACGCCACTTTCGTGAACATCTCCTTTGTCGGCTCCGATGCGCTTGCAAAGGAACTCGGCGCTGCCGGCACCGGCGTCGTGATCACGCAGGTCGTTCCGTTCCCGAAGGATGCGGCGATCCCGGTGGTCGGGCGCTATCATGCTTCGCTCAAGGCCAGCGCGCCCGACGCGCAGCCCGGCTTCGTTTCGCTCGAGGGCTACCTCGTCGGCCGTGCGATTGCCGCCGCGCTCGAAAAGGTTGATGGCGACCTCACCCGCCAGGCCATGATCGACGCCGTGCAAAAAGCCGGCAGCCTCGATCTCGGCGGCTTCAAGCTCTCCTACAGCCCCACCAGCAACCGCGGCTCGAATGAAGTGTTCCTGACCGTGATCCAGGCGGACGGCAGCTTCAAGGCGGTCGACCGGCTCGAGAAGTCCGGATCGTAATCAGAAAGTCGCGAGCACCGGGTAACACCCGGCTGCTCGCGGCACGATTTTGCTTTGTTGATTGGAGTTTTGCGATGAACGCTGGCATGTCGTGGTATCGCCTCGGCCTTCGCGGTCGCCTGTTTATGGCCTTTGGCGTCGTCGCCGCACTCACGGTGCTGGCGAGCGGCAGTGCGATCATCTCCTACGACAGCCTCGGGCGTTCGCTGGGCGCGATCTCCGAGAAGAGCCTGCCTGAGATCACGCGGGCCTCCGAGGTCGCCAGGGCCGCCGGCGACGTCGCCGCCGCGGCACCCCGCCTTCTCGCCGCGACCGATCAGGCCGAGCGCGATCACGCTTCCAGAATCTTGACCGCGGCGCGTCAGGAGCTCAAGCAGAGCATCGGCGCGCTCGCCGCCGACGACGTCGCCAAAGTCAGCAAGACCGCCGATCGCATCTTGGTCAATCTCGACCGGCTGTTGCAATCTGTCACCGAGCGCCAGACCATTGCCGCCTCGCGCGACGCGCTGGTCGCGAGCCTGCGCAAATCGCATCAGAAGCTTGCCGAAAAACTGGCGCCGATGGCCGATGACGCCGGGTTCAGCCTGACGATGGGCCTGCAGACCGCGGCCGACAACAAGGATCTGGAAGTCGTTCAGAAGACGCTGTCGGCGCTGGCCGACAACGAACTGGCATCGCTGCAAGCCATTCTGGAGTTGCGTGCGGAATCCAATTTGATACTGGGAATCCTGGTGGAGGCCGCCGACCTGCCGTCCGCCGACCTGCTGCCGCCGGTCAAGGACCGCTTCACGGCGACCGCGGGCCGCCTTGGCAAGGCAGCCGCGGCCTTCAAGAATCCCGAGGCGTCGAAACTGGTCGACGAGCTGGTCAAGACCGGCAAGGACGCCGGCAACATTTTCGAGCTCAAGCAACGCGAACTGGTGGCCGCGAAGGCCGGCGCCAACGTGGTGACCGAGAACCGCACGCTCGCCCAGGAATTCGAGAAGGAAGTCGCCAGCCTGCGAAAGCGCAGCGAAGCGGGCGCCGCCACCGCGGTCCGTGAATCGGAGGCGGAGATCGGGCAGGGACGCATCATCCTGATCAGTCTTGCGCTCGTCAGCCTTTTAACGGCGCTGGTCATTGGCTGGTACTATGTCGGGCGCGGCGTCGTGCGCCGTCTGGTGCATCTGCAGAACAGCATGAAGTCGATTGCCGCGGGCGATCTGGCGGCCAATATCGCGACCGGCGGCTCGGACGAAATCGCCGACATGGCAGGCGCGCTGCAGGTCTTCAAGGACAACATGCTGGAATCGAACCGGCTGCGCGCCGAACGTTCGGAAACCGAAAAGCAAGCGCATGCCCAGCGCAAGGCGGAAATGCAGAAACTGGCGGCCGAATTCGAGGCCGCGGTCGGCGAGATCGTGCAGACGGTATCCTCGGCCTCAACGGAGCTGGAAGCCTCGGCGACCAGTCTGACCCGGACCGCCGAGGAGACGCAGCAGCTCTCCGGCAGGGTGGAGGCGGCGTCCGAGGAGGCCTCCTCAAACGTCAGGTCGGTCGCCGCCGCGACGGAAGAAATGACCGCATCGGTCGCCGAAATCAGCCGCCAGGTCGAGGAGTCGAACCGGATCGCCGGCGAAGCCGTCACTCAGGCTGAAATGACCGACGCCCGCATCAACGAGCTGTCGAAGGCCGCCTTGCGGATCGGCGACGTCGTCAATCTGATCACCACGATCGCCGAACAGACCAATCTCCTGGCGCTCAACGCCACCATCGAGGCGGCGCGCGCGGGTGATTCGGGACGGGGCTTTGCGGTGGTCGCGCAGGAAGTCAAAGCGCTCGCCGCGCAGACCGCCAATGCAACCAAGGAAATCAGCAGCCAGATTGCCGGGATGCAGGTGGCGACCCAGGAATCGGTTCTGGCGATCAAGCAGATCGGCACCACCATCGGCCGGATCTCGCAAATCGCGGCGACGATCTCGAACTCCGTGGATCAGCAGGGTAGCGCCACGCAGGAGATTGCGCGCAATGTCGAGCAGGCGGCAGTGGGCACCTCCGATGTCGCCACCAACATTGTCGATGTGAACCAGGGTGCCCGCCGGACCGGCTCCGCTTCCGCGCAGGTTCTTTCCTCGGCCCAGTCGCTGTCCGGCGAAAGCAACCGCCTCCGGCTGGAAGTCGGCAAATTCCTCGACACGGTGCGCGCGGCTTAATCCCTTTGGACCGCTTGCATTGTGCGGCGATCAGCGCCGGCTTAACGCTTCAATAACCGTGTCGACCATTGGCGCATATTGATGCGCCAGCGCGAGATTTCGCGCATTCCGTGTGCAATCCGAATGCGTGTCGCGTGCTTTTCGTGCGCTGGATGAGATTCTGCGTGTGCATCTGCGTTTGGTCTCGCGCACCTGTTGCAGCGGCACACGCATAGCGTGAACCAGCCTTTTTAGCGGGCACCGGAGAGCCGGGCGCGGGGCGCTTCGAACCGGCAAGAGATACCATTTTTTCAGACACTTATCGGAGAACGTTGCACGCAGAAGGCGGATGAGACGCAGCAATGCCGAAGATAAGGCCAAAGACAATCAAGAAACCAAAGCGGACCTCGATTGCTCGCCTGTTCGGTCGACCGGTAAAACCCAGCCCAAAGCTTTCAGCTGATCGCCGCCAAGGTCCCGCCGAGCGCAGCGAAATCGTGCGCACGCGCGCCGAGGCGGAGGCCGCGATTGCTGACGCGCGCAAATCGCACGAACGGCTGCGCGAGGCGATCGACATCCTGCCCCAGGGCATCGTGTTTCTCGACGCCGAAGGCCGCTACATTCTCTGGAACAAGAAATATGCGGAGATCTACAACCGCAGCTCGGATCTGTTCGAGCCGGGCGCGCGGCTGGCGGACACCATCCGTGTCGGCGTCGAGCGCGGCGATTATCCGGAAGCGATTGGCCGCGAGGAGGAATGGCTCACTGAGCGTCTGACCAGGCTTCACCAGCCGGGCGATCGTCACGAGCAGACACTGGCCGATGGCCGCGTCATCCTGATCGACGAGCGGCTGACCGAAGACGGCGGCGTCATCGGCCTGCGCGTCGATATTACCGAGTTGAAACAGCGGGAGGCGTCATTCCGCCTGCTGTTCGACAGCAACCCGGTGCCGATGATCGTTTGTTCGCTCGATGGCGAGCGCATTCTCGGCGTCAACGACGCCGCGGTCCAGCACTACAGCTATAGCCGCACCGAGTTCGAGCGACTGACGATCCGCAGTCTGCAGGCGTTCGATCCGGAATTGCCGTGGGCGGGCGATCGCAGCAGCGACGAACAGGCGGCCCGGACCTGGAAGCATGTCAGGGCCGACGGCGCCTTGATCGATCTGGCGATCTATTCGCGCCAGCTGGTTTACGGCGACCAGCCAGCCGTGCTGCTGGCGTTGATGGACATCACCGAACGCAAGCGCGCCGAAGCGCGGCTGGCCTTCATGGCCCAGCACGACGGCCTGACCGGATTGCCGAACCGCACCCTGCTGCGTCAGCAGATGGACGATCTGCTGCTGCATACGCGGCGCAGCGCCGAAAAGGTCGCGGTGCTGGTGCTCGGCCTCGACAATTTCAAGGCGGTCAACGATACGCTCGGCCACGGCATCGGCGACAAGCTGCTGCGCGGCGTCGCCAAGCGCCTGCGATCGACGCTGCGTGAGGAAGACGTGCTGGCGCGCCTCAACTCCGACGAGTTCGCGATCGTCCAGAGCGGGGCGACGCGCCCCGAAGACGCCGTGCTGCTGGCCAGGCGTCTGCTGGAGGCGATCGGCGATCCCTATCTGCTCGACGGCCATTCGGTGGTGATCGGCGCCAGCATCGGCATCGCGATGTCGCCCGGCGATGGCGACGAATCCGAGAGATTGCTGAAGAACGCCGACATGGCGCTGTCGCGCGCTAAGAACGAGTTCCGCGGTACGTTCAGCTTCTTCGAAGCCGAAATGGACGCCCGCGCGCAGTCCCGCCGCAAGATCGAGATCGAGCTGCGCCATGCGATCGAGAACGATCTGCTGCGGCCGCATTATCAGCCGCTGGTCGATCTTTCGACCGGGCGCATCACCGGTTTCGAGGCGCTGGTGCGCTGGCCGCATCCCGAACGCGGCATGGTCTCGCCCGGCGAGTTCATCCCCGTCGCCGAAGAGACCGGCCTGATCAACGCCGTCGGCGGCTTGATGCTGCGCCGCGCCTGCATGGATGCGGCGCAATGGCCCGACGACGTCCGCGTCGCGGTCAACCTGTCGCCGCTGCAGTTCCGCGTCGGCAATCTGCTATCGATGGTGATGGAAACGTTGAAGCAAACCGGTCTGGCGGCGACGCGGCTCGAACTCGAGATCACCGAGACCCTGGTGCTGGAAAAGAGCAGCCAGGTGCTGGCGACGCTGCATGCGCTGCGCTCGCTCGGCGTCCGCATCTCGATGGACGATTTCGGCACCGGCTATTCCAGCCTGAGTTACCTCCGCAGCTTTCCGTTCGACAAGATCAAGATCGACCAGTCGTTCGTGCGCGATCTCGGCTCCAACCGCGATGCGCAGGCGATCGTGCGTTCCATCATCAGCCTCGGCAAGGGCCTCGGCGTCACCATCACCGCCGAAGGCGTCGAGACCGAAGCCGAACTGAGCTGCCTGCGCAACGAAGGCTGCCACGAAGGCCAGGGCTTTCTGTTCAGCCGCGCCCGCCCCAACGCCGAGATCATCAGCCTGCTGAAGGCGCAGCGGGGTGAGGGGGCCGAGGTGGATGCGGCGCTGGTGGCGTAGGCCCGCGTCTAACCACCCGTCATTGCGAGCGCAGCGAAGCAATCCATAGCCAGCCCCGGGAGGGATGGATTGCTTCGCTTCGCTCGCAATGACGGCTGAGTGCGGCAAATTGACCCGACGGGCAAATCAGTTCTGGTTTACGGAAATCGTGTCAATTAGAAAACTTCTGTAAATCAAAAATATTTCTGTAGTCGGCCGACCCAAATCAGTGCGCATCTATCGCCATCCCGCCCTGGTCAGAAGGGCGTCGGCCGTCGTCACGGACGTTGGGCGGGTTGCAGTGGACGCTTGTTCACGTCTGACGACGGCGTGGGTAAGCGTACGGCAAAACCGTGTGGTCCTGGCACCCGTTGCAGGTGTCAAGCTGTCGGGTAGGCGAGAGCTGAACGGCAGCGACGGAGTCAACCCAGAACTCGTCTCCGGGGAGAGCACGGCATAAGCCGTAAAGCCATTGCGCAGGGAAGGCCGGGTGTTCTCCGCTGCCCTGTATGCTCGTGTGCAGCTTTTTTAGTGATCGCACACGAGACCGCGGGTGCAGCGCGCACCCGGTCTTCCCTGCGCCCTCTATTTTCGAGGGCAAGGAATTCCTGGCAAAGCTCGGGCGCATCGCGTCGCGAGAATGCGAAACTGCGTTTAGGCCACGGTGCAGCAACAGACACCGCCGTCGTCCCGGCCTTGAGCCGGGACCCATAACCACAGGAAGAAGTTTTGCGGATGGTCTCTGTTACCGAGCCTCTTCGAAAGATCACGCGGTATGGGTCCCCCGATGCGCAATTGCGCATCTGAGCTCAAGGCCGGGACGACAGTTCGTTGGGAGGCAAGAGCGGCGCGCAAATCGCACCAAAGCCCTTACCCCGCACTCACCTTTTCGCCATTGCGGCATTTCACAAGGAGCAAAAACGCTTTAAGGTGCCGCGCGCTTTGTCGTTGGCGAAGGGTAATAATTCACAGATATCAAAGGGTTAGCGGAAGGCTAACGCCTTTGGAGGGCGGTTTGACGCGGTATATTTCGACGCGGGGGGAAGCTCCCACCCTGGGTTTTTGCGATGTGATGCTGACCGGGCTTGCCCGCGACGGCGGTCTCTATGTGCCTGAAACCTGGCCGCAGCTTTCGCCCGAGACCATCGCTGGATTTTTCGGACGGCCCTATTGGGAAGTCGCGGTCGAGGTGATCAGGCCGTTCGCCGGGGCTGAAATCTCCGACGCCGATCTCGGCCGCATGGCCAATGAAGCCTACGCCACCTTCCGCCATCCCGCTGTCGTGCCGCTGCGGCAGACCGGCTCCAGCCAGTTCGTGCTCGAACTTTTCCACGGTCCGACGCTCGCGTTCAAGGACGTCGCGATGCAGTTGATCTCGCGGCTGATGGATCACGTGCTGGCCAAGCGCGCGCAGCGCACCACCATCGTCGTGGCGACCTCGGGCGATACCGGCGGTGCGGCGGTCGACGCCTTTGCCGGTCTCGACAATGTCGATCTGATCGTGCTGTTTCCGCATGGCCGGATTTCCGACGTGCAGCGGCGGATGATGACGACGACGGGCGCGGCCAACGTGCACGCGCTGGCGATCGAAGGCAATTTCGACGACTGCCAGGCGATCGTGAAGGAGATGTTCAATCATCACGGCTTTCGCGATGCGGTCTCGCTGTCGGGTGTCAATTCGATCAACTGGGCGCGGGTGGTTGCGCAGGTGGTCTATTATTTTACCTCGGCGGTGGCGCTCGGCGCGCCCGCGCGCACGGTCGATTTCACGGTGCCGACCGGGAATTTCGGCGACATCTTTGCCGGCTACGTGGCCAAGAAAATGGGCCTGCCGATCCGTTGGCTGCGCATTGCCTCCAACATCAACGACATCCTGCCGCGCACGCTGAAGACCGGCATCTACGAGGTGCGCGAGGTGCACGCTTCTGCCTCGCCCTCGATGGATATTCAGGTGTCCTCCAATTTCGAGCGGCTGCTGTTCGAGGCTGGTCAACGCGATGCCGCCAGCGTGCGGCGGCTGATGGGCTCGCTGAAACAGTCCGGGCGTTTCGTGCTGCCGGACGCGACGCTGGCCGCGATCCGCGAGGAGTTCGACGCCGGGCGCGCCGACGAGACCGAGACGGCGGCGGCGATCCGCGCCGCCTGGCGGGAGGCCGGCGACCTCGTCGATCCCCATACCGCGGTGGCGCTGGCGGTGGCCGATCGCGACACCTCGGATTCCAGGATTCCCAATATCGTGCTGTCGACCGCCCATCCGGCCAAATTCCCCGATGCGGTCGAGGCCGCCTGCGGCGTGCGACCGCAGTTGCCGGCCTGGCTCGACGGCCTGATGACCAAATCTGAACACATCACGGTGATGAAAAACGATTCAGCCGAAGTGGAGCGATTCGTGCGCTCGGTGAGCCGTGCCGCGAAGCAGGGAGTTACCGGATGAGCGTCGACGTCACCAAGCTAGCATCCGGCCTTACCGTCATTACCGACAGCATGCCGCATCTGGAGACCGCCGCCCTTGGCGTGTGGGCCGGCGTCGGCGGCCGCGACGAAAAGCCCGACGAGCACGGCATCTCGCATCTGCTCGAACACATGGCATTCAAAGGCACCACGCGGCGCTCCTCGCGCGAGATCGTGGAAGAGATCGAAGCGGTCGGCGGCGACCTCAATGCGGGGACCTCGACCGAAACCACCGCGTATTATGCGCGGGTGCTGAAGGCCGACGTGCCGCTGGCGCTCGACGTGCTCTCCGACATCCTCGCCAATCCGTCCTTCGTGCCGGACGAACTCGAGCGCGAGAAGGGCGTCATCGCGCAGGAAATCGGCGCCGCGCAGGATACGCCGGACGACGTCGTGTTCGAGCATCTCAACGAGCTCTGCTATCCGGACCAGCCGATGGGGCGATCGCTGCTCGGCACCACCAAGACGCTGAAGAAATTCGATCGCGACATGCTGCGCGGCTATCTCACCCGGCATTATCGCGGGCCGGACATGGTGGTGGCGGCCGCGGGCGCGGTCGATCACAAGCGCGTCGTCGAGGAAGTGACGGAGCGCTTTGCGAGTTTTGAAGCAACGCCGGCGCCGAAACCGCAAGCAGCGATGTTCGGCAAGGGCGGCTCGCGCGTGGTGCATCGCGACCTCGAACAGGCGCATATGACGCTGGCGCTCGAGGGCGTGCCGCAGACCGACCTGTCGCTGTTCTCGCTGCAGGTGTTCACCAACACGCTCGGCGGCGGGATGTCGTCGCGGCTGTTCCAGGAAGTCCGCGAGAAGCGCGGCCTGTGCTACTCGATCTACACCTTCCATGCGCCCTATAGCGACACCGGCTTTTTCGGCCTCTATACCGGCACCGATCCGAACGACGCGCCGGAAATGATGGAAGTGATCGTCGACGTCATCAACGACGCGGTGGAAACCCTGACCGAGGCCGAGATCGCCCGCGCCAAGGCGCAGATGAAGGCGGGGCTTTTGATGGCGCTGGAAAGCTGCTCCTCCCGCGCCGAGCAGCTCGCTCGCCATATGCTGGCATACGGCCGGCCGTTGACGGCGGAGGAACTGGTCGCCCGGATCGACGCGGTCAGCGTCGAATCGACCCGCAATGCCGCGCGGGGACTGCTTTCGCGCAGCCGGCCGGCGGTCGTGGCGCTCGGCAGCGGCAGGGGTCTGGACACGGCGGTGACTTTTGCGGAAGGATTGACCAAGGTGAAGGCCAAGACCTTGTTACATTAAGACGCCACTCCACGTGAAAGAGAGCGTCCTGGGAGTTAGGGCATGGCCCTGTTTCGGTTGCCATCCAGCGGACCGGCCGCACTCGTGCCGCGCGGCCACGGCCTGTTGCTGCGCGCGCCGCAGATGGCGGATTTCCTGCAATGGGCGCAATTGCGCGAATCGAGCCGCGCCTATCTGACGCCGTGGGAACCGATCTGGCCGTCGGACGATCTCACCCGGGCCGGCTTCCGGCGGCGGCTGCGGCGCTATGCCGAGGACATCGCGGCCGATCGGTCCTATCCGTTCATCATTTTCCGCGAATCTGACGGCACCATGATCGGCGGCATCACGCTGGCCAATGTCCGCCGCGGCATCGTGCAGGCCGGCACCATCGGCTATTGGGTCGGCCAGCCCCATGCCCATCGCGGTTACATGACGACGGCGCTGCGGGTGCTGCTGCCGTCGCTGTTCGGCGAGCTCAATTTGCACCGTATCGAGGCGGCCTGCATTCCCACCAATACGCCCTCGATCCGGGTACTGGAGAAATGCGGCTTTACCCGCGAGGGGCTGGCGCGGCGCTATCTGTGCATCAACGGGGTCTGGCAGGACCATCTGCTGTTCGGCATGCTGCATGAGGATTTCCGCGGCTAACCCATGATTTCAGGGCCTTGCCGGGTGCCGCACGCGCCTTTAGGTGGCCTTGGGTTCGCCGCCATTGGCCTGCTATAAGGCCGCCGGGAACATGACTTCGAGATGACGTGGATGGCAGGGACGTCGCATGGGTGACATCAGGTTGTTGAGAGTAGCGCTCGCCGCCACGGTCGTGGCCGGGCTCGGCTGCGGCCTCGTCCAGCCTGCGTCGGCGCAGTCGCTGACCGACCGCTTCAAGGGCCTGTTCGGCGGTAAGTCGGACGAGCCGGCTCCGGCGCCAGGCGCTGCGCCGAAAGCCGAAGAGGATATCGGCGACCTGACCTGTCCGGAGGTGAGGGTCAGGGCCGGCGCGTCGACCTATGCCGTGGCCGCGCCCGGCAAGCAGCCGGTCGGCAACGATTTGCGCTTCCAGGCGACCATCGGCAAGACGGCGCGGGAATGCAGCCTCAATGGCGGCGTCATTACCGCGCGGATCGGGATTCAGGGGCGCGTCATTGCCGGTCCCGCCGGCGCGCCGTCGTCGGTGCAGGTTCCGCTTCGCGTCGCGGTGGTGCAAGGCGGGATCAGCGAAAAGACCATCGCCACCAAGGCCTATCAGACCACGGTCAGCATGACCGAGACCGGCAGCGAGCCGTTTACGCTGGTGGCCGAAGATCTGGTCTATCCGGTGCCTGCGCCCGGAACCAGCGACAACTACATCTTCTACATCGGCTTCGACCCGCAGGCCCTGAAGCCGGAGCGGCCGGCGCCGCGCAAGAAGGCGGCGCCCACGCAATAAAAAACCGGCGCGAAATGATCGCGCCGGCTTGCGTCTCTTGATTTGAAACCGCTCAGTTCAGCTTGGCGCGAACCTCGGCGATACCCTTGGCCATCAGGTCATCGGCCACCGAGCCCTTCACCGACTGCGACAGGATGGTCGACGCTGCGGCCACTGCGGCATTGGCCGCGGCGGAACGGACGTCGGCGAGCGCCTGCGCTTCGGCGAGGGCGATCTTGCTCTCGGCGGTCTTGGTGCGGCGGGCGACGAAGTCTTCCATCTTGGCCTTGGCTTCGACCGCGATCCGCTCGGCTTCGGCCTTGGCGTTGGAGATGATTTCCTCGGCCTCACGCTCGGCGCTGGTGCGCTTGGTCTTGTATTCCGCGAGCAATGCGGCGGCCTCGTCCTTCAGGCGGCGGGCGTCGTCGAGTTCGGCCTTGATGCGTTCGGCGCGATGGTCGAGCGCCTTGAGCACCGTGCGATGGATGCCGAGATAGGCAAACAGCGCCAGCAGGATGACGAACGCAATGGCAACCCAGGTTTCTGGCTCGGCGAACATCATTTATCCCTTCAACGAAGCATCGACGGCGCTGTTCAGCGCACCGCCGTCGGGCAGCACGCCGGTCAGCCGCTGCACGATCGCGCCAGCCGCATCCGCGGCGATGCCACGGACGTTGCTCATGGCGGTCTCGCGCGTCGCCGCGATGGTTTTCTCGGCCTGGGCGAGCTTGGCGGAGAGCTGGTCTTCCAGCGTCTTGCGCTCGGCTTCCGAGGCTGCGTTCAGCTTCTCGCGGGTCTCGGCGCCGATGGCCTGGGCGCGGGAGCGCGCCGAAGCCAGGTCGGCTTCATACGCCTTCAGCGCCGCGGCCGACTCGTCCTTCAGCTTCTGCGCTGCGGCCAGATCGCCTTCGATCGCGTTCTGACGTGCATCGATCACGCCGCCGACGCGCGGCAGCGCAATGCGCGACACGATCAGGTAAAGCGCGACGAACGCGATGGCCAGCGACACCAGCTGCGACGCGAAGGTGCTCGACTCGAACGGAGGAAATCCTCCGCCGTGATGGCCACCATCGGCTTCGGTGTGGGCGCCGGTCTTCTGGCCCTTGGCGGGGGCGCCCTGACTCTTTTCAGCCACGGGGAACTCCTGTTGCTGTCATGCGCGCCGCCGGAGGGCGGCGCGGGAAGGTGCAGCTCAGAGCGGAACGAACAGCAGCAGCAGCGCGATCAGCAGCGAGAAAATGCCGAGCGCTTCGGTCACGGCGAAGCCGAAGATCAGGTTGCCGAACTGGCCCTGGGCTGCGGAAGGATTGCGCACCGCTGCGGCGAGGTAGTTGCCGAAGATGATGCCCACGCCGACGCCCGCGCCGCCCATGCCGATGCATGCGATGCCCGCGCCGATGAGTTTTGCTGCTGATGCTTCCATTTTCTTGAGCTCCTTAGAGGGATAGACGAAGTTGTGGGTGGGAATTCTCCGGACCGCTTAGTGTCCCGGATGAATGGCGTCGTTGAGGTAGATGCAGGTGAGGATCGCGAACACGTAGGCCTGCAGGAACGCGACCAGCAGTTCCAGCGCGGTCAAGGCGACGGTGAGCGCCAGCGGCAGGATGCCGCCGATCCAGCCGACCGCGCCCAGCGAGACGCCGAGCATCGCGACGAAGCCCGCGAACACCTTCAGCGCGATGTGCCCGGCCAGCATGTTGGCAAACAGACGCACGCTGTGCGAAACCGGCCGCAGGAAGAACGACAGGATTTCGATGAACATGACCAGCGGCAGGATGTAGATCGGAACGCCGGAGGGAACGAAAATCTTGAAGAACTTGAGGCCGTTCTTGTAGAGGCCGTAGAACAGCACGGTGAAGAACACCAGGAACGCCAGCGCGGCGGTCACGATGATGTGGCTCGAAATCGTGAACGTGTAGGGAATGATGCCGACGAGGTTCGAGACGCAGATGAACATGAACAGCGTGAAGATCAGCGGGAAGAACTTCATGCCTTCCGAGCCGGCGGTGCTGCGGATGGTGCTGGCGACGAACTCGTAGGAGATTTCGGCGACCGACTGGAAACGGCCGGGAACCAGCTGCCGCCCGCCACCGAGCATCAGCACCGCAGTCAGCGCCACCGCGATGAACATGTAGAGCGACGAGTTGGTGAAGGCGATCGTCTGATTGCCGATATGGCCGATCGTGAAGAGGGGCTCGATGTTGAACTGATGAATTGGGTCGATTTTCATCCGCGCGGGCCTTGGTCCGCCGGCCTAGATTGCCGGCAATCGAATTTCAAATGTCGTGACTTCCCGTCGGCGCTCAGCGTTTGCCCGAGGCTACGCCCGCGTATCTCACCACGTTGACCACGCCGGCGACGAAGCCGAGCAGTAAAAACACGATGAAACCGAACGGCGATGTCGACAACAACCAGTCGAAACCCCAGCCAATCCCTGCCCCGACGACAACGCCCGCAACCAACTCCGAGGAAAGGCGGAAACCAAGCGCCATCGCCGAAGCTCTGGCCGCCCTGTCGCCGCTTTCAGTACCGGGTTGATCAGTCCTGATTTTTCGGCTGTCACGAATTTCGGACAACCGGTGATCGAGACTTCCGAGCCTTGCGGAAAGCGCAGCTTCATCGGACGACGATTGATCGCGATTTCCACCTGCGTTGTCGCTTTTGTCTTGGGCCATGCCCAAGACATTAAACGATGCTGCGGTTGATGGAAATTACGCCCGTCACCCTTAAAAGCCGCGCGGACCATACTTACCGCGTCTAATCAAGTCAAGATTGCGCCGTAACCAGTTAGTGCTTTGATTTCGCTGGATTTATTTAGAGATATTCCACGAGCCTGTGGACCCGTCATCGCAGTGCAGCAGCAAAAACGTTTTGAAGTGGAGCAGAGGCTGCTTCGCGCCCGGAAAACCCGTTCGAACAAAAGACCCCTGGCGCGGCAAGGGGCGATCTTGCGCCGATTCGGTTGACCTGTTGGGATGTCGCTTGCGCCTGTCATCAGCCGTTCCCGGAGCCCGCATGCCGCGCCAGGTAGATTACTATTTCTCGTTTCAATCGCCGTGGGCCTATATCGGCCATGGGCCGTTTAGCGAGCTCGTAAGTACCTATGATCTCAAGGTAAATCACAAGCCCGTGGTGCTGGTCGATCTGTTCTCGGAAACCGGCGGGTTGCCGCTGATGAAACGCCATCCGGTGCGGCAGCGCTACCGGATGGTCGAACTGCAGCGCTGGCGCGACAAGCGCGGCCTGAAATTCCATCTTCAACCCGCGAATTGGCCGTTCAACGCACGACTCGCCGACGGCGTCGTGATCGCGGCGATCGAGGCCGGGCTCGATCCCGATCGGTTTCTGCGGCGGGGCTTTGCCGGCGTGTGGGAGGATCAGCTCAATCTGGCCGATCCCGCGACGATTGCGCAACTGGCCGACGAATCCGGGTTGCCCGGCAAGCAATTGGTGGAGCGATCCGCCACTGATGCGATCAGCGCGGCCTATGAGCAGAATCGCCAGGATGCGCTGGCGGCCGACGTGTTCGGCTCGCCGGTCTATGTGCTGGAGGGCGAAGTGTTCTGGGGACAGGACCGGATAGAATTGCTGGGAGACGCGTTGAAGTCCGGCCGCGCGGCCTATAGCTCAAAGGTCCAGGGCGTTACGTGATGAGGCGTCGTGTGATGCGCCTGTGTGTGTCCTGGCGGTTGAGGAAACCGGTACTGTCTTTAAGGCGGAGCAAGCCCATGAGCACAGCGTCGTCCTCCAGAATGTTTCTCTGCAGATTGTTTCTCTCCGTTGTTGCCGTGCTGGCGCTGGGTGTTGCCGGCGCCGGCGCCGCGTCTCCGAAGGCGATGCCGGATACCGAGAACGGCCGTTATGCGCTGTCCTCGACGGCGGATGGCGTGCTGCGGCTCGATACCCGAACCGGCGCGATTTCGACCTGCAGCAATTCGGGGGCGGGGTGGGCCTGCTACGCGGTGCCCGACGAGCGTGCGGCGCTGGATGTGGAGATCGGCCGGCTGCAGGCCGACAATGAAAAGCTCAGGAAGGAGCTCGCTTCGCGCGAGCCGACCGTTGCCGGCAAGATCGAAGAGCCGATGCCGAAATCCGACTCGCTGAAGAAGAGCGAACCGAAGATCGTCGAGGGCGAGCGCAAGATTGAAATTCCACTGCCGAGCGATCGCGACATGGATCGCATGATGTCGTTCCTGGAGCGGGCTTGGAAGCGATTGATCGAGATGGCCAACCGCGTCCAGAAGGACGTCAACGGCAGGATTTGATATGTCGTCTTTCCACGCGTCGTCCCGGCCTGGTGCGCAATTGCGCACGGGGGGCCGGGACCCATAACCACCGCTGTCGGTTGTTTGCAAAAGATATCAACTCCGACTGCCTCAAATCGAGAGGCCGTCCACATAAGGGTCCCGGCCTTCGCCGGGACGACGGAGAAATTGGTTCTAATGTCCCAACCCAAATCGCTGTCCCGCACGCCACCCTCCAGCGTCACGGCGACGACCATCGTCTCCTCGCTGCTGACTGTGCAAACAGCAGGTGCGGGGTTTACCGACCTCACCGCCGAAGTCGCAAAATTCGTGCGCGAGGCCAGCGCGCGCGAAGGGGCGGTGACGCTGTTCATCCGCCACACCTCGGCGTCGCTGACGATCCAGGAAAATGCCGACCCGACGGTGCTGGGCGATCTCATGACGGCGCTGAATCGGGCCGCGCCGGAAAACGCCGGATGGCGCCATGACACCGAAGGTCCAGATGACATGCCCGCGCATATCAAGACCATGCTGACCGCGACCTCGCTGCAGGTCCCGGTGCTGCGCAGCGCGCTGGCGCTGGGAACATGGCAGGGGATCTATCTGATCGAGCACCGGGCGCGGCCGCATCGGCGCGAGATCGTGTTGCAGTTTATCGGCGCGACGGCTTAAGGCGCGCCCGCCAAAAACAGAACCGGCCGCGGATCGCTCCGCGGCCGGTTCGTGTTGTGATCGTCCGCCGGCTGCCCGGCGGACGAAATCCGGTTACTTCGTGATGTCGACGTCCTTGGTTTCCGGCAGGAAGAAGAAGCCGACGACCGCGGTGATCGATGCGAAGATGATCGGGTACCAGAGGCCGGCGTAGATATCGCCGGTCGAGGCCACGATCGCGAACGAGGTCGCGGGCAACAGACCGCCGAACCAGCCGTTGCCGATGTGGTAGGGCAGCGACATCGAGGTGTAGCGGATCTTGGTCGGGAACAGTTCGACCAGCATCGCCGCGATCGGCCCGTACACCATGGTGACGAAGATCACCAAGATGAACAACAGCCCGATCACCGCCGCGACCCGCGGTTTGAAGATGTCGAACGGGTGCGCCATCTTCACGATCTGGGCGTCGCCGGCCTTCGGATAGCCTGCAGCCTGCACCGCCGCCAGCACCGCCGGGTTGGATGTCTTGGCATCCGTGTAAGCCACGTCCTTGCCGTTGACGACGAGCTTCACGCCGGTGCCTTCGTAGCGGGTCGAATACTTGACCGACTGCTGGGCGAGATAGGCGCGGGCGGTGTCGCAAGGCGCGGTGAAGACGCGGGTGCCGACCGGGTTGAACAGATCGCCGCAGGCCTTGGCATCGGCGACGACCTCGACCTTCACGGTTTCGATCGCCTTTTCCAGCGCCGGGTTGGCGTTGCTGGTGATCATCTTGAAGATCGGAAAGAACGTCAGCGCCGCGATCAGGCAGCCTGCCAGAATGATCGGCTTGCGGCCGATCTTGTCGGACAGCGCGCCGAACACGATGAAGAAGCCGGTGCCGAGCAGCAGTGACCACGCAATCAGCAGGTTGGCGGTATAGCCGTCGACCTTGAGGATCGATTGCATGAAGAACAGCGCGTAGAACTGGCCCGTGTACCAGACCACGCCCTGGCCCATCACGCCGCCGATCAGCGCGATAATTACGATCTTGGCGTTGCTCCAGTTGGCGAAGGCTTCGGTCAACGGCGCCTTTGAGCTCTTGCCCTCGTCCTTCATCTTCTGGAACACCGGCGATTCGTTCAGGCGAAGCCGGATCCAGACCGAGATGCCGAGCAGCAAGACCGACACCAGGAACGGAATACGCCAACCCCATGCGGCGAAGTCAGGCTCTCCTAGCGCCGTTCGGGTGAACAGGATCACCAGCAGCGACAGGAACAGGCCGAGCGTTGCCGTGGTCTGGATGAACGAGGTGTAGTAGCCGCGTTTGCCCATCGGGGCATGTTCGGCCACGTAGGTCGCCGCACCTCCGTATTCGCCGCCGAGCGCGAGGCCCTGCAGCAGGCGCAAACCGATCAGGATGATCGGCGCCGCAATGCCGATGGTCGCCGCGTTGGGCAGGATGCCGACGATGAAGGTCGACAGGCCCATGATCAGAATGGTGACGAGGAAGGTGTATTTGCGGCCGACGATGTCGCCGACCCGGCCGAACACGATGGCGCCGAACGGGCGGACGATGAAGCCCGCGGCGAACGCCAGCAGCGCGAATATGTCGCGGGTGGCCTGGTTGAACATCGGCTGATTGGTTGCGGGATCAATGACGCCGAAGAACTGTGCGCCGATCACGCTGGCAAGCGAACCGAACAGGTAGAAGTCGTACCATTCGAACACGGTACCGAGTGACGAAGCCAGAATGACGAAACGTTCGTCCTTCGTCATTCCCCCGGTTCTAACTTTTTCCGTTGCCGCCATAGTGGACATTTCGATCGCTCCCCGTTTTTTGTAAAACACGAACACGTGCGTTGCGTCTGTTCGACGCGCAATTAATTGCGAGCCTAACTACATGTTCGAGAAGCGTGCCCCAATAGTACTTTAGTACTTTTGGATGGCATCGATCAGCCGCACCTGCGGTCAGGTTGCCGGACGTGGTTGCTGCGATGGCACGATTGCGCCTGCCGAATCGCGGCGGACAATGCTGATTTTACCGCGACATATGAGCTTCGCGTTCCAGGCCTGGGTCTTTGGAAATGCCCCAGCTCATGCTCAAAACTGCAAACCACTTAGACAAAAGTCGGGACCCTTGTGCGCCGGAATCCTGCCCACTATTGATGCAGTTTCCAAACTAAAGTCCAATAACAGAGAAGAACAGCGCGATGCTCCACATCACAATGGAGATGATCGCGGTCCAGCTCGCGAACAGCAAATAGGTCTCGCGCATGACCGTCGAAATCGTCCTTTGAGCGAAGGCCTGGGGCGGACGTTTCTCCTTCGGAAGATAGAGCCACATCTCGGTCCGACGGTGGTCCTTCGTTCGGGCTTCACGGGCCTTCAGAACGAGGACAAGTGTCATCGCCATGCTCAGAAACCCTCCCGCCTGAAAGGCAGAACGCGGCAGGAAGGACAGGCCGATCATGACGCAGAAAATGGCCAGCGACGCGAACCCGCATGCGCGCAGCACCGTTTCATAGGCAATACGGCGCATCTCTTCCATGATCCGCCACGCTCCGCCGCCAGCAAGCACCTGACGTCAGCGTAGCGCCAAGGTCCCTCGCTCTCAACCTCAGGACTGTTCGGCTAGAGGCCGATTTTGAGAAAATTGCCGGCGGCGGGCAGCGCGAGTAGCGCCGTTCCGGCAAGCCAGATCCAGAGCGAGACATTGTTCGATTCCGGTGCGCGGGTGGCCCGTTCGTAAACTGCCGCCGGAATCCCGCCGAGGATGACGGTTGCGGTGGAAACCATCAGCGACGCGAACATCAGCGTCAATGACAGGCTGCCAAACAGCAGGGGGCCGATGAGCGGCTGAACGTACAGCAATGCGAAAATCAGCGCGAGCTGATTGAATATCCCGTTGATCATTCCGAAGAACGCAATTCCGATGAAATAGAAATTGCGGTTCATGGCGCGGCTCCGCCGAACCTGGGCGCGAGATTCAACACCAGTAACGTGTAGTGAAACAGCACGCGCAGCCAGAACATCCAGACGAAGCCGAACAGCCACAGCACGGGGGGAGGGGTAATTTTCGGGGTTACGATCGCGAGGACGGCGATCACGGGATCGGTAATCCGGCAAAAGAATCGCCAGATATAGTTCGGCGAATCCGCGTCAACCATCAGGCCGAGCAGGAGCCGGCCGAGCATCGTGTACATCAGCGCCGCCAGCACGAAATTCGGCAGATGGAAATACCAATAGCTGGCGAATGAAGTTGCCGTATCCAAAGTCCAATGCTCCCGCAGTGCTTCAGCTATCGACGAATCGAGATGTGTCACGGCACCATGATCGTGGTCAACAATGGCAAGTGGCGACTTTCCCGGCAAGCGATCTCGTGGCTCAAGGAAAACAAAACGGGGCCCTGAGGGCCCCGTTTGCCGATATCAGTCGTTGCGCTCTTAAGTGGTCCTCTCTTCGAGCACCGTCCTGCCACGCGGTTTGCGGATATCGTCCACATAGGCCTGCATTTCCCTCGACGGCTCCTTGCCGAGCAGGCTGACGATGTAGATGACCGCGAAGCCGAGCGGCGTTCCCAGCAACCCGCAGGCGATATTGTTGAGGTCGAACCATCCGACCTTGTTCGCCATCGGATGGGCCAGTGTTGGGAAACTCTCCATGGCATTGGGTAATGCCATGGCTTTCGCGATGTCGACCAGCGGAAGTCCCGTCAGTGGGTTGGTCAGCGAAGTCATGCCGAAATACGCCACGCCGGCGCCCGGGAAGTAGCGGGTGGTCACGAGATAGAACAGGCATAGTCCGAAGCCGGCAATGATGCCGCAGATTGCTCCCGTCGCCGTCGTGCGTTTCCACCAGACGCCCATCACGAGCGCCGGGAAGTTGCCCGCCATCGCCAGTGAGAACGCCCAGCCGACCATGGCCAGGATATCTGCCGGCTTGGTAGCTGCCGTCGCGGCCGCGATCACAGCGACGACGACCAGCAGGGCGCGCGCCACGGTGAGCCGGCGCATGGTCGGTGCGTTTGGGTCGATCATCTTGTAGTAGACGTCGTGCGACAACGCGTTGGCGATGGCGAGCAGCAGCCCGTCAGCGGTGGACAACGCGGCGGCAAGGCCGCCCGCCGCCACCAGACCCGAGATCACATAGGGAAGTCCCGCGATCTCCGGGGTGGAGAGCACGATCACGTCGGTGTTGATCACGAAGTCCTGCAGCCTGACGACACCGGGATGACCGGCAATGGCCTTGCAGGCTGCAACGATGGCGTCGATATTGGCCGCGTTCTTGCCGCAGATCTGGATCAGCCCGAGTTCACCCCAGTTGAACAACCATGGGCGGATGGACGTCAGGTCGCGCCCGATGATGTTGGTGTAAACTTCCAGCTTCGAGAACGCCGCGTAGGCCGGCGCCGAGAAGTACAGCAGGAAGATGAACAGCAGCGACCATGCCACCGACTGGCGTGCCTCACGTACCGAGGGGGTGGTGAAGTAGCGCATCAGGATATGCGGCAGCGAAGCCGTTCCGACCATCATGCACATGATGATCGCGAAGAAGTTCAGCGGACTGTAGTTGATGAAAGGCTGAATATGCGGCTTGAGGTTTGCCACCGTCGCAAGGCCGGTCGCCAGCATCTGCTGCTCCCGCGCCGTAATCTCCGCGATCGCCTGCCCATAGGTGAGTTCCGGAATCGGAATTCCGTATTTCTTGGTGGACAGGATCACGATGGGGGTCAGATAAGCGATGATCAGCACGACGTACTGCGCGATCTGCGTCCAGGTCACCGCCCGCATGCCGCCCAGCATCGCGCAGAGCAGAATGCCGACCAGCCCGGCGAAAACTGCAAGTTCGAACTGCATCCCGAGGAATCGCGAGGCAATGAGACCGGTGCCGTAGATCTGCGCAGTCACATAGGTGAAGGAGCAGCAAACGAGCACGATCACGCCGAGCGCGCGCGCGAAGTTTCCGCCGTACCGGAACGACAGGAAGTCGGGCACCGTATAGGCGCCGAACTTGCGCAGATATGGCCCGATCAGGATCGATACCAGCACGAATCCGCCGGTCCATCCGAGCACCCATGCGAGGCCGTCGTAACCCAGCAGGAAAAGGGTGCCGGCCATGCCTACGAAGGACGCCGCCGACATCCAGTCGGCGCCCGTCGCCATTCCGTTGTAGAAAGCCGGAACGCGCCGTCCGGCCACGTAATACTCCGAGACTTCAGCGGTTCGCGTCATCACGCCGATGATGGCGTAGACCGCGAGCGTGAAGAACACGAACAGGTAGCCGAGAATTTTGTTCGGAACACCCATCTGCTCCATAAGCGCGAGCAGAAGGATGAACGCGATGAAGCCGCCGGTATAGGTGCCGTACATCTTGCCCAGATTCTTGATGAAATCCGAGCTTTTGGCAGAAGCTTCTGTGGCCATGATCTCTTCCCCCTCAATCTTCCTCGGCAAAGCCGTATTCGCGGTCAATCTTGTCCTGCTGCTTCGCGAAGAGGAACAGCATGACCACGAACACGATGAGGGAGCCCTGCGCGGCCATATAGAAGCCGAGCGGGAAGTTAAGGATCGGAATGGTGATCTTGTTGAGCGGGACCACGAACATGTGGATGACGAAGCCGAAGAAGAACCAGACACCGAGATGCGTGAACATCAGGCGCGAGGTCTTTGCCCAGTGCGCTTCTTCTCTCTCTTTCATGCTTGCAGAGTCAGGCATCGTTGCAAATCCTCCCCAAAGCACCGGCGCATCAATGCACCGGATTAAATGATCGAGGGGAATGCAAATCCCTTCAGCACGGCGCCCCCCTTGCCGCTTATTCAACCGGTCTTGCGCCAGTTCGGAGTCGTCTGACGCTAACACTACGACTGGTCAGGTCTTCATTATACTTTCGGCGGGGTGTGAAATTGTTGCAACTGCTAACAGGGATGCGTTGAGAACGTTGGACTTGTCGTGAACCAGATGGGGTAAGCTGACGAAGTAGTCTGGGCCGATCGAGCTGGATGAGAATGCGATGAAGCTGTTCGAAAAGTTGTTTCGCCCCCGTCCGCCGATTCGCGACCCGGAAGCGCTTGCGGACTTCATCGATGCGCAGTCGGCCTTCATCGTGCAGAAGGGCATCTACGAATATTCGCGCGCCCGTGCAGGTCACTACGCCAAGGTGTTATTCGCCGAAGAGGGATTTGCGCAATCCGTCGAGCGCGCGCGCTGGAAAGCCTTTCCGCTGGGTCTTGCGATGGTGGGCGAAATGATCGAGGGGGTGCTGGCTGCTCAGGCTGGGACCCAGCGCCGGGCCATTCTCGACCCATTGACGCTTGTGGTTCTTTCGGTTTTCGACCGCTATCCGGTTCCTCCGTCGCTCGGCGAAGCTGCCTGGCTCGAAGCGCGTCGCGAACTCGCGCATCGTCTCGATCTGGTCGGCGGCCATGCGCCGAAGCGCGTGATGGACATTCCCGAACCGCTGGCGGAAAGCTATTTCTCGATGATGCCGATCCACGAAAAGCTGCGCGGACGGGATTTCCAGACGACGCGCAATTACCTCCGTGTCAGCCTTTGCAACATCCATGACGAATTGATTGCGCGGATGGACAGGGCCGCGCTGGAACGGGCACTGATCGTGGGGGCCGCGGCATAGGCCGACCGGTGCTGTCGCAAACGTCGATGATCTGACCCGCGATCTGCTGTTCCGCGTTTGATGTGCGTCCGAACCGGCAGCCTTGTTGCGATGCACAAACTGGAGGATTAACCGCTTTGTGGCGTGCCGGTATTGCGCGCTTGCATGAAGCCGCCGGGCAGGGGACAATTGCAAAACCGCTTGGCAGGCCTACAGAAAACGGTCACCGGCTTGCCGCAACGCTTTTCGCAAGAAGTAAATGACTGCCGCTACCAGCACCCATCTCGTCATCGCCGATGACCATCCCTTGTTCCGCGACGCCCTGCGGCAAGCGGTGGCGAGCGTCATAAGCTCGGCCGTGATCAGCGAGGCGGGCTCGTTCGACGACTTGACCGCGCTGCTTGAACGGGACTCCGACGTCGACCTGATCCTGCTCGATCTGACCATGCCGGGGATCTCGGGTTTCTCCGGCCTGATTTACCTGCGCGCGCAATATCCGGCGATTCCGGTGGTGATCGTCTCCGCCAGCGACGACGCCGGAACCATCCGACGGTCGCTCGATTTTGGCGCCTCCGGTTTCATTCCCAAGCGCTTCGGGGTCGAGACGCTGCGCGACGCCATCATGAAGGTGATGGAAGGCGACGTCTGGGTGCCGCAGGACACCGATCTGTCTTCCGCCGCCGACCCGGACATGACGCGGCTGCGCGACCGGCTGGTGACGCTGACCCCGCAGCAGGTGAGGGTGCTGATGATGCTGTCGGAGGGGCTGCTCAACAAGCAGATCGCCTATGAGCTCGGTGTCTCGGAAGCGACCATCAAGGCGCATGTCTCGGCGATCCTGCAGAAGCTCGGCGTCGAAAGCCGCACCCAGGCCGTGATCGCAGCCGCGAAAATCTCCGGCGGCCAGTGGCGCCAGGGCACGCCGACGGCGTAACGGCAAAGAGTTAGACCGTTGGCTCCACCCATCCTACGCTCTTCGCGCCGGTCGCGCCTACTCCGCCGCGACCAGCTGCTGGGCGCGCCACTGGCCGAGCAGCGCCCGCAGCGATGCCGGTTTGACCGGCTTGTTCAGCACCGCGATATTTTCCTCGCGCGCGGCCGCCCGCACATTCGGACTGCGGTCCGCCGTGATCAGGATCGCCGGAGTGTTCTCGCCGAAGCGGCGGCGGATCTCACGGATCGCGGCGACGCCGTTGCCGCGGTCGAGGTGATAGTCGACCAGAAGGCCGGTGACGCTTCCGCCTGACGTCTCGATCGCGGCGATCGCGGCCTCGGGATCGGCCACCGCGATCACCTCGGCGTCCCACGCCGTGAGCAGCGTCTTCATGCCATCGAGGATCGCCGGATCGTTTTCGATGCAGACGATCAATGCGCCGCTCATCGGCGTCTTCGAGAGCGGCGTCGCGCTGGTGACGGCGGCGGTGTAGTTGACCGCCTTGGCGACCGGCACCGTCACCGAGAACACCGAGCCGCCGCCGGCATTGGCGCCCAGCGCAATGCCATGGTTGAGCACCCGCGCCAGCCGCTCGACGATCGAGAGCCCGAGGCCGAGCCCGCGCGCGATCCGCGCGCCCTGTTCGAGACGGTGGAACTCCTTGAAGATCTCGCCGCGCTTCTGCACGGGGATTCCGACGCCGGTATCATAGATGCCGATCTGCAGGGTTTGCCCGCGGCGGCGGCAGCCGACCAGCACCCGCCCGCGCGGGGTATATTTGATGGCGTTGGATATGAAGTTCTGCAGCAGCCGGCGCAGCAGCGCGCGGTCGGATTCGACCGGCAGCGAGCACGGCACGAAGCTCAGCTTCAGCCCCTTGGCGCGGGCGATCGGGGCGAATTCGATTTCCAGCGACCGCATCAGGTCGGCCATCTTGAAGCTGGTGATCGAGGTGGTCATCGCGCCGGCGTCGAGCCGCGAGATGTCCAGCAGCGCGCCGAGAATTTCCTCGATCGCCTCCAGCGAGTCGTCGATGTTCTCGACCAGGCGCGAATCCTCGCCGCCGCTCTGGCGCTCGACCAGGCTCGTGACATAAAGCCGCGCCGCGTTCAGCGGCTGCAGGATGTCGTGGCTGGCGGCCGCGAGAAACCGGGTCTTCGAGATGTTGGCGTCCTCGGCGGTGCTCTTGGCCAGCGCCAGTTCGGAATTCAGCCGGGTGAGTTCCTCGGTGCGGTCCCGCACCCGCTTCTCCAGCGTCGCATTGGCGCGCTCCAGCGCTTCCGCCGCCTCGAAGCTCGGCGTGACGTCGGAGAAGGTGATCACCAGCCCGCCGCCCGGCATCCGGTTGGAGCGGACCTCGATCACCATGTGCCGGTCGGGCAGGCGTTCCAGATAGGGCTCGCCCTCGGTGGTGTAGGCTTTCAGCCGTAGCGCCAGCAGGGCGTCGCTGTTGCCGGAGCCGGGCGGGCTGACGGCGTCCATGAATTCGAGGATTTCCTGCAAGGGAATCCCGAGTTGCACCAGATGCGGCGGCAGCGCGAGGATTTCGCCGAACTGCGCATTCGAGCAGATCAGCTGCAGATCGGCGTCGAATACCGCAATACCCTGGCGCACATGGTTCAGCGCGGTCTGCAGGATCTCGCGGTTGAAATGCAGCGCAGCGTGCGAATCGTCGAGCAGCTTCAGCGCCGCCTTGGCGGAGACGGTGCGCTTGCGCAGCAGCAGCGACATCACCAGGCGCGAGGAGGCCGCCCCGATCGAGGACGCGATCAGGCGCTCGGCATGCTGCAGCAACTCGAAATCGGCGGGCGCGGCCGGATCGAGATGACCGGGATGGCCGGCGGTAAAGGTCTCGAACGCCTGGCGGGCGCGGTCGGGGCCGAGATATTGCGCCACCGTGCTCTGGATATCCTGCACCGTGACCGTGGTGCGCCAGCGCCGGAAGGTCGGCGTAATCGGCGTCAGCGTGCTCGGCACGAACAGGTCGGCCTGCAACCGTTCGATCGACGACGGTTGACGCGCCAGCGACATCACGACGTAGGTCAGGATGTTGAGCCCGAGCGACCACAGCACGCCATGCATCAGCGGCGGCAGATCAGCGCCGAACAGCGCCCGCGGGCGAAGCGCCTCGATGCCGAACGGTCCGTGCTGCAGGAATTGCAGCCCCGCCGTGGTGGTTTCGAGGAAGCTCGGCAGGAACAGCGTATAGATCCACACGGCGACGCCGACCAGCATGCCGCCCATGGCGCCGCGCGCGGTGCCCTGCCGCCAAAACAGGCCGCCGAAGAAGGCCGGCGCGAGCTGGGCGAGGGCGGCGAACGACAGCAGCCCGATCGCGGCCAGTTGGGTGCTGCCGAGCGCGCGATAGTAGAAATAGGCCATCACCATGATGGCGAAGATCGCAAAGCGCCGCACCTTGAGCAGGAAGTCGCCGAAATCCTGCTGGCCCGGGCGCGTCCGCGGGCTCCGCTGCAACACCAGCGGCAACACGATGTCGTTCGAAACCATGATCGAAAGTGCCACGCATTCCACGATCACCATCGCGGTCGCGGCCGACAGGCCGCCGACAAAGACGGCGATGCTGAGCAAGGGCGCGTTTCCCTCGATCGGCAGCGCCAGCACGTACATGTCGCTGTCGACAGCACCGAACGGGAAGGTGACGAGGCCGGCGATGGCGATCGGGATCACGAACAGATTGATGGCGACCAGATAGAGCGGAAACAGCCAGCGTGCGCGATTGACCTCGTCGATGCTGGAATTCTCGACCACGCTGACGTGAAACTGCCGCGGCAGCAGCATGATCGCGCAGAACGAGAGCAGCGTCATGGTCAGGAAATTGCCGATCGAAGGCGAGTAGTTGATCGCGCGCATTGCTTCCGGCGTTTTCATCGCGCGTTCGATCAGTTCGACTGGCGAGAACATCCAGAAGGTGACGAAGAGGCCGGCGGCGAGAAACGCCACCAGCTTGACGATGGATTCGGTGGCGACCGCCAGCATCAAGCCGTGCTGGTGCTCGGTGGCGTCGGTCTGGCGGGTTCCGAACAGCACGGCGAACACGGCCATCGCCAGCGTCACTACCAGTGCGATGTCGCCGATCAGCGGGATCGAGGAGAACAGCTTGTCTTCGCTCAGGATCGTCTCCAGCGAGGAAGACATCGCCTTGAGCTGGAGCGCGATGTAGGGGACCGATCCGATAATCGCGATGACGGCGACGGTCGCGGCCACCGCCTGGCTCTTGCCGTAGCGGGCGGCGATGAAGTCGGCGATCGAGGTGATGTTCTGCGATTTGGCCAGCTGGATCACGCGGCGGAGCAGCGGCGTGCACAATCCGATCATCAGGATCGGGCCGACATAGATCGCGAGGAACTCGACGCTGGTGCGGCTGGCGAAGCCGACCGAGCCGAAGAAGGTCCAGGAGGTGCAGTAGATCGCCAGCGACAGCGGATAGATCATCATGCTGGCGCGGCCGCGTTGGCTCGGCGACAGGCGGTCGCCATAGCTGGCGACGAAGAACAGCAGTCCGATATACGCGAATGCGGCGGCGATCACGCCCCAGTCGTGCAGCATTGCTGCCTGTCTCCCTTCCCGGCCTCTGTTCGCGGACCGGAACCGCCACTATAAACGCAATGGGCCGGCAGCGCACCGCGCTACCGGCCCAATTTCCGGGGTTTCGAGGGAGTACGGTTACTCGGCCGCCAGCGATTTCTGCTTCAGCGGCAGGCCGAGGCGTTCCCAGACCTGAAGCAGCGCTTCGGCAAGGTGATCGATCAGGCCGTCATCATGGTAGGGCGAGGGCGTGATCCTCAAGCGCTCGGTTCCCTTGGCGACGGTCGGATAGTTGATCGGCTGGATGTAGATGCCGTGCTCTTCGAGCAGGATGTCGGACGCCTTCTTGCAGTTCTCGGGGTCGCCGACGAACAGCGGCACGATGTGGGTCTCGCTCGACATCACGGGCAGGCCCGCGGCATTCAGGATCGCCTTGACGCGGGCGGCGCGGTCCTGGTGGCGCTCGCGCTCCCAGTTCGAGGTTTTCAGGTGGCGGATTGCCGCTGTGGCGGCCGAGCAGATCGCCGGCGGCAGTGCGGTCGTGAAGATGAAGCCCGGCGCGTAGGAGCGGACGGCATCGATGATGTCGGCCTTCCCTGCGATGTAGCCGCCGAGGCAGCCGAAGGCTTTGGCCAGCGTGCCTTCGAGCACGTCGATGCGGTGCATGACGCCGTCGCGCTCGGCGATGCCGCCGCCGCGCGGGCCGTACATGCCCACCGCGTGCACTTCGTCCACATAGGTCATCGCACCGTATTTTTCCGCGAGATCGCAGATCCTGGCGAGCGGCGCGATGTCGCCGTCCATCGAATAAAGGCTCTCGCAGGCGATCAGCTTGGGCCGGTCGGGGCCTGCGGCAATCAACAGCTCTTCCAGATGCGCCATGTCGCTGTGGCGGAAGATCTGGCGATCGCAGCCGGCCTGGCGCACGCCCTCGATCATCGAATTGTGGTTGAGCGCGTCGGAGAGAATGAGGCAGTTCGGAATCAGTTTTGCGATGGTCGCGATGCCGGTCTGGTTCGAGACGTAGCCCGAGGTGAACAGCAGTGACGCTTCCTTGCCGTGCAGGTCGGCCAGTTCAGCCTCGAGCTGCACCAGCGGGTGATGGGTTCCGGCGATGTTGCGGGTGCCGCCGGCGCCGGTGCCGACACGGGTCGCGGTCTCGACCATGGCGCCGACCACTTTCGGGTGCTGGCCCATGCCGAGATAGTCGTTGGAGCACCAGATCACGACGTTGCGCTGGCCCTTCGGCGAGTGCCAGACCGCATGCGGGAAGCGGCCCGCGATCCGCTCGAGGTCGGCGAAAACCCGGTAGCGCCGCTCGTCATGCAGGCGGTTGAGGGCGGCGGAGAAGAATTTGCTGTAATCCATCACGAGACCTGAAACGGAACCGGCCGGAGCGGCGTGGGCTCTTTTTAGAGCTTTTCCAGGTTTGGTGTCTATGTGAAATCCCACATTTTCGCGGGCCTTCGGGATGAACCGAAGGTAAGGAAAATCTTGATCCCGATCAACGCGCTAGCTGCGATTTGCGGTCCCGGTATTTTGGCCGCGCGGATGAAACCATGAGTAGCCAAAGAGCGCCGCCGACCCGGGTTACGAGTCAAGTTCCCTGATGGCGCGATTGGCCGCGATCAGGGCGTCGTCTTCGGACTTGCTGTCTTCGGCCGTCACAAAGCCGCGGATCGCCGCGCCCCGGGTGATCGTCGAGGACTGGACGATCGGCGTCATATTGGCCCGCCAAAGTCCGGGCTGCCGCTGAAAGGTAATGATTCGATAGTCCGACACTTTGGCCATTGTCGTCCTCTTTCGTCGGCCGTGGCTCAGCAGCCGCGACAGATATTGTTCAGCTTGGACGTGGTGCGGGCGTTCTCGGCGAGGAAGGGATCCTTGTATTCGGGTCGTGAGGCGTCGCTCTCGATCGCCCTGGTTTTTTCCTTGGATATTTCCTTGGACATTGCGATTTTCGGAGGCTGCGCCGCGTCGTAGCAGGCGAGCCGTGCGCTGTTGCTTTCGACCGCGCGGCATTCCGGGCTTGCAGCGAACGCGTTCTGCGCGAAGGCGCACAGCGCCAGGACGGCAACAATTATTTTCATCTATTTTCCTTTGCGGGCGCAATTGCCGCGCGCGTCAGCAATGACGGCGTCAAATCAATGCCGCCGCTGGGTAAAGCTTGAATGTGGAAATTCGTCTGGCACGACCGCCGGGATAGCATGGCGCGACCGTGCGCCCATTCAGGCCCAATAGCTATGGATTAGTTGCGCGCGTCAGGTGGTCCGGAAATACAGCACGCCGTCGGTGACCTCGGAAGTCAGGCGGCCCTCGACCAGCATGTAGTTGACGTGGGCGATCAGTTCGCCGGCGGCAAAGCCCATCTGGTGGGCGTCCAGCACGTGCTTGTGGAACACCACCGGCACCAGTTGCTTCGAGGTCTGCGGCACGGTCCGGCAGGCTTCGGCGATCAGGCGGCAGCGGTCCTCGTGATGGTCGGCCAGCTGCTTGATCCGGGTCTTGAGGCCGTAGAACGGCACGCCGTGGCCGGGCAGCACCATCACGTCATAGGGCAGCGTGGTGGTCAGGCTCGCCAGCGAGGCCAGATATTCGCCGAGCGAGTTCTGGTTGGGCTCGACCGCCCAGACGCTGACATTGGGCGAGATCTTGCTCAGCACCTGGTCGGCGGAAAGGAACAATTTGTCGGCGGCGCAATACAGCATCACCTGGTCGAGCGCGTGGCCGCCGCCGGTGATGACCTTGAAGCGCCGCGTGCCGATGGAAATCTCGTCGCCATGCGAGATGCGCCGGTAGGACGGCGGCAGGATCGACACCTGCTTCAGATAATCCTGGCCGCGGCTGAGCAGGGTGTCGGTCAGGCTCTCGTCCATGCCGTGACGGCGGAAGAACAGCCGCTGCGCGTTGCGGCGCTCCTCGGTGCCGCGGTTCTGGTGATAGACCGACTGCAGATATTCGACCTGCGACATCTGCAAGGGACAATCGAAGCGCTCGGTGACCCAGCCTGCCAGACCGACGTGATCGGGATGCGAATGGGTCACGATCAGGCGGGAGATCTTCACGTGCCGGAGCGGGCCCTCGAACAACGTGGTCCAGGCTTCGATGGTTTCCTCATTGCCGAACCCGGAATCGATCATCGCCCAGCCGTCGCCGTCGGCGAGCAGGTAGATGTTCACATGATTGAGCCGGAACGGCAGCTTGAGCCGGACCCACAACACGCCCGGCACCACCTCGACGACCTGATCCTGGCCGGGGTGATTCTCCCAGGGGTATCGCAGGGCTTCGGCGGAGGACTGAACGGGGTCGGTTTTCGAGTGCATCCCACCGACTTACCCGCACAATTGGTGCGGCGCTAGCCGAAAAAGCAGGTGCCCGGTGGGATAAAAGGCATGGGTATTTTGTTGTGGCGGCACACTCTGCTGTCGTTCCGGGGCGCATCGAAGATGCGAACCTCAGGGGCGCACTTGCGCCCCCGGGGAATCTCGAGATTCCGGGTTCTATGCTTCGCATAGCCCCGGAATGACGGGGACCATTACGCCGCCCGGATATTCCCCAAAAACGCGTCGATTTCCGCGCGCAGCACGTCGGCTTCGCGGCGGAGCGCGCCGGAGGCGGTCAAGACCTCGCTGGCGGCGGAGCCGGCTTCGGTCGAGGCGCTGGAGACGCCGACAATGTTGCTGGAAACCTCGCTGGTGCCGCCGGCGGCGTGCGAAATGTTGCGCGCGATCTCGCGCGTCGCCGCGCCCTGCTCCTCGACCGCGGCCGCGATCGCGGTCGTGACGTCGTTGATCTCGCCGATCGTGGTAGAGATGCTGCGGATCGCTGACACCGCCGATGTCGTCACCGTCTGCATGCTGACGATCTGCTGGCGGATCTCGTCGGTGGCCTTCGCGGTCTGGGTGGCGAGGCTCTTGACCTCGGAGGCGACCACGGCGAAGCCGCGGCCGGCCTCGCCGGCGCGCGCGGCCTCGATGGTGGCGTTCAGCGCCAGCAAATTGGTCTGCGAGGCGATGGTCTGGATCAAATCGACCACCACGCTGATGCGGGCGGCGTTGTCGGCCAGCCCCTGCATGGTGGCGTCGGTGGCGCCGGCTTCCTCGACCGCCTTGCGGGCGATCTCCGCTGAGGTGACGACCTGGCGGCCGATTTCCTCGATCGACGACGACAGTTCCTCGGTGCCCGACGACACGGTCTGGACGTTGACCGAGGTCTCCTCGGCGGCGGAGGCCACCGCGCTCACCAGCGCGCTGGACTGATCGGCGGTCGCCGACATGCTCTGCGCGGTGGTCTGCATCGAGCCGGCCGCTTCCTGCAAACTATCCAGCGCCGTGCGCACCGTGGTTTCGAACTCGACGATGCGGGCTTCCATGCGGGTGGCGCGCTCGGCCTTGGCGATGCGATCCTGGTCCTGGTCGGCGGTGAGCGCCCGGCTCTGGATCATGCTCTCGCGGAACACGTGCAGCGAATTGGCCATCGCCGCGATCTCGTCCTTCTGGCTCGACTGATAGATTTCCGATTCGAGATCGCCGCTGGAGAGCAGCTGCATCGAACGCTGCAGATTGCCGATGCGCCGCAGAATGTTGCGGCCGACATAGAGCCAGACGAACAGCACCGATCCGATCAGGGTCGCCGCACCGAGCGCGAGCATGACGGTGGTTGCCAGCGAAATCTCCTTGCCCGCCTGCCGGGTTGAGGCGTCGGTCTCGCCGCGCACCCCGTCCACCAGTTGCTGCACGCTGATGCCGAGGCCGACATTGAGCTTGCGGGTTTCTTCCAGGATGGTCTGGCCGTAATCCGTGGCGTCCAGTTCCTTCTGGCGGACCTTGAAGACGCCGGTCTTGCCTTCGCCGAGCGCCAGCAGGGCTTTCGAGGCGTTGCTCAGTGCCGTCGTAAGAGAACCCTTGGGAAGCTGGTCGAGGTTCGATTTAACGCGCTGCTGCGCCGTGCGGGTTTGCTTCTCGATGGCTTCGAGCGTGTCGCTGCTCTCGGATGAAAGCGCGGCCATCATGTTGAACGCGGTCAGATTGCCGGCGGCGATGATGTCGCTGATCTGCTCGACCGTTTTCTCCGCCTTGGTGGCTTCGTCCTGGTTGAAGCTGGCGGCGCCGAAGATGCTGCTGAGCTGGGTCTGGGCGTCGACCATCGCGGGCGCGGCGGCCTTGACGAACGCGGCCTGGGCCGTGCGCAGCGCTTCATACAGTTTTTCGTGCTGGGCACCGGTTTCCAGCCGTTCGCGTGCCGCGCCGCCGAGACTCTTGATCATGTCCTCGATGTTTTTCACCGTCTCGGTGAGGGCTGCGACGGTATCCTTGTTGGCGCCGAGCTTGGTGATCTCGGCAAGCTTTTGCAGGGTGATGCGCTGGGTCTCCTGCATTTTTTTGGAGCGCTCGTCCAGCATCTCCTCGCTGCGGGAGGCAAGCAGCCCCGGTCCCTGGCTGGCAAGGCTGGCGCTCTCCGCCGACAATTGCAGGCTGGCCGCAAGGCGGGGGATGTCCCGTCCGCTCAGTTCGACCATGGCGCCGCCGAGATGTCCGAGCACCAGGCCGGCACCGGCGCTGATCACGATCGCCATGCCGGCGATGACGGCGAAGGCGGCAAACAGGCTGCCCCTGACGCCGAAATTCGGAAAGCTGAAACCCTTGAGCCTGATCTTGCCGCTGCTGAATCGTAACGCCATTTGCCGCCGCCCCGTCCCGCTATCCCTGGATGATTCCCCGGCGGCAGTATCGTGGTACCCGGTTAACAAGTCGGGAAAATGCGGACGCTTTTCGCGATTTGAGCGCTGGCCCGCCATCGAACAATGTTTGAAAAGCGGGAGCCGCTTCGCTGGGAAACGCCATTGCGCAAACAAGCCATTGCGCAAACAAGCCATTGCGCAAACAACATGGCGCAAACAAAAAGGCCGGCGTTCAAGCCGGCCTTCTCGCGCCTCCCTGTAGAAGCGATCAGTAGCGCGCGCCCGCGAAGTTGAAGCGATAATTGACGCCAACCTTCAACGTATGCTCGTCGTTATGGAAGGTGCCAAAGGGGACCAGCGCGACCGGGGTCACGAAGCGGGTGGTGCCGAAGTCGTAGTACATGTATTCGGCCTTGGCCGACCAGTTCGGGGCGAACATGTATTCGACGCCGGCGCCGACGGTGTAGCCATTGCTGTGATTCTTATCGAGCGTGAACGCGACCGGAACGCCAGCAAAGGTCAGGGTGTCGCGATTGTTCGAATAGGCGTAGCCGCCTTTGACGTAGAGCATGCCCGGGCCCCAGGTGTAGCCGACACGGGCGGTGATCGAAGCGATCGCGCGCTGATCGTTGTTGTAGACGAAGCCGTTCGGGAACACCGAACTGAGGTTGTTCTGGCCGAGCCAGCTGTACTGGCCCTCGGCGCCGATGACCCAGTTCGGCGCGAACTGGTAATCGGCACCGGCCTGCACGCCGCCCAGCAGGCGCGCGCTGTAGTCGCTGAGCACCAGGCCGTTGAAAGTGTTGCTGCTCGAGAAGGCGCCGCCGATATGGGCGCCGAGATAGAAGCCGGTCCAGTTGTAGAGCGGCGCGGCATAGGCCGGCGCCTTGTTGTAGTAGGGCCGTGCGCCCATGTCGGCGCCGAGCGCCGGGGACGCCGCGCCGAGGGCTGCGAGAGCGACGATTGCGAGCAGGAACTTCTTCATGGTCGTGGGTCTCCGGAAAATCGTTGGGAAGCGCCACATGCCGGGCGCCGTCCATGGCGTGCAGTTAGACAGCTTTTGAATAAAATGCTGTCACTTGCCAGGCACACCGATCGATTACCCAACCCATTGGAGAGCAAACGTTTTTTGTGCTTAACGAAGCCTTATTTTCTGTGCTTAACGGCGTCCTAAGGCAAGCTTAATGAAGCCTTAAAATCGGGGTCCCTCGGGCGCGCGGCGCGCAAGCCTTGCCTTAGGCAATGCGCCGCCGCACGTCGCCGCGCATCTGCTCGCGGAACGCCTGCCGCCGTGCCGGCCGGTCCTTTTCGGCGACGTCATGGCGGTCGAACACGTTGAACATTTCCAGGATCGGATAGCGGTCGCTGGCCATCGCCAGGATGCGCAGCAGTTCGGCGACGGGGCCGGTCGGGCCGGTGACTTCCCATTTCCGAATCGTGTTGGCGCCGTCTTCTGGCGGCAACCCGCAGAGCTTGGCCATGTCGGCCACGCCAAGGGGTTGGCCGATCGCCTCACCGAGGTCTTCGCGCAGTTTCTTCAGTTCCGGACCGGTCACGGGTTCTCCGTTTTAATGCGGGCTTCTGTGAAGTACGTCACACACCGGGGCCGGAGTGCAAGCTATACGCAGCGCAATCAGTTCCTCGAGGAGGAGGCAGTCATGCGCAGCTTGATCGAAAGCCTTACCCCCGACAGCCGCCGGATCTACTGGCGCTGGGTCGGTGGCATCTTCGGCCTTTATGTCGTCTTGATGGTCGGCGCCGCCAGCATGTTCATCAGCCACGAATCATCGCGGAACGTGCGGCATGAACCCGCCGTGACTGTGGCAGTCAAAGGTGATCGCGCGCCGTCACACCAGGCTTCGATGCCGCAGCCGCAGCTGGTGCGCTTTCACTAGGCGGCTTCAGGCGCCGATCGCGTTGCGCGTCACCACGTCGCGATAAAACGACGCACTGAGCTTCGGCGTCCGGCGCTGGGTTTCAAAATCGACGTGGATGAGCCCGAAGCGCTTTTCGTAGCCGTAGATCCATTCGAAATTGTCCATCAGGGTCCACAGGAAATAGCCGCGGACCGGCACGCCCTCGGCGACGGCGCGCTGCAGCTGCCGCAAATAATTGCGCAGGTACATGATGCGGTCGAGATCGTAGATCTTGCCGTCGGCATGCACCTTGTCCTCCGACGAGGTGCCGTTCTCGGTGATGTAGATCGTCTTCAGGTTCCAGACCTTGGCTGCGAGCCGCGGCGCCCAATAGATCGTTTCGGGACCGATACGCAGCCAGTCGGCACTCATGTGCGGAAACGAGGCGGGAAACGGCAATACCGACCAGCCCGGCTTCTTGTCTGACGCTGCGATGTAGAATTGCGGCGCGTAGATGTTGAGGCCGACGAAATCGTTGGGCGAGCCGATGATCTTCAATTCCTCGGCGGTGAATTTCGGCGCGTCCTTGCCGGCATATTCGAGGAAACCGTCGGTGTATTTGCCTTCCAGCATCACGCCGAGCAGGCCCGAGTTCAGTTCGCGGGTCGCGATCTCGGCGGCGTGGACGTTTTCGGGCGTGTCGAAGGCCGGCACGCAGGTCGCGATGTTCTCGGCCGGGCCGACCTTGGTGCCCGCGCGCCCGCGGGCGCGGATCGCCTGCACCGCAAGGCCGTGGCCCAAAACGACGTTATGCCGTGCCTGGTTCAATTCCGCATTCGGCAATTTGAGGCCGGGCGCGTCGATGCCCCATCCGTAGCCGAAATTCAAGAAACGTCCGGCTTCGTTCAGCGTGAAGATGTTTTTGACGCGGTCGGTCAAACGCTCCGCGACATAGCCGGCGTAATCCGCGAACGCTTTCGAGGTGTCGGTGGACTGCCAGCCGCCGACGCGGTCCTGCAACGCCTGCGGCAAGTCCCAATGATACAGCGTCGCGTAGGGTTCGATGCCTTTGGCCAGCAGTTCGTCGAGCAGCCGGTTATAGAAATCGAGGCCCTTGGGATTGGGTTTGCCGGTGCCTTCCGGAAACACCCGCGGCCACGCGATCGAGAAGCGGTAGTGCTTGACGCCGAGATCGCGCATCACGCCGACGTCTTCCTTGTAGCGATGATAGTGTTCGTTGGCGCGGTCCCCGGTGGTCTTGTCCTCGATCTTGCCCGGGGTGTGGGCGAAGGTGTCCCAGATCGAGCGGCCGCGGCCGTCCTCATTGACCGCGCCCTCGATCTGATAGGCCGATGTCGCGGTGCCCCAGCGAAAGTCTTTCGGGAAACGGGCAGGGGCGTGCGGGTCGGCGGCCGGTTTTTGTTTGGGCGCCGCGTCAGCCGATGTCACCGCCAGACCAAGCGCGGAGAAGCTCGCCAGCTTGGCAAATTGCCGGCGCGAGAATTTCCCGGACATTACGTTCTCCGTCAGCTTCGGTGCTGCCGGCGTGCGCGTCCCGGCCGGTTGCAATGATCAGTATGTATCAATTTGATAGGCCGAAATCCGGTCGATTTCGAATTCCACGACATTGGGAGACAGGCCGTCGACGAAGCCGACGCCTTCCATCGTCTTCGAGCCCATCGCAAGATTGACGATCATGTACATCGGCGCGTCGAAGCCGACCGGAACCTTGATCTCCGACACCGGCTGGCGGTCGATGAAATAGATGATGCGATCGCGCTGCCACAGCACACCATAATTGTGGAATTCGCTCCTGGTATCGGCAACCATGAAGTCGAACCCGCAGCGCTCGACCCGTCCGGTGGCCGGAATCCGCCAATGCGTGGTCATGACGATGTTGTCGTGCTGTTGTCCGCGGCCTTCCATGATGTCGATTTCCGGCGGCCAGCCGCCGTCATCGGCGAGCATCCAGAACGCCGGCCACACGCCGACCCCGGCCGGAATCTTGGAGCGCATTTCGAAATAGCCGTATTTCTGTGTGAACTTGCCCTGGGTGGTCAGGATGCCCGAGATGTATTCATTGTTGAACAGCAGGGAACGCAGGTCGGGCGGAGTCCGGCTGGCGATGATCGAGAGTATGCCGCCCCGGACCCGGAACGGATCGAGCCCGAGCGGCACCGTGCCCCGCCCGCCATACACCGAATCGACGTAGATCTGCTGTTCGCCATTATAGCTGGTCTTGCGCTTGAAATCGGAGCCTTCGCCGCCCCAGTAGCGCGACTGCGGCCAGGCGGCGCCACCGGCGTAGTGCGGCACCCATCGTGCTTCGACCAGCGGATGCACGTCGAAATCATCGTGGAAGGTCCGATGCAGCGACACCGGCACGCGCGGATCATCAGCTTCGATCTTGCGGCACTGATCGCCGAGCGCACGGGTCGGCACCTGCAAGGTGAGTTCGGGCAGCGCCAGCGTGGGATCGCTTTGCGGATAAGCCGGCATGGCCGTGAAAAGACAGCCGATCAATGCGAGAGCGTGCGGTCTCAACCTGTTGATCCCCAGGGTTCGCGCATGCGAATCCCGGGGTTCGCGCATGCGCGGATGTCGAAGGCGCAAGACATAGCAGATCGCGGAATCGAAAAGGATGCGGCTATTTGATCGTCGCGTTCACCGTAATGACGGACGTGCCGGACGCCGTCGGCCCCTTGCCCGTTGCCTTGATCACAAACGTGTCGCTCCCCTTGTATTTCGCCTTCGCCCTGTATTCGTAAGTGGATGCGTCGAGCTTCTTCAACTTGCCGCGTGCCGGCTTTTGCGAAATTTCAGAGCTGGTCACCGTGCCGCGTATCTTGATCGGAAACACGCAGCTTTCCCCGGCCGCAATGTCAATGTCGCCGGTCGAGTTCTCGCCCCAGTTCGCCAGTGTCGTCGATGCCGAACAGTCGGGTGCGGCGTGCGCCGAAGATGCCGGCGCCACGCTTGTGGACCCAACGACAAGCGCAATAGCTGCGCCTTTAGAAAACCGCATAGTAAACTTCCTCGTCTTCGCAAAAACGGATCAAGGTCTCAGGAGAGGATGTATCATACCCCGGAATTGGGCAAGCGGGTGGGCGTATGGAGGAATTGCTGAATTGGGACGACATCCAATCCATCTCGTCGTCCCGGACCTCGGCTAGCGCAATTCGAGCTGAAACTGTTTTTCGAGTAGTGATTGGTCTTCCTGCTTGACGACATACGTCGCGGTGTAAAGTCCCCTGTCCCAATCGCGCTTGGCGCGTTTTTTTCCCGAGAACAGGACGAACTGTGCCTTGTTTCTGTCGAGGGCGACCGGCCGATTTTCCGCCAGCACCTTTCCAGCCGGATCGCGCAACGTCAATGTCTGGACATCACCGGCCTTCAGGCCGATCGTCCGGACGAACGCCACGATCGCTTCAGAGTCCATCGTCGGTTGGTGCTGCAACGCCACGCCGGTCTCGACCGACTCGGTCGTGACCGAACCGGTGGTGAAGCCGAAGTTCAGAATCGTGCGGGGCGAATAGGCCAGTTGCGCCCGTACCGATTCGTGCCATTGGCTTTCGGCGTTGCCATTGCAGGCGCCGGGCGTTCGGCCGTCTGCAAAGGGATCGATGACCTTGCCACCTCGACGCACGACGAAGTGCAAGTGCGGATACTCGGTCAAGCCAGACATGCCGACATCACCCAAAACCTGGCCGGCCGTGACTTTATCGCGGGACTTGACCGCAATGCTGCCCTTCGCCATGTGGCAATACTGCGTTTCCAGGTCCTGTGGGTGCTTGATCACAACGCCATTGCCGCACTCATGGCCGCTCACCTTGTCGCGTCCTTCGGGTTTGATGGCGACATCGTCGATGCCGTCGCGCGTTCGGATGACCTCGCCATCGGCCGCCGCCAGAACATGGACGTGTGCCTGTTGTGCCACGCGGGACGGCAACCGAAAATCGATGCCGTTGTGACCGTCGTAAGTCAAAGTTCCGCACATGTAATCCGTGGCTGCAGAACCTGGATCGACGTCCACGTAATTTTGGATGAAACATGTGCGGCCAACATCGCAGGCCACGGGCAGCTTCAGTTCTCCAGCACGGCCGTCCGCCAGCAGGCCAAGCAGAATTGCAAACGACGAGACGGATGCATTTCGAAACCGGTACATCGCTCAGCTCAGCTCGCGCCGTTCCGCCGACGTCTGACATGAATTCGAGTGACGTTCGGCATGGCCGGGACGCGTCGGTCCGGTTGCCGCGCTTTGAAAGGCGATGATGTCAGGTTATGCAGGACGAAGAACTCCGACTGGCGATTAATCCCGATCTTCATCATAACGCGCTTGATGTAGGTCCTTACCGTTTCTTCGGTAAGACCCAATTCTGTCCCGATCACACGGGGACAACGTCCGCGAAGTATACGGGAGACAATCCGTTCTTCGACCCAGTTAAGGGTAAACGCTGCAGCTATCCTTCTCGCGCCGGCCACTGCATCGAACTGCGGAACGACAATCAAGACAAGCCCAGGGTCGCGATCGCCGGGCACCGGCCCTGTCACCGCGAACAGGAATTTCTGCTTGTCGTTGGAGAGGACCACCGCCGATCCGCGCGCCCGCTGCGTCGAATCCGACCTGATGGTACGGCACACTGCATCCTTGAGAAGCGCGGTGATTGACGGGTTCGACCCTGATATCACACCGCGTTCGACGACCAATGCTCCGCTAGTGCCGAGTAGATGCCGGAACCCAGCATTCATACTCCGGACGACGAGATTTTCATCGACGACGAAAGCGGGCGAAGCGATATCTTCCAACCATGACCATTGTCGCTGCATCCTCAATTGCGCGAGGTCGGCGGCGGCATCCCACATCAAGTCGATCGCGCGTGTCACGCTGGCGAACTCCTCTCCTGAGAGCGACGTCCGTCGCCACCCCCCGACGAAAAGTGCCGCGGAGCCCGACGGGGACTGGACCCGGCCTATAACGCAGTGTGGGCACAGCGTACTTTCCCTTCCAATCAGCCTTCTGGCAAAGCCATGCGCTGAAGCGATCGATTGGAAGATGCAGCCGTCTTGCGCGCCAAGTCGCGACGCAATTGCCAAAACCGCCGCCTCCGGAACCGGGTCGGCGACGGGGCAGCCCGTCCTCACCTCGTCGATTCGCTCGCCGCGTGGCGACAAGATCGCCACATAACAACGCTCGCATGCAATCAGTCTCGTCAAGCCATCCGCGAACCAACGATACAACGGCAAATCTGCCGTCGGCGTCGCGAGGTCCGGGCGCTCGATCGCGTTGTCGAGGTGGATCGCGATCGGGGATCCATTCAAATGGTTGCGTCGGTCCACCGGCGGGGTTTTGCCGACATCCAGCATGGTCGCCTCCCTTGAAATAGTCGCGGCCCCGCCGGACCGGCTTGAATTGCTTCAACTCTCCCTAAAGGCACGATGAACCCGCAGGAACATCGGCTGCATGAGGTATTCGGCAAAAGTCCGTATACCCGTTTCGACGAACACTTCGACGGGAAGACCTGGCTTCAGTGTGGAAAGGTGGGGGTCCGCCTCGGGCGTCCGCTGCAGGTCAATTTCTGCCATGTAGGAGGTGACGCCGCTTTTCGCGTCGGTCAGCGCATCTGCTGCGACCGCTGTCACTTGACCTTCCAGTATCGGTCGGCGGCGAATATTGAGGGCCAGTATGCGGACGCGCGCGGGCTGCCCCGCGACGACTTCCTCACGATCCTGCGGCCGCAGCGAGGCCTCGATCACGAGGCGATCCTCCATGGGCACGATTTCCATCAGCGTTTCTCTCGGAGCCAGCACGGCATTCAACTCCCTGCTGTTGAGACGCACCACTCTGCCGGATTCGGGAGCCCGCAAGTCGGTCCTGGCAAGCTGCTCACGCAACACACCGATCCGGTGTCTTAAATCGCCGATCTCTTCACTGTTGGCATGAAGTTGCTTTGCAATATCCTGATTCTGATTGAGGCCTAGTTGTTTTCGCCGATCTTTCAGTTCGGAGATTTTCCCCTGGGTCTCGGCCAGTTGGGAGGCATTGCGCGCGATCTGGGCCTGCATATCAGCCTCGGCCCGCTTAAGGGCAAGCAGCCTTGGCTTACGTGCAAGTCCTTTCTGCAGGAGATAGCTGGTGTCGCGTATTTCTTCCTGAAGCAGTGACAGCTGTTGGGTCAAACTTCCAGTATTGCTTTCAAGTCCTCGGACCGAGTCCGTAAATTGCAGTATCTGTTGGTCGACAAGTTGACGCTCGCCTGAAAGTGCCGTTGATCGCGCCGCAAACTCGGCTTCCTGGCTATGTATGGCAGCCTTGGCTTCCGGACGCGATGAGTTCCGCAATTCGTCCGGATAGGAAACCGCGGAATCCTGATTTTGTTCTGCACGGAGTCGTGCATCCAGCGCGAGATCAGCAAACAATTTTGTCTCTAATACGCCAAGGCTGCCCTGAATCTGCGAGGTATCGAGCTTTGCGACAATCTGGCCGGCTTCGACCTGCTGGTTCTCGCGGACCAGAATGGCTTTCAGTATGCCGCCGTCGAAATGCTGCACCGCCTTGCGCTTCGACTGAACCTTGACGATGCCTGGCGCGATCACCGCGCTACGCAGTGGAACCAGTGTCGCCCAGAGTCCGAAGCCTCCGAACTCAATCGCCAGAAGGATACATCCCCATTTGATCAACCGCCGCGGATCGGACCTTGGTCGCTCCGCTGGCTCATTGACGATGGACCGGGCGAGGGGGATGTCATGCATATGGAATGTCACATCGTATACTCCCTAACCGGACAGTCTCGGGCGCTCCGGCTGACGCGTCGGGCGGCGTATCGGAGTGACCTCGGCAACGTGGGTCGGCAGGACGTCGGAAACGGCTCCGAATGCAACTTGGACACCGTCGCGCAGCAGCAGGACGTGATCCGCGACCGTCAGCAGCCGCGGGCGATGCGTCACGATGAGGAAACTGGCGCCGCGCGCCCGTGCATTGAGTATCGCCCCGCATAGCGCGGCCTCGCCCTCTGGATCGAGATTGGCATTGGGCTCGTCGAGCAAAATCAGCCGGCGATTGCCGAAAAATGCGCGCGCCAGACCGATGCGCTGCCGCTGACCACCGGACAGGCGATGACCGTCACGCCCGACTTGCGTTTGATATCCGCCTGGCATTGCCAGGATCATTTCATGCGCGCCGGCAAGGGTCGCAGCCGCAACGATATCCTCGTCGCGGACATTCTCTTCAAATCCAGAAATGGCTTCGGCCACGGTGCCGGCGAGCAGTTCCACGTCCTGGGGCAGATAGCCGATATATCGGCCAAGCTGGTCGGGATGCCAATTTTCCAGCAGGGCACGGTCAAGCCTGATCTCTCCAGCGCTTGGACGTTCGAGCGCTGCGGCCATCCGCAGCAGCGTGGACTTGCCGGCACCGGTCGGACCGACCACCACGACGATTTCGCCCGGACGGCAGCGGAAGCCAATTCCTGCCAGAATCGGCCGTCGCGTTTGGGGGGCGGCATAAACCAGCCGGCTTATTTCCAACAATCCGTTTGGCGGTGGCAGCTGTGTCCGGCGTGGCTGCAGGAACACCCAGTCGGCCGCTTCGCTGACGCTCTTCCAGGCCTGCTGTGCTGCCGTCATCCCGCGCCAGGCCGATATCAGGGTCTCCATCGGCTGCAGCGTGCGGCTGACCATGATCGAACTCGCGATCAGGGTGCCCAGCAGGACCTGGTTCTGCAAGACAAGCCACGCGCCCGTACCGATCGCGAGAATCTGCAGGATGGACCTCACCATCCGTGCCGCGGATGCGATCGCGGCGACCCGTTCGCTCGCGCGCACGACGGGTGCCAGTGCTTCATCGTTGACGCGCATGACCGCGCGGATGGCGCCTCCGGTCCAACCCATGGCCCTGATGAAATTGGCGTGGCGGACGACTCCATCCATCAGCGCCTGACAGCGCGCGGCCGCGCCGCTGGCTTGGGTCACTTCGGCACGGGCGATCCTGCTGCTCGCGTAACCCATTACCGACAGCAAGACAGCGCCAACCAGCACAATCGCGCCGTAGTACGGATGAATGAAGAAGAGGATCAGCACGAAGAACGGCAGAAACGGAGCGTCGACCAGGGTGATGAGGGCGCCGCTCGAAATGAAGTTCCGCAGCTCGCGAACCTTGACGATCTCGTGGGTGGTGCCTTCCCGGCGCCGGCCCGGATCGGCGATGGCCGCTTCCAGGACCAGCGGGGCGATGTGCTGCTCAAACCTTACCGCAAACCGGCTCAGCAGGCGGAACCGGAGTATGTCGAAGAAGGCGCTGAAGATCAGCGCTGCCACCCCGAGTACAGTCAAACCGATAAGGGTCTCTATACTGCCGCTGCTGATGACGCGATCGAAGACCTCGATGGCATAGAACGGCAAAACCAGCAGCAGCACGTTGACGGACACGCTGAATACCACGACCCACACCAGTGTGGATCGTCCTGGAACAGTTTCGAAAACTACGCTCTCTCGGGCTTGTTGGGACGTCCGACGCATTACCACACGGCCTGATTACTGCGGAAGAAGCGTAGGGCGGCACGGTGCCGCCCTACAGGGTCAGAATCAGACAACTTCGATGGCCGTATAACCGGCAGCGTCGTTGATATCGTCAATCGACGCAAAGGGAGTACCTCCTCCGGATACCCCATCGAGCGTGATGGTTCCGAAGCCGAAGTCGAGCGTGGTATTGGTTCCGTCGTCATCGACGATCACCGAGGCGGGATCGAAGCCGTCCACCGCGTTGACGCTGATGACGTCCTCGTCGCCGCTGAGGAAGTCCAGATCGGTCACTTCGTCGTTGCCGAAATCGGCACCGGTCCCGTCACCGAAGTTCATCGTATCCGTGCCCGCGCCGCCGGTAAGGACGTCATCGCCGGTTCCGCCGTCGAGAACATCGGCACCATTGCCGCCGTCGAGGGCATCGTCGCCCGCGCCGCCGTCGAGGGTGTCACTGCCAGCGCCGCCGGACAGTTCGTCGCTACCATCGCCGCCGCTCAGCGTATCTGCGCCATTGCCGCCGTCGAGCGTGTCGTCGCCGGCTGCGCCGGTCAACGCATCGTCGCCGGCACCTCCGGACATTTCGTCAGCGCCGTCGTTGCCGTTCATGACGTCGTTGCCGGCTCCGCCTTCCATCGTATCGTCACCGGCGCCGCCTGCCATCGTATCCACGCCATCGCCGCCGTCCATGTCGTCGTCACCATCACCACCGTTCAGCGTGTCGTCGCCGGCATCGCCACTGATGGTATCGTTGCCGGCGCCACCGTTCAGGGTGTCGATGCCCTCGCCGCCGCTCATGGTGTCGTTTCCCGCGCCACCATTCAGCGTATCGTCACCTGCGCCGCCTTGCATGGTGTCGTCACCGAGACCGCCGTTGAGGGTGTCGTTGCCGTCGCCGCCATCCATCGTGTCGTCGCCGAGACCGCCGGTCAGGGTATCATCACCAGCGTCACCGTTCATGGTGTCGTTGCCGACACCGCCCAAGAGCGTGTCAGCTCCCTCACCACCATTCATGGTGTCGTCACCGGCTGCGCCTACCAGGTCATCATCGCCGGCGCCGCCCGAAAGCACATCGGCACCCTGGCCGCCGTCGATATCGTCATCTCCCTCGCCGCCGTCGATCGTGTCGATGCCGGCACCGCCGTCGAGTTCGTCGTTGCCTGCGCCGCCATTGATCGTGTCGTCACCGGCATCACCGTCCACCTCGTCGTCGCCGTCACCGGCGTCGACGGTGTCATTACCTGCACCGCCGCTGACAATATCGTTGCCGGCGCCGGCGAGGATGGAGTCGTTGCCCTGATTGCCCTCCAGAGTGTCATTGCCGTCGCCGCCGTCGACCGCATCGTTACCGGCTCCGCCGCTGATCGTATCGTCGCCAGCCAGACCGCTCAGGTCATCGTTGCCAGCGAATCCGTTGATGGTATCGGCAAGCGCCGTGCCCAGCAGGACGTCGTCGCCAGGTGTGCCAGGGATAACTGCCATGATGTACTCCTCCAAATGATTCCGCGCCGATCAGTCAGAATGCGTTGCGGCGTTAGAACGAGGGATGTTCGGTTCTGGTTGTCTCCATAAGTTGAATTCTGGAGGCACCCGACGCTGAGCGTGTCGAGGTGTCGGATATCTCGCAATCCCCATCTGGGGACAAAACGGCTTCACCATTCGTGACGAAGATGTCTCTGTTCGTGATGAGGATGTCTCTCGGCGCTAGCCGACAGGCGATCAGAACCGCCGACAGGATTGAACTGTCGGAAGTTGGCCAGTTGCCCTTCGCCATTGAGTCATTCGGCGTCGCAGAGGACGGCTGTGTATTGCCGCCGGAAGCAGTTGTGAGCCGGTTCGCGATGAAGGCCCCGAAGCGGCGGGCCGCCAGCTACAACGAACCGGTGGCAGGCCCCCTGGCGGAACTTTGACCAGCGGGGCGCCGGCGTCGAAGCGATCCCGCCCGATCACCTGCGACGCCGCGTCAAGGGTCCGCCTTACCTTTACTGGCATGGCGCTTTAAGGTACTCAGCAAGTATCGTATCCCATGAAGGCCGCTCAAAGCCGGCACGATGAGAGTGGAGTTAGTGTCGGCGCAACGCAGAAGACATTCCTGCCAAAGGCATTCCAGGAGAGCTGCGTGTTCTTCTGAGCGAGGATGTCTCTCGTGATGGGACGTCCGGCGAGCACCGGTAATCGTCTTCTCGCCGCGTTGCCGCTGGCAGACCTCGCGTTGCTTGCGCCTCATCTCCAGAAGGTGTCGCTTGAACAGGACGCCGTGGTGATACGAGCGGGAGATCGACGCGACCATGTTTACTTTCCCCATAGCGGTGCCATCTCCTTCATGCTCGGCCTTCCGGCCGGAGAAACGATCGCAACTGCGGTAATCGGGCGCGAGGGAGCGATCGGCGCATTATCGGTGCTCGGACCCTCTTTCATGTCGTCCGTGACCGCGGTCGTGCGGGTGGGCGGCACCGCATCGCAAATCTCCGTGTCGCGGTTTCATGCAGCCTACATGAAGAGCGGCGCCATCAGACATGTGGTCGAGGCGCACACGAGATCGATACTCATGCAGTTCCAGCACGTCTCGGCCTGCAACGGACTGCACCCGGTCGAGGCCCGCATGGCCCGGTGGCTGCTTCACCTGCACGATCGAACCGAGGACAACAACACCCTGCCATTAACGCAGGAGACGCTTTCGCAGTTGCTCGGAGTGCGACGAACGACCGTGACGCAGGTGATCGCCAAACTCCGCGCCTTGGGTGCCATCAGATCCGTTCGGCGAGGCTTGGTCGAAATTGACAGGGCGCGGCTCGAGGAAGCAACCTGTGAATGCTACGACATCATACGCGGTGCAACCGATCGGATCGTCCCGGATGAAGTCGTGGGGTCGCACCCGCATTTTGCGTCGGCCGACACGCTCCACGGTGTATGATCGTTTTCAACCGTACGTAACGTGGTCTTTGTACCAGTGCGGTGGCCACTGATCCTTGGCAGCTTGGCCAAGATCGCTTGAACATCGGCCGGGATACGCTTTCGAAGTACCGGCTCGGAGCCAAGACGCTTAGCGAAACCTGTGTGTAACAGGCGCGGCGCGAAATACTCAATCCGTTCAGCAACCTGCTGATGAATGGACTGCTATCAAGCCGATGCTGCCGAACAGTCGCGCATCGGTCTGGAAAGCCTGGAAGGGCTTGCGCGCCAGGCGCCTGGATGGACATCGCGGCTTGTACCGCCATCGACAAGACCTCAGTGCGTAGCGTTCATTGTTGAGCGGCACAAAATGGAACCCGTGCCCTCAAGAAACGTTCATCGTTTCGTTCCCGCCCGATGCGGCGTGGGGCCTGATGCGTCATTGCCATGGAGCCGCCCATGCATTTTCTGATAAACGGCAAGTCCTTCGATTTCGAACTGGATGTTCGTCTTTCGCTGCTCGATCTTTTTCGCGAACACGTAGGACTCACCGGCACCAAGAAGGGTTGCAACCAGGGCGCCTGCGGGGCTTGCACGGTGCTGGTCGACGGTGAGCGGATCAACTCCTGCCTCGCGCTGGCGGTACAGTATCAGGGTCGTGCGATCACCACGGTTGAAGGCCTCGCGGAGGCCGGCCGTCTGCATCCGCTGCAGCATGCCTTCATGGAGCACGATGGCTTTCAATGCGGCTATTGCACGCCCGGCCAGCTCTGCTCCGCAGTCGGGATGGCCGACGAGATAGGGCGCGGCGTGCCGAGCGCGGTCACCACCGACCTGTCGGCCGAGACGATCGAACTCGACCATGATGAACTCCGCGAGCGAATGAGCGGCAACCTTTGCCGATGCGGCGCATACAACGGCATCGTCGAGGCGATCGCCGAGACCTTCGAGAAGGAATCAGCATGATTGAATTCAGCTATGCGCGCGCCGAAGATACGCCCGCGGCGATCCGGCTATCCAGCGCCGCCGCCCATCCCAAGTATCTCGGCGGCGGCACTAACCTCGTCGATTTGATGAGAGAGACCGTCGAGCAACCGGATGCGCTGGTCGACGTCACCGGGCTTTCGTCCGCTATCGAAGCGCGCGACGACGGCAGCCTGCTGATCGGTGCCGCTGCGAAGAATACCGCCGTCGCGGCAGACCGAGCAGTGCGGACGCGCTTTCCGATGCTGTCGCGCGCGCTCCTGGCGGGCGCGAGCGGACAAATCCGCAACATGGCCACGGTCGGCGGCAACATCCTGCAGCGCACCCGATGCAGCTATTTCTATGACGATGCCAGCCGCTGCAACAAGCGCGCGCCGGGTGCGGGATGCGACGCGATCGACGGCTTCAATCGGTATCACGCGATCCTCGGCGCATCGCCGGCTTGCGTCGCGACGCATCCTTCAGACATGTGTGTTGCGCTGGCGGCGCTCGACGCGATTGTTCATCTCGAAGGCCTCAACGGCCAGCGAACGATGAAGCTGGTCGACTTTCATCGGCTCCCCGGTGGCCGCCCCGACGTCGAGACCGAACTCGAAACCCACGAGCTGATCACCGCAATTGAGCTGCCGGCGCTGCGGTTCGCCGCGCGCTCGACCTACCGCAAGGTACGCGACCGGGCGAGCTATGCGTTTGCGCTCGTTTCCGTCGCCGCGGCCCTCGACCTCGACGCCGATGGCAAGGTTCGCGACGTGCGGCTGGCCATGGGCGGTGTCGCACACAAGCCTTGGCGAGCCTGGAAAGCGGAAAGCGCTTTGCGAGGGCAGCAGGCCACGCCCGGGAATTTCCGCGCCGCCGCCGAAGCAGAATTGGCCGAGGCTTCCGGTCTGCGGGACAACATGTTCAAGATTGAACTTGCCCGGCGGGTAATCGAGGCGGTGCTGAGCGAGCTGGCAGGAGAATTCGCATGAGCATCATCGAGAAGGCAATGCAGACCGCGATCCGTTTGACGCCGGAGAGCTGGCTTCCCGGCGGCACGCCCGACCCGCTGATGTACAAGCACGGTCTGATCGGCAGTCCGGTGACACGGATCGACGGACGGCTGAAGGTCGAAGGGAAGGCGCGCTTCGCCGCCGAGGTGCCGCTCGAGGGCATGGAGTATGCCGCACTGCTCTACAGCAGCATCGCGCGCGGGCGGATCGCGACGCTCGACACCACCGAAGCGGAGGCCTCGCCGGGTGTCACTCTCGTGATGACGCATCTCAATGCGCCGCGCATGAAGCCGCCGCCGGTGATCATGTCCTCGCCGAAGGCGGCCGGTCCGAGCGATCTGCCCATCATGCAGGATGCGGAGATCCACTGGAACGGCCAGCCGGTCGCGCTGGTGCTCGCCAAGACCCAGGAACAGGCGGATCATGCCAAATCGCTGGTGCGCGTTACCTACAACGCGGCGCCGGCCGTGATCTCCTTCGATGAGGCAAAGACGCATGCGCGGACTCCTGACAGCATCCTGGGCGAGGAGCCATCGATCGAGATCGGTGATGCCGAGGCGGCGCTCAAGCAAGCTGCGTTCAAGGTCGATCTGAGCTACCGCACGCCGCGCTATAATCACAACGCCATCGAACTGCACGCTGCGACAGTGGCTTGGGAGGGCGACAAGCTCGTCGTCCACGATGCAACGCAGATGGTGAACGCGACCGCCTGGACGTTGGCCCAGGTGTTCGGGCTCAAGGAGGCGCAAGTCCGGGTTATCTCGCCCTATGTCGGGGGCGGGTTTGGCGGCAAAGGGCTCTGGGATCATCAAATCCTCGCCGCTGCCGCGTCCAGGCTCCGCGGGCGGCCGGTGCGCATCATGTTGTCCCGCGAAGGCGTGTTCCGGATCGTCGGCGGCCGGACCACGACCGAGCAGCGCGTCGCACTCGGCGCCAAGGCGGATGGGACGCTTGCCGCGCTCATTCACACCGGCGTTGCGGCGATGACCACGCACAATGCCTGCCCGGAGCAATTTACCTTTCCGGCGCGCCACCTCTACGCAGCCGATACCATCAAGGTGGCGCAACAAGTCGCCGACATGGACATGCTCGCCAACACTTTCATGCGGGCGCCAGGCGAATCCGTCGGAACCTATGCGCTCGAATGCGCGCTCGACGAACTTGCCGAAGCGATGAAGCTCGACCCCATTGAACTGCGCCGGCGCATCGAACCTGAGAAGGATCCGACGTCGGGCGCAGCCTTTTCTTCGCGCAATCTCGTAGAGGCATACCGGCGCGGCGCCGAAAAGTTCGGCTGGGACCAACGGATCGCCACGCCGCGTTCCCGGCGAGAAGGCGAATGGCTGATCGGAATGGGCTGCGCGACCGCCACCTATCCATATTACCGGATGCCGGGTGGCGCGGCGCGCATTCGGCTCACCGCCGATGGCCGCGCGCTTGTCCAGATGGCCAGCCATGAAATGGGCATGGGCACGGCTACCGTGCAGGCGCAGCACGCGGCCGAGCGGCTCGGCCTCAAGTTCGAGGATGTAACGTTCGATTATGGCGACACGTCCCTGCCGTCCGGCACGCTCGCCGGCGGCTCGTCGCAGACCGCCTCGATCGGGGCGGCCGTCATCGCGGCGACGGACGCGCTCACGAAAGAATTGCTCAAGCTCGCCGGCAACGATTCCCCGCTGGCCGGCCTCAAGCCGGAAGAGGTCGAGGCGCGCGACGGTGGTTTGTGCAAATGCGACGAGCCGGATCGGTGGGAGAGCTACGTCTCGATACTGCAACGCGCCAAACGCGACGAGGTGGTCTGCGAGGTGGAGGCGCCGATGCCGCTCGAGGTGCAGAAGTATTCGATGCATTCGTACGGTGCGCAATTCTGTGAGGTCCGTGTGAGTGACGTCACCGGCGAGACGCGGGTGTCCCGCTTCCTTGGATCATTCGATGCCGGCCGCATCCTCAATGCCAAGCTGGCGGCAAGCCAGTTCAAGGGCGGCATCATCATGGGTCTGGGTCTCGCTCTGACGGAAGAGACCCTGTTTGATGAGCGCTCGGGCAGGATCATGAACCCGTCGCTCGCCGAATATCATGTTCCGGTTCACATGGACGTACCGGTCATCGACGTCATCTGGAACGATATCCCGGACCCGCACAGCCCATTGGGCGCGCGCGGAATAGGCGAGATCGGTATTACAGGTGTTGGCGCCGCCGTCGCAAACGCGGTGTACAACGCCACCGGCAAGCGCATCCGTGAACTACCGATTACGCTGGATAAATTGTTGCTCGCAGATCGGCTTTAGGACGGGAGGCATGAGGGGGAAATCCCGGCCAAACAACTGAGCTGGCCGAAAACTTAACGCGCTGAAATCCGCTGATTTTTCAAGTTTTTCGACTGAGACGAATGGTGCTGCCAGACAGGATTGAACTGTCGACCTCTCCATTACCAATGGAGTGCTCTACCACTGAGCTACGGCAGCATGCCCGGTATTCAAGGAATCGGCCCAAAAGGCCCCTGCAGGCGGGCGGTTCTTGCCACAACGACCCCTCCGGTGCAAGCACGCGGCGGGGCTCGAAAGCGCCCAAAACGGGCAAAATTCTTTGCAGGACGCCGCTTGGCGGGCAATCGGGCCGACTCCGGGCCAATCCGGTTCCATTTCGTCGGTGGACGGCCTCCGGCGCCCGCGCGGACGAATCATCGTGGCCGGTCCGGGGAGGCGATTGCGCGGTGGCCGGGCGAAATCCAATATGATCGAAGGAGAAAAGAGCCGCGACGGCGTAGGTAACAGGCCCAGGATGCAGGACGATCAGGATAAACAAGCGGGAACGGCAAAGCCGGTCGTGAAGGATTCGCGACAGCAGCGCTTGAAGCTGGCGCTGCGCGAAAATCTCAAGCGGCGGAAGTCGCAGGCGCGCGGGCGCAGCGATGAAGCTGGCGCACCTTCCGAAAGCACCGATGCCTCCCTAGATGACGCAGGCGGAGTAAAGCCGGGCCAGTAGCGGACAGGAAAATTTCCCGCCGCTCGCCGGGTGGCCAGCTCTCCGCAAGAAAGCTGAGCTCTTTTTGGGTGGCGAGATGAGTGCAGACACCACGACAGCCGGTCCGGCGGCCGGCCAGGCTTCCTTCGCCTTTCCGCGCCACGAACAGACCTTCCCGACGCTGACGTCGCACGAAATCGAGCGCATGCGCCGGTTCGGCGAATTGCGCAGCTACAAGCACGGCGAAACGCTGTTCGAGACCGGCAAGCCCGGACCCGGCATGTTCGTGGTGCTGTCGGGCCATGTCGCGATCACGCTGCGCGACGGCCTCGGCCATATCACGCCCGTCATCGATCAGTGCGTTGGACAATTCGTGGCCGAGATCGGCCAGCTCTCCGGCCGCGTCGCGCTGGTCGACGGCCATGCCGAGGGCGATGTCGAGACGCTGCTGATTCCGCCGGACCGGTTGCGGGCGCTGCTGATGGCCGAGGCCGATCTCGGCGAGCGCATCATGCGCGCGCTGGTGCTGCGCCGGGTCAGCCTGATCCAGGGCGGCGTCGGCGGCCCGGTGCTGATCGGGCCGGCCTCGCTCGGCGACATGGCCCGCTTGCAGAATTTTTTGACGCGCAACGGCCAGCCGCATCATCTGCTCGACCCCGAGACCGACAAGGATGCCGCCGATCTCGTCGAGCGTTATTCGGCCGCGCGCAGCGACCTGCCGCTGGTGGTCTGTCCTGACGGCACCGTGCTGCGCAATCCGTCAGAAACCTCGCTGGCGCTCGCGATGGGCATGATCACCAACCATGCACATGACAAGCTCTACGATGTGGCCGTGGTCGGCAGCGGTCCGGCCGGGCTTGCCACCGCCGTCTATGCGGCGTCGGAAGGGCTGTCGGTCGCGGTGTTCGATTCGCGCGCCTTTGGCGGACAGGCCGGCGCCAGTGCGCGGATTGAGAACTATCTGGGATTCCCGACCGGCATTTCCGGCCAGGCGCTGGCCGGACGGGCCTACAACCAGGCGCAGAAATTCGGCGCCGAGATGCTGATCCCGGTCTCCATCCGCTCGCTGGACTGCACGAAGCCCGATGGCCTGTTCGCGCTGGCGACCGAATGCGGGCAGTCGCTGAAAGCCAAATCGGTCGTGGTCGCGAGCGGCGCGCGCTACCGCCGGCCCGATATCGAAAACCTCGACGCTTATGAGGGCCGCGGCGTCTGGTACTGGGCCTCGCCGATCGAGGCCAAGCTCTGCGTCGATCAGGACGTCGTTCTGGTCGGCGGCGGCAACTCCGCCGGCCAGGCCGCGGTGTTTCTGTCCAGCCATGCGCGGAAAGTCTACATGATCATCCGCGGCGGCGGCCTCGGCGCCAGCATGTCGCACTATCTCATCGAGCGCATCGAAGCGACTGACAACATCGAACTGATCTTCAATGCCGAGGTGGTCGGCCTCGAGGGCGAGGACGCCGCGCTGCGGCGCGTGCGCTGGCGCAGCCGTCTGGCGCCGGACGAGGTGCAGAGCCTCGACATCCGCAATCTCTTTCTGTTCGTCGGCGCCGACCCCGCGACCGGCTGGCTCGAAGGCTGCGGCGTCAAGGTCGACCGCGCCGGTTTTGTTCTCACCGGCGTCCAAGGAATCGTCCAAGGCAGCGTCCAAGGCGGCCAAAATGCCGAGCGTCCGGTGCCGTTTTTGGAAACCACCGTGCCCGGCGTGTTCGCGGTCGGCGACGTGCGCTCCGGCTCGGTCAAACGTGTCGGCGGCGCGATCGGCGAGGGCGCGCAGGTGGTGGCGGCATTGCACGGCTTTCTCGCCGATGGTTCGAAGCCGGCGCTCTAGGTTCAGTACCCCATTACTGCGTGGCTTTTGCCGACCAATGTTGATGCTTCGCGCGCCATTTCGGGCCGGGGCCACGCATGTAGTGCAACTCGGGCCGGTAGCTATCGCGTGCGTCCAGCGCCAGGTTTTGAACGATGCTGGCGAAGTCGGAGGCTGTCTGAGCCGCCTTGCGAGCTAAGCCTGAGATTGCGGACCAGCGCGCAGAGGCCGGTGCGCACGCACGAGATATGACGGTGCTGTTCCATGCCATCTCTATTCTCCATCGGTTGGATGTGGGCACCGTGATTAACTAACGGTTCGAAGCTGCATCTGCGCCAGACCGATTGCCGAACCTGTCGAGTGATTGCTGCCAACGTCTGCGTCTCAAACGGCCGCTCCGGGTTGGGCAGTCAGGCGAAGCGCCGGCCAGCCGGCGTTCGCAGCAATCGCTCGACAGGTTCGGCAATCACTCTGGCGCAGCCGCGGCTCCGATCGTTCATGGTGCCGACATCCAACCGAAGGGAGAAAAATGTGGTTCGGAAAGCATCGTCGACGCTGGCCCCGCGCGTTACCGCACATGCCTGCCCTGCCGAAGCTGCAACGAACGCATGTGGCAATTTCTTGCGCTCCGTCGTAACGTTCGGCGGGTTTCCAACGAAGGGGGCACTTCATGATACTGGGTATGAGCATCGCGACATTTGTTCTCGTCCATGTCGCCATCAGTTTGATCGCAATCGTGACAGGCCTCATCGTGATGTTCGGAATGCTCGGCTCGAAGCGGCAGCCGGGGCTGACCGCGATCTTCCTGCTGACCACGATCCTGACCAGCGCCACCGGCTTTGTGATTCCGCCGCTGCTGTTCGAGAAGATGTTGCCGTCGCATTTGTTCGGCCTGCTCTCGCTGGTGCTGCTGGCGATCGCCTGCTTCGCGCTCTACATCATGAACCTGCGTGGGGCCTGGCGCTGGATCTACGCGCTGACCGCGCTGGTGGCGCTCTATCTCAATGTGTTCGTGCTGGTGGTCCAGTCGTTCCTGAAGGTGCCGGCGCTGCATGCGCTGGCGCCGAGCGTGCCGCCGGCCGAGCCGCCCTTTGCGGTCGCGCAGGGCATCGTGCTGGTGTTCTTCGTGATCGTGATCATCGGTGTCATCCGGCGCTACCGGCCGGCGATGGCTGTTTGATTTCGTCATTCCGGAGCGACGCGTAGCGTCGAACTACGATGTGCAATCGCACATCGGAGAATCTCTTGCCAAATAACTTCTGGATTCCGGGTCCACGCTTGCGCGTGTCCCGGAATGACGGGTGCAGACAAAAAGGAGTTTCCCCATGCCCATGATCACAACAAAAGACGGCGTCGACATCTTCTACAAGGACTGGGGCTCCGGCCAGCCGATCGTGTTCAGCCACGGCTGGCCGCTGTCGGCAGACGACTGGGACGCGCAGATGCTGTTCTTCCTCCACAACGGCTTTCGCGTCATCGCCCATGACCGCCGCGGCCATGGCCGCTCTGCCCAAGTCGGCGACGGCCACGACATGGACCATTATGCCGACGACCTCGCGGCGGTGACGGCGCATCTCGATCTGAAGAACGCGGTGCACGTCGGTCATTCCACAGGCGGCGGCGAGGTGGTGCATTACATTGCCCGCCACGGCGAGAGCCGGGTCGCGAAGGCCGCGATCCTCAGCGCGGTGCCGCCGCTGATGGTGAAGACGCCGGCCAATCCGGGCGGCCTGCCGAAGGATGTCTTCGACGGATTCCAGGCTTCGCTCGCCGCCGGCCGCTCGCAATTCTATCGCGACATCGCCGCCGGTCCGTTCTACGGCTACAACCGGCCCGGCGCCAAACCCTCCGAGGCCGTGATCGAGAATTGGTGGCGGCAGGGCATGATGGGCGGCGCCAAGGCGCATTACGACGGCATCGTCGCATTTTCGCAGACCGATTTCACCGAGGACCTGAAGAAGATCAATGTGCCCGTGCTGGTGATGCATGGCGACGACGACCAGATCGTGCCCTACGCCGACTCCGCACCGCTCTCGGCAAAACTCCTGAAGAACGGCATACTGAAGACCTACAAGGGTTTTCCGCACGGCATGCCGACCACCGAAGCCGCGACGATCAACGCGGACCTGCTCGCCTTCATCAAGGGATGAGGGGAGGTTTGCTCCCGATACGGGCGGTCAATCGAAGATCGCCCGCATCGCCGCAAACATTCGCTTCACCATCGCTTCCGGCTTTTCGCGCGCACCCTCGGCGGTCCAGAGTTCATCGCCGATCCGCATCGCGCCCGTCGTGATCATGGCGACCAGCCGAGCCTGAAGCCGTTCCGTCTTATGGCCGGCGCGCTTGCCGAGCGCATCGGCCAGGGTGCGCTCAAGCATTTCGTATTTGACCTGATTGCGTGCTTGCAAAGCCGGGTTGTCGCGCTTGAGCCGCGCCATCGCAATTGCTTCGCTGGGGTCGAGCTGCCTGACCATCGCCGCAATCGCGTTCTCCGCGGCCGTGAGCATGTTTTCGCCGGCAGGCCGCGCGGCCACCGCGGCAATCAACGCCGTCATGATCTCTTCCTGCCACGCGAAAACGACGTCTTCCTTCGAAGCGAAATAGTGGAAGAAGCTGCGACGCGAGACGTCGGCCGCGGCTGCGATGTCGTCGAGCGTGGTTGCGTCGAACCCGCGTTCCAGGAACAGCATCATCGCGGCGCGGGTCAGCCGCTCGCGCGTTTGCTGGCGCTTCCGGGCCCGCAGACCGGGGGCGGGGGTAGCGGATTTTGTCTTTGATATCCTCGACTTAGTCTGCTTGTGGGCCTTCACCGGAAATCCTCAAATTTTTCACCTCTTGCAAATTTGCACTTGGTGCACATTTGGAGCGTCGCCGACGAATCAACCCCCGAGACAGGAGAGATATAAGCATGAGCGGCTGGACCATTGGCGACATTCCGCCCCAGCACGGCAGGACTGCCGTCATCACCGGCGCCACCGGCGGCCTCGGTTACGAAACGGCACTGGCGCTCGCCGGCGCCGGCGCCACGGTGGTGCTCACCGGCCGCAGCGACGCCAAGGGACGCGCGGCGCTCGAGCGTATCGCCGCGCAATTTCCCAAGGCCAGCACCAGCTATGAAACGCTCGATCTGGCCAGTCTCAGTTCCGTCGCCGATTTTGCCGCACGCTTTGCCGGCGCTCACAATTCGCTTGATCTGCTCATCAACAACGCCGGCGTGATGGCGCTGCCGGCGCGGCAAGCCACCGTCGATGGTTTTGAGGCGCAGCTCGGCACCAACTATCTCGGCCATTATGCGCTTACCGCGCGTTTGCTTCCGCTGCTTCGCCGCGCCAGTCAGCCCCGCGTGGTCAATCTTTCCAGCCTCGCGCATCGCTCGGGCGCGATCAATTTTGACGATCTGCAGAGCGCGCAGTCCTATACGCCCTGGAAAGCATACTGCCAGTCGAAGCTGGCGATGCTGGTGTTTGCGCTGGAACTTCAGCGCAGAAGCGATGCCGCCGGTTGGGGGCTGATGAGCAATGCCGCGCATCCCGGCTATGCCCGTACCGACTTGATAGACAATGGACCGGGCGCCAAGGGCTTGCTGTGGCGGCTCAGCAAATCTCTTCAGCCCCTTATGAGTCACTCGGCCGCCGAAGGCGCGTTGCCGACCTTGTTTGCCGCGACCTCGGCGGCGGCGAGGGCGGCTGGCTATTACGGCCCGAACGGGTTCTATGAAATGAAGGGGCTCCCGGCGGCGGCGAAGATCATGCCGCACGCGAAAGACAAAGCCGCGGCGGCCCGGCTCTGGGATGTCTCGGCCGCGCTGACCGGTGTATCGTTCGATCAAATCGCGGCCGCGGCCTGAACGCATAGCGCCGCGGCGCGGGGAGAAACCCGATGAAAGTGATTTTGTTCGGCGCCACCGGATTGGTCGGGCAGGGCGTGCTCCGCGAATGCCTGCTCGACGCCGGCGTCGAGCGCGTGCTGGTGGTCGGGCGCACGCCGACCGGGCAGCAGCACGGCAAGCTTCGCGAAGTCTTGCATAAGGACTTCACGGACTACGCCGCAATCGAATCCGATCTTGCCGGATATGACGCCTGTTTCTTCTGCCTCGGCGTTTCCTCCGTCGGCATAGACGCCGAGCGCTACCGGCATCTGACCTATGACGTCACGATGGCCGCGGCGAAGACGCTGGTTCGGCTCAACCCCGGCATGGTGTTCACTTACGTGACCGGCCGCAGCACGGACTCGACCGAACAGGGCCCTCTGCGTTGGGCGCGGGTCAAGGGCAAGACCGAAAACGATCTGCTCAAGCTACCGTTCAAGGCTGCTTACATGTTCCGGCCCGCCGGCATCCAGCCGTTGCACGGCGTGCGCTCGAAGACAGCATGGATACAAGCGATGTATGTCGTCGCCGCGCCGCTGTGGTCCTATCTGGCCCGCACCTCGCCTAAATTCATGACCACCAGCGAAAAACTCGGCCGCGCCATGATCAAGGTCGCGCGCGATGGCTATCCGAAGCGGGTGCTGGAGAGCGAGGATATCAACGCGGTGTAACTGTCGTCCCGGCGAACGCCGGGACCCATACGCCGCGGCGCCAATGTTTTTTGCACGCTGATCGACGGCTTCGCTTCAACAATAGATGACCGGGGTTTAGGGTCCCTGCGTTCGCATGCGTTCGCAGGGACGACGGATCGTGTTACCCCAGCATGATGGCGAATGGACAAGGCCCAATCCCATCAAATAGCCGCAAACTTCAAGGCTTTTGCCATCGGGGTTTCGCGGCCCCCATACGTTCTGCATAACAAAAGGGGGGTGGCATGGACCGCATTCGGATTGTCGGCGGAAGCCCGCTCAACGGCACCATCGCGATTTCGGGCGCGAAGAATGCCGCGCTGCCGCTGATGATCGCGGGGCTGCTCACCGAGGAAACCCTTGTTCTCGACAACGTGCCGCGGCTTGCCGATGTCGCGCAGCTGCAGCGTATCCTCGGTAATCACGGCGTCGATATCATGTCCGCGGGCAAGCGGCCCGGCGACCGCGAATATCAGGGACAGACGCTGCATATTTCGGCGGCTGATATCATCGACACGACCGCGCCTTACGAGCTGGTGTCGCGGATGCGCGCCAGTTTCTGGGTGATCGCGCCGCTGCTGGCGCGGATGCACGAGGCGAAGGTCTCGCTGCCGGGCGGCTGCGCGATCGGCACGCGGCCGGTTGACCTGCTGATCATGGCGCTGGAGAAACTCGGCGCCGATATCACCATCGACGCCGGCTATGTGGTGGCGAAAGCGCCGGGCGGCCTGCGCGGCGCGTCGATCGATTTCCCCAAGGTGACGGTCAGCGGCACCCATGTCGCGCTGATGGCGGCGACGCTGGCCCAAGGCACGACCGTCATCGACAACGCGGCCTGCGAGCCCGAGATATCAGACGTCGCCGACTGCCTGAACAAGATGGGCGCGCGCATCACCGGCGCCGGTACGCCGCGCATCACGGTCGAGGGCGTGGAAAAGCTGCACGGCGCACGGCATACCGTGCTGCCCGACCGCATCGAGGCCGGCACCTATGCGATGGCGGTGGCGATGACCGGCGGCGAGGTGCAACTGGCTGGCGCGCGGCCGGAGCTGCTGCAATCGGCGCTCGACGTGTTGACCGAGGCGGGCGCCGTCATCACCGTCAACAAGGATGGCATAAAAGTTTCCCGCAACGGTGCGGGGATCAAGCCGGTCAACGTGTCGACCGCGCCGTTCCCGGGCTTCCCGACCGATCTGCAGGCGCAGCTGATGGCGCTGATGGCCTGCGCCGGCGGCTCCTCGCAGATCACCGAAACCATTTTCGAAAACCGCTTCATGCATGTGCAGGAGCTGGCGCGGTTCGGCGCGAAGATTTCGCTCGACGGCGAAACCGCCACCATCGACGGCACCGCGAGCTTACGCGGCGCGCCGGTCATGGCGACCGACCTGCGCGCGTCGGTGTCGCTGGTGATCGCCGGCCTTGCCGCCGAAGGCGAAACCATGGTCAACCGGATCTATCATCTCGACCGCGGGTTTGAGCGGCTGGAGGAAAAACTGTCGGCCTGCGGCGCCTCGATCCAGCGCATCAGCGACTGACGTGTATCCCGCAAAAGCATGTCCTTGGACTTGATCCGGGGATGGGAACCGGTTTTTGCGGCTAGGCTACGCCCAAATTAAAGGTAAAGTTGGCGCATGGGTTTGCCTGAACAGCTCAAACTGATCGCGCTCGATTCCGATGATCTTTCGGTGATCTCGGCGCATGTCCAGGATGCCCGGGTGCAGGCCTCCGACATCGTCTGGCGGCAGGATGAAAAACGCCTGGTGGTCGGCATGAACAGGCTCGACTGGGAGCAGACGCTGTCCGGCGGCACCACCCCGCGGCGGACGATCGCAGCATTGCGCTTCGACCGGGTGCTGGCCTGCAAGTCGCGCAATATCGATCTGGATGCGCCGGACGCCGTGCTGGAACTGGTCGGGATCGAATTCCACCCCGGCGAGGCCCCCGGCGGCAGCGCCTTGCTGCTGTTCAGCCATGGCGGAGCGCTGCGGCTGGACGTCGAATGCCTGGAATGCGAGCTGACCGACCTCGGCGCTGACGACCTCGGCACCAGCGATATCGGCATCGCGCCGTCCGGGCAGGAGGCCTGAAAAGCCCCTCATTGTCGTCCCGGCGAAGGCCGGGCCCCATAACTACAGCTGGTTGCTGCTGCACCGGGCTGTGGCTCCAGCCTTTTCAAGAACAAGCGATGGTGGCTATGGGTCCCCCGATGCGCAATTGCGCATCTGAGCCTTCGCCGGGACGACGGGGTTTTGGGCTTGCCCCCTTTGAACCATCCGGCCATGGCGGACTCAAAGGGTTGACGACCATGGGGCCGCCGCGCCATTGAGCATAGGCCCGCAAGCCTCCACAGAAAGCCACCATGCCCATTCGCCTGGACAGAAGCAGCGCCGATTTCGACCAGCGCTTTGGCGCCTTTCTCGGCGCCAAGCGCGAAGCATCCGCCGATGTCGAGCGGGCGACCCGCGCCATCGTCGATGACGTGGCCGCGCGCGGCGACGCCGCCCTGCTCGAGGCGACCCGCAAATTCGACCGGCTGGACATCGCAGCCTCCGGCCTGCGCGTTACCGCTGATGAGATCGCGGCCGCGACCAAAGCCTGCGACAGCGCCACGCTGGATGCGCTGAAATTCGCGCGCGACCGGATCGAGATGTTCCATCGCCGCCAACTGCCCAGGGACGAGCGCTTCACCGATGCGCTCGGCGTCGAGCTCGGCTGGCGCTGGAGCGCGATCGACGCGGTCGGCCTCTATGTGCCCGGCGGCACGGCGGCGTATCCGTCCTCGGTGCTGATGAATGCGGTGCCGGCCGCGGTGGCCGGGGTGCCGCGCGTGGTGATGGTGGTGCCGTCGCCGGACGGCAAGCTCAACCCGCTGGTGCTGGCGGCAGCCGAGCTCGGCGGCGTCTCGGAAATCTACCGCGTCGGCGGCGCGCAGGCGGTGGCCGCGCTCGCCTACGGCACCGCCACGATCGCGCCGGTGGCAAAGATCGTCGGCCCCGGCAACGCCTATGTCGCCGCCGCCAAGCGGCAGGTGTTCGGCAAGGTCGGCATCGACATGATCGCCGGCCCCTCCGAGGTGCTCGTCATCGCCGACGACACCGGCAATGCCGGCTGGATCGCGGCCGATCTTTTGGCGCAGGCCGAACACGATGCCAGCGCGCAGTCGATCCTGATCACCGACAGCGAACGTCTCGCCGCCGAAGTCGAGCAGGCGGTGGAAGCACAGCTCGTCACCCTGCCGCGCGCGGAAATCGCCCGCGCCTCGTGGCAGGATTTCGGCGCCATCATCATGGTGAAAAAGCTCGACGACGCCGTGGAGCTGGCGAACGCCATCGCGGCCGAGCATCTCGAGATCATGACCGCGGACGCCGAAGCATTGTCGGCCAAAGTCCGCAACGCCGGCGCGATCTTTTTGGGCTCGCATACGCCCGAGGCGATCGGCGACTATGTCGGCGGCTCCAACCACGTGCTGCCGACCGCGCGCTCGGCGCGGTTCTCGTCGGGCCTCGGCGTGCTAGACTTCATGAAGCGCACCTCGATTCTCAAATGCGGGCCGGACCAGTTGCGCGCGCTGGGACCCGCCGCGATGACCCTGGGCAAGGCCGAAGGTCTCGATGCCCATTCACGCTCGATCGGATTGCGTCTCAACCTGTCATGACCAAGCCGCCCGCAGACGAGGATCCGCAGAATCGCATTGTCGCGGTGACGCTGGACGAGGAGTCGATCGGGCGTTCCGGGCCTGACATCGAACACGAGCGCGCGATCGCGATCTACGACCTGATCGAACAGAACCTGTTCGCGCCCGACGGGGCGGAGGGCGGCCCGTTCACCCTGCACCTTGCCATCACCGGCAACCGGCTGATGTTTGACATCCGCCGCGAGGACGGCACGCCTGTGGTGGCGCATCTGCTGTCGCTGACGCCGTTCCGGCGGATCGTGAAGGATTATTTCATGATCTGCGACAGCTATTACCAGGCGATCCGCACCGCGACCACCGACAAGATCGAGGCCATCGACATGGGCCGCCGCGGCATCCATGACGAGGGATCGCGCACGCTGCAGGAGCGGCTGAAGGGCAAGGTGCGCGTCGATTTCGAAACCGCGCGGCGGCTGTTCACGCTGATCTGTGTACTGCACTGGAAGGGGCAGGACGCATGACCCCGAAAAGTGCGAAGCGGTTTTCGGATCAGGTCATGCGTCAAATAAAGCGCGGGATCCGACTTTCGGAGAGGCTCGCGCCCCGAACCAGAGAAGACTGAGCGCATGGACGCGCCGCCCCGCGCGCGCAATCCGCAGGCCGTCTTGTTCGCATGCGGCCTGAACAGCGTGCGTTCGCCGATGGCCGAAAGCCTGCTGCAGCAGATGTTCCCGCAGGCACTCTATGTGAAATCCGCCGGCGTCAAGAAGGGCGAGCTCGATCCGTTCGCGGTCGCCGTGATGGCCGAACTCGGCCAGGATATTTCCGGCCACAAGCCGCAGACGTTCGAGGAGCTCGAGGATTGGGAAGGGCTCAATTTCGACCTCATCATCACGCTGTCGCCCGAGGCGCATCACAAGGCGCTGGCGCTGACGCACACGCTGGCCGCCGACGTCGAATACTGGCCGACGCCGGACCCGACCGACACCGAAGGCAGCCGCGAGCAGAAGCTGCAAGCCTATCGCGACGTCTGCGACGGCCTCTCGCTGCGCATCCGCCGGCGGTTTTCGAAGGTGGGCGCGGCGAGCGGATGAACCACCCTCGGTGTCGTCCCGGCCTTGAGCCGGGACCCATACGCCGCAGCGGGTGTGATTTAGGGCGGTAGCTGTGGCATCTTTCTTTTCAGCCACGAGGGCCGGTGGTTATGGGCCCCTGCGTTCGCAGGGGCGACGGAGATAGTGAAGCCACCACAACCACTTGCCACCCGGTTGTGAAAACCACGCCCTTCCGATAGGTTCCGCGCGCATTCGTCCCCTCGATTCCTCTGCCTCCCAAAAATCAGCATGCTTGGCCGTCCCAAATTCGTTCTTGCCTCCGGTTCGCCGCGACGGCTCAGCCTGCTCAACCAGGCCGGCATCGAGCCCGACGCGTTGCGCCCCGCTGACGTCGACGAGACCCCGAAGCGGGGCGAGCTGCCGCGCGCCTGCGCCAACCGACTGGCGCGCGCCAAAGCGGATGCCGCGCTGAAATCCGTGCAGCTCGATGATGAGCTGCGCGGTTCCTTCATCCTCGCTGCCGACACCGTGGTCGCGGTCGGCCGCCGCATCCTGCCGAAGGCGAACCTGGTCGACGAAGCCTCGCAGTGCCTGCGGCTGCTGTCCGGCCGCAACCATCGTGTCTACACGGCGATCTGCGTGGTGACGCCGAAGGAAGCCTTTCGCCAACGCCTGATCGAGACCCGCGTGCGCTTCAAGCGGCTCAACGAGGACGATATCCAGGCCTATATCGGCTCCGGCGAATGGCGCGGCAAAGCCGGCGGCTATGCGGTGCAGGGCATCGCCGGATCGTTCGTGGTCAAGATGGTCGGCTCCTACACCAACATCGTCGGCCTGCCGCTGTACGAGACGGTCACGCTGCTCGGCGGCGAAGGTTTTCCGATCCGCTTCGGCTGGTTGAATGCCAGCTGACCCGCCCAAAGATGAAGCGCCGTCGAAGCCTTCATCCAAGCCGTGCCCGGAATGCGGCAAGCCGGCCGAGAACCCCAAAACCTTACCCTTCTGCTCCTCCCGCTGCCGCGACGTCGACCTGAACCGCTGGCTGTCCGGGCGCTACGTCATCCCCGGCAAAGAGAATGAGGGAGAAGACGAGGAGTAGGGCGGCTCTCTCAACGAGTCGCATCGCGGAGAGAGCCCCCACCCAGAGTTCGTCGCCGCCGACTGGCCCAGGAACCATATGCCCCGACACCAAATACCGCTTATTCCCCAACAATTTGGCGGATAACTCCCAAGCGGGCCTGCCGCGCCGTAGCCGAAGGCGAAGGCGGGTGGACACGGCCCTCTCGCCCCACTATAAACCGCCCGCTCCGGGCCGTTTTCGCCCAGCAGTGCCCAGGTAGCTCAGTTGGTAGAGCATGCGACTGAAAATCGCAGTGTCGGTGGTTCGATCCCGCCCCTGGGCACCATTAACCTCAGTAACGCCGCATCCCGAAAGAGTTGCCAAGCAGGGGCTTGTCCCGCTTGGGCGAAGCCGCATGGTTCGATCCCGCCCCTGGGCACCGTTTGATGACCCGAGAACCTGACGCAGCGGCCCCGGCTTTCGACCCGCGGGCAGGGGCCAGGGCGCCGGATCGCAGCTATCTCCGTGATGTTACGGGGGTTTTGACAAAACATTAAGCCTGCCCGAACACCAAAACTTAAGGCTGCTGACGCTACGCTCGAGGATTGCAAGATCCCGGCGGTGCCCGGCCCGCGGCCATGCGGAACGCGGGCGGTTCAGGCGAAGATAGTCGATGTCATATTTGAAGGCGTTGCTATGCTCTGAGAGCGCAACCGTGGGTTTCCGGCTCGCGCGGGATTGCGTGCTGTGATTCACGCCCGCAGATTGGTCCGCAAAGCTGCCAAGGCAATCCTGCGAAATGCCCCGCTGCAGATCGCGCTGTTCTTCTTGCCGCTGGTGTGGATCGGCTACTTCGCGATCACGTCTTCGGAACGGGCGGAAGCGCTGCAACAGGCGCGGGCGCACGGAGACAGTGTCGCTGAACTGTTTGAGGAAAATTCCGAGCGGATATTCGAACGGGTGGATCAGTCATTGCGGGTCGTGCGTGCGCTTTACGCACAGGATCCGGCCACCTTCAGCCTGAAATTCTGGGCCGGCAAGGCGCAGATGGCGAGCGGCGACGTGGTTCAGTTCTCGCTGATCGGACCGAACGGCTATTTGTTCGATACGACGACCGGCTATTCCGGCCCGCCGCTCTATCTCGGGGACCGGGAGCACTTCATCAAGGTGATGGAGCTGACCGAAGATCGGATCTATGTCGCAAAGCCGGTGTTCGGGCGGGCGTCGAACAAATGGACCATCCAGATCGCAAGAAAGCTGTTCGACCACGGGAACGGTCCGGCGGGCGTCGTCGTCGGCTCGATCAGTGTGGACGTGGTCGGCAGGTTCTACGAAACCGCAAAGCTCGGTGTCGGCGGAACCCTCGTTCTCAGAAATAGCGACTACATCGTGCTCGCCGCGCGGGGAATAGACCAGGGCGCGGTGCTGGGACAGCGCAATCCCGGCCACGCTGAAGGCGAGTTACGGGACCGCTCCTATAGCCAATATTGGAATTGGAGCGGGAGCGAAGGTCGCCCGAACCGGACCAACAGGTTGATCACCGCGCGCAGATCGCGGGTTTTTCCGCTGATCTTTACCGCCGGCATTTCGGAGCAGGAGATCTATTCGCGCTCTGAAGCCAGGAAGAAAATCTATCTCGGTGGAGCACTTCTGCTCACGTTCATCATCCTGACGGCGACCGCGCTGCACTGGCGAAGACAGAAGGCGCTCGATGCGGCGCAGCGCGAACTGCGCGACTCCGTGAGCAAATTCGAGGACGCGCTGCGAAACCTTCCGCAAGGGCTCAGCATGTTCGACGGCGACGATCGCCTGATTGCGTTCAATCGACAATGGCTCGATGCCTATGGGCTTTCGCCTGAGAACATCAGGGTCGGCATGGATTTCCGCGAGGTGTTTGCGCACCAGGAGGCCGTGCGCGATCTCGACGCCTATCTGGTCGACCTCAAGGACCGGCTCGCCAAATCGGAACACACCTCCAACACGGTGCAGTTTCCGGACGGGCGCGTCATCTACATATCCTATGGACGGCGCGAGAGCGGCGGCTGGGTTGCGACGCATGAAGACATCACCGAACGCAAGGCTTCCGAGGACCGGATCGAGAAGCTGGCGCACTATGACAGCCTGACCGGCCTTGCCAATCGCAACCTGTTCAAGGGGTCGCTTGACGAAGCGCTGGACAAGTATTTTCTGCACCAGACGCCGTTCGCCGTGCTGTTGCTGGATCTCGACAAGTTCAAGTCCGTCAACGACGCGCTCGGCCACCACTGCGGCGATGCGCTGCTCAAGCAGGTCGCCGGCCGGATCAAGGCGCAGGCCCGAACCGTCGATACGGCGGCCCGGATCGGCGGCGACGAGTTTGCGCTGATCGTGGCGCCGGGGCCGTCCGCGCTGCAGGACGCCGCCGCAACGCTCGCCGCGCGCCTGGTCCAGGCCATTGCCGAGCCCTATGAAATAGACGGCCACCCGGTCGTGATCGGATGCAGCATCGGTGTCGCCGTGGTGCCCGGGCATGGCACGCGCATCGATGAAATTCTTCGCAATGCCGATCTTGCGCTCTACAAGTCGAAGAACGCCGGTCGAAATTGCTTCCATCTCTACTCGCCGGAACTCAAGGCCGAAGCCGACCAGCGCGACATCCTTGAAATCGAGCTTCGCGAGGCGATCTGGCGCGAAGAGATCGAGGTGTTCTATCAACCCATATTCGAGCTCTCGACCGGCCGCGCGAAATCGGTCGAGGCGCTGGCGCGCTGGCGCCACAAGACCAGGGGCCTGATCCCTCCCGCCGAATTCATTCCGGTGGCGGAACGGGGAGGGCTGATCGGCGAGCTCGGCAATCTGGTGCTCGCCAAGGCGTGTCGCCATGCCGTGATGCTGCCGGACGACATCAAGGTTGCGGTCAACCTGTCTGCTCTGCAATTTGCCGGCGGCAGTCTCGTCGATTCCGTCATGGTCGCGCTGGTCGACAGCGGACTTGCCGAGACGCGGCTGGAGCTCGAGATCACCGAGAGCGTCTTCCTTGCTGACAGCCAGGAAAATCTCAAGACGCTCGAACGCCTGAAGCGGCTTGGCGTTTCGATCGCGCTCGACGATTTCGGCGTCGGCTTTTCATCACTGTCCTATCTGACCGCTTTTCCGTTCGACAAGGTCAAGATCGACAAGTCCTTCATCGACAGGATCGGTCGCGCCGAGACCGTTGCCGTCCTCGGATCGATCGTCCAGCTGGCAAACACGTTGAACCTTTCGATCGTCGCCGAAGGCGTCGAGACATCCGAACAAGTTGAAAAGATCCGCGCGCTCGGCATTGCCCTGGGCCAGGGATACCTCTTCAGCAAGCCCGTTCCGTTCGGCGAACTGTTGCTGCAGGTCCTTCCCGAGAGCGAGCGGCAGGCCGTGGCCTGACAGGTCGTGTAGGGCGGATTTAAGCCGAAGGCGTAATCCGCCGCCTTCGGTTCAACGCTAATCGAACGTGCTTCGTTTGGCCAGGGACGGCGGATTACGCCTTCGGCTCCAATCCGCCCTACTCGAGCTCTGCTCGGTTGTTGTCAATTGGACGATACAAGCGCCGCTAGTTCGGCTTGCTTCTGCTTGACCGCGTTTAGCTGGGAACTGAACCACGCTATATCGACCGTGCTATTCGCGACATCATCCTCTAACTGCGCGAGCAGTGTGTACTGCTCTCGGATCAGCGGGGCCAGATGATCGTCTTTGAATGCCGCAATCAGGTGCGCGTCGTCATCCCTGTACTCGTCGACCGCATCAAGTATCGCTTCCATCATGCCAACATCGAGGGATTTGACCTCCTTGTGCAACAAGTAGTGCAGTTCCAGTTCGGTATCTTTCGTTTTGTCCAGACTATAGGACTTCATCCCGACAGTAATCAGGCAACTGTCGGAGAGAACTGCCATTAGCCAACGCTGCGTCAACAGCAAGTGCAAATTCTTCTCGTTCGCGTCCTTCGCCCAATCTGCATCTTTGCACATGAAAGACCATGCTGCGACGTGCTTAGCACCTTGCGAGGCGACATACGCGGCGCGCCATGCTCGCTCCATCATGATCAGCTTCAGGAGGCGTGACTTTTGCATTTGCCACGTTGCTTCATCTGCAACCATCTTAAGCTGCGATTTGCAGAAATCCCGCCAATAATCGAGCAAGCTGATTCCGTTCCTGCCCACCAACCCGCTGCGAGGCGCTTCCAATCAGCGGGCAACGGCGGCGATGTAATAATGTTGTCGGCGTCTTTCAGCAGCTCATTGTACGTCAGAGGTCGGTGGAAAAGTGCTTTGAAGAATGCCATCTCTTGCGCCTCAATATCGCTCGAGGCAGTCTACATAAAATTGTAACCGGGAATAGCCAGCCCATCCGAAATGGTTGCAAGTCGGCTTCGGGTCATTCGCGTCGGCGAGCGGCTATGCTTGCTCGTCGTTGGCAAAGAACGGCGGATTACGCCTTCGGCTCCAATCCGCCCTACAAGCTCTACGGTTACGCTGTTCCTGAATTTCAAACTCACCCCGCCACCAGCAACCTTAACACCGCATCATACCGAATGCCCTGCTCGCCAACGAGGGCCATCGCATCGACCTTGGCGCCGGCGTCGTTATACGTGCCGAAAAATCCGATGTATTGGACGCGGGCCACCATCGGTCGGTCTGTCGGGGTATGTTCGTTACTGGTCATCTTGCCTTTCCAGCTTCCGCCAGAGCATTCGTAGTTGCCGGTGTAGTAGACGTAGGCGTCGCCGCCGTGGATCTCGCCGTCGCGCAGGATCAGGACGCCGCCGACGTCATCGGCCACGCCGTCGCGGGATTTGGCGGATAGCGAATAGAGCCCGTTCCTGATCATGAATGTTTCCACGCCCGATCGCCAGCCAACATTGCCGGCGCATACCCGCTGCTCACCCGTGCGTCTTGCCGCTCCGGGAGGCGCGACTTAAACTTATAACCGGCGGACACCGAAATGGCGACGCAATCGCCCGGGATGGATCCGTCGTCGGGAGGATTTCATGAAAACGCTCATCGCCGCGGCCGTGGTTGCCGGGATCGCCCTTAACGCGGCCAGTGCCGCGCCATTGCCGGAGGCAAAGCCGGACGAGGCGGGATTCTCGCAAGCCGGGCTCGCCCGGCTGGATGATTCTTCGCGCGCGAGATGCTCGCAAAACGCGTGCCCGGCGCCGTGGTCGCCATCGCGCGCGATGGCAAGCTCGTCCACTACAAGGCCTATGGCCAGCTCGATCCCGCAAAAGGCACGCCGATGCCGCTCGATGCCATCTTCGCGTTGGCGTCCATGACCAAGCCGATGGCGGCGGTTGCAGGATTGACGCTGATGGAGCAGGGCCGTCTGCCGCTGCAGGCCAGTCTCTCGCAATATTATCCGGCGTTTGCCGAGATGAAGGTGGGCGTGCCGCAGGCCGATGGCACGATCAAGATGGAGCCGCAGGCGCGGCCGATCACCATTCACGACCTCTATCGCCACACCTCCGGCCTGATGTATGGCGGCCGGCCGGACAGTTCGAGCCTGGTCGCGCGCCTCTATCCCGACGGCACCGCGCCGGCCATCGAAGGCGATACCCCGGCCTTCATCGACCGCATCACGAAGCTGCCGCTTGCGCATCAGCCGGCGACGGCATTCGAATATGGCTTCTCGATCGACGTGCTGGGCGCGGTGGTCGAGAAAGTCAGCGAGCAGCGGCTCGGCGAATATCTGGCGGCGAATGTCTGGAAGCCGCTCGGCATGAAGGACGCCACGTTCCGCCCCGCGGAGGCGCAGCGCGAGCGTCTCGCCCGTCCGTTCCCCAATGACCCGCTCACGGGCAAGCCGCAGTCCATCAAACTGCTGGACACGCCGACCAAGTCCGATTGCGGCGGCGCCTGCGCGTTTGCGACCGTCGGCGACTACATCCGCTTCGGGCAGATGCTGCTTAATGGCGGCGAGCTCGACGGCCAACGCGTGCTCGGCCCGAAGACGGTGCATCACATGACCAGCAATCACCTCGGGCCCGGGATCAAGAACAACGTGGCAAACGTCGAGCCGCATCGCGGCGGTTTCAGCTTCGGCCTGTCGGTGGCGGTGCGCACCCATGAAGGCCTGTCGGCGGTCCCCGGCAATCCCGGCGAGTTCAGCTGGAACGGCGCCTACGGCACGCAGTTTTTCGCCGATCCGAAGGAGCGTCTCGTCGTGGTGGTCGGAACCGCCGCACCCGGCGAGCTGCGCAAATATTATCGCGAGCAAGTCCAGGACATCGTCTACGGCGCCATGGTGAAGTGAATCTTGTAGGATGGGTAGAGCGCAGCGAAACCCATCATCTCTCCCCCGTGCAAGCATCGATGGGTTTCGCCGAGTTTATCATCGGGCCGGCCAAAGGCCGGACCCGTTGGCTCTACCCATCCGACGATCTACTTGTCGTGCGGTCCGCCTGCTACCGGCTCCGCCAGATGCAGGAATTCGTCGAACGCGACGGCGCCTTCCGCAACGCTGTGGCACGCGCGACTGTCGATAAAGATTTGCGCGTCATGGTCGAAGATCTCGACGATAAAAAGGGGCTGCCTTGCGGCGCAAGCCACTGAGGCAGCGTGCATGCGAATTTCATAGTCGCCGATCCACGCCAGGGAAATCGCCTCACCCTCGGGGCGGGACACCAAGCTGACATAGGCTCGGGAAATTCGCAGCGTTGTAAAATTGTATTCCAACGCACGTCCCACAGCGAAACCTCGCGCTTTGTTGGTCGGCCGCACGATTACCAGCCCCGCCATTACGGGACGCTGGCGGTGAAATTAATGTTTCGAAAGACGGGCCGCGGAATGGCTGCTTAATTTCGGCGCTGTTCCCTTCCCGTCATTGCGAGCGAAGCGAAGCAATCCATATTGCGCCTGGCCGAGGCGTGGATTGCTTCGCGGAGCCTGTCATCGGGCGCGCATTCGCGCGACCCGGTGGCCCGCAATGACGACATGAAGACAGTAGTGCGGCAAATTAACCCGACGGGCAAAATTCCGCTTTCCTCGTCGGGCAAATCATCTCTACGAATTTGCGCATCCCGTCCTATCAAGAGGGGCGTTGGCCATCGTCACAACGAGGGGCGGGTCGCGGTGGACGCTGAGGTCGCGATTGACGGTCGCGGCTGAAGCGTACGGTGAAGTCGTGTGGTCCTGACGCCCGTAACGGCGTCAAGTCCCGTGGGAGCTAACGCTTCCGAGGGGCGACGGTGGCAATAGAGGCCGTCTCACCGGGGAGAGCACGAAGTAAGCCGTAAAGCCATTGCGCAGGGAAGGCCGGATGCTCTCCGCTGGACCTGTATGCTCGTGTGCGTGTTCTTGTTGCACAATTGCACACGGGACCGCGGGTGCAGCGCGCACCCGGTCTTCCCTGCGCCCTCTCATTTGAGGGCACGGAAATTTCTGGCAAAGCTCGGGCGCGATGCGTCGCGAGAATGCGAAGCTGCGTTTACATAATGGTGCAAGGCGCGCGCGGCAAACACCGCCGTCGTCCCGGCCTTTTGAGCCGGGACCCATACGCCGCGGCCCATCGGTTAAAGCGCCGGCGTCAGAGACCTTCTGCCAACAACGACCGCCGCGGCGTATGGGTCCCGGCGCAAGGCCGGGACGACCAATAGATGGGCTATTTGAAAATTGAATCAGAGCAAGCCGGGCCGCGCCCGGCGTAGCCCTTTTGGGCGAAATCGGGTCCTTAACCTCTAAGGCGATCCTTCACACCAGGGTCGTATTGGAGTCACGTTGCCGCGCTACATGAGCGCCAACGGGAGTGCGCATGACCAAGATTTCGCCGAACAACTTCAATCCGGAACTGGTTTCAATGATGAGATCGGTGCTGGAATTGGCCTCGGCCCATGTCGACAGCGCGTCGGGCAAGCCCGCCACGCCGGCGATCAAGGTCAAGATGGCGTCGCGCATCCTCGCAACCGCCGCCGCAGGCGTCACCGACGCCGGCCAGTTGCAATCGGCCGCGATCGAAGAGGGGCTGTGCCCGGCGGACTGAGGCGCGCCTTCCTTTTAGAAGCTTGCCTTTAGAAGTTCGCCGCGCCGAGATCGTAGGAGCCGCGGCTGCCGCGCACGTAAACCCGGGCGGCGGCGGCGCAGATCCTGTCGCGGTTGGCGTCGAAGGCGTTCAGGCAGCCCGATTCATCGAGCGGAGTACCCGGCTGGATGCGCGCCAGCGCCGCCTCGTGGACATAGAACGAGGCCTCGATCGCGCTGTCGTAGCCCCAGAATCGCACCGCGCGCCGGGTGTGGTCATAGGCTCGGCTATGGTTCGGAAAATCGATCATGATGGTCACCAGTGACCGTGACGCCGGCCCCAATAGTGGCCGCCGCTAAACAACGCCACCACGACAACAACAAACAGGACAGGTTCAAAACCCAGGATCGGTTCCATCGGAATCCTCCACTGGATTGCGGCTGCGTTCACCGCAAGTCGGCTGGGACAACGGCCCATTCAGGCCGTTGTTCCCACTGGAACCGTGATGAAATTAGGTCGAGTAGCAGCGGCGAAGGGACTGCGCTCCCTCTCCCGCTTGCGGGAGAGGGCTGGGCGGGGTCTCGCTAACCGCCGTAGAGATATTTCGGCAGCCACAGCGTCATGCCCGGCCACATATACATGAAGACCATGCAGACGATCACGATGAACATGTAAGGCATCATGCCGGAAAAGATCTGGTTCAGCGTGACGTGCTTGGGTGCAACGCCTTTCAGGTAGAACGCCGACATCGCCACCGGCGGCGACAGGAAGGCGGCCTGCAGGTTCACGAACACCAGCACGCCCCACAGGATCGGGTCGACGCCGAAGTGCTTCAGCATCGGCAGGAAGATCGGCACGAAGATCACGATGATCTCGGTCCATTCCAGCGGCCAGCCCAGCACGAAGATGATCGCCTGCGACAGGATCATGAACTGGAGCGTTGTCAGGTTGAGCGACAGCACCCAGCTCTCCAGCAGCGCCTGGCCGCCGAGAATCGCGAACACCGCCGAGAACAGCGCCGAGCCGACGAACAGCCAGCACACCATCGACGTGGTCTTGAGGGTGAGGAACACCGCCTCCTTGGTTTTTTTCCAGTTCAGCGTGCGGGCATGGAACGCCAGCAGGAAGGCGCCGGCGGCGCCCACCGCCGCCGATTCCGTGGCGGTCGTGATGCCGAACAGGATCACGGCGAGAACGACCACGGTCAGCAGGCCAAGCGGCATCACCGAGGTGATGAGTAGCCGCAGCACCTCGAACTGCTCGGCCTCCATGATCGCGTAATAGTAGAACAGCAGCAGCAGCAGGACGGCCGCGGTGAACCCGAAATACAGGTAGAAGCCTTCCGGCGGCCCGGACGCCGACGGCGGGGCGGCAGTTTCGCTCTGCAGATTACCCATCTGCTGCAGCACCTCCGGCTCGCCCTTTTTGGCCGCGCCGGACTGCTGGACCGAGCTGCCCAGTTCCTGGAGTTTTTCCTCGACCGGCTCGCTGCTCGGCGCCCCCTGTCCGAGCGGGGTCGGCGCCTCGCTGCGCTCGATGGCGGTGGGCGCGTCCGGCTGCTGGTGGATCACGACGTACCACCAGATGCCCCACAGGGTGCCGAGCGTCATGACCAGCGGCACCAGCACGAACGACAGGCTCTTGAGGATCGTGCCGTAGCCGAGCCGCGCGCCATCCACCGTGATGGCAAGGGCCCGCGACGGGGCCACCGTCGCGGCCAGCAATGCCGGCAGCATTTTTCGCGAGTAGAGCTGCTGGACCTGCGTCACCCACGGCCGCACCGGCACCCGGGTTTCGCTCTCCGGCAGCTTCGGCGCGATTTTGGGGTTAATCAGCGCCCAGCCGATGATGTAGACGAGGTAGAGGAACGCCAGGAAGAAACTCGGAAACATCGCCGCGGCATACAGCTTGACCACCGACTGCCCGGCGACCGCCGCATAGACGATGATCATGACCGAGGGCGGGATCAGGATGCCGAGCGTGCCGCCGGCGGTGATGACGCCGGAGGCGAGTTTCACGTCATAGCCGGCCTTGAGCATCGGGTTGAAGGCGATGACGCCCATCAGCACCACGACGGCGCCGACCAGGCCCGAGGCAATGCCCCAGAAGGTGCAGACGATCAACGAGGCGACCGCGAGCGCCGCCGGCACGCGCCGGAACGCCAGCTGGATCGCGTAGAACATCTTGTCCACCAGCGCGCCGCGTTCCATCACGTAGCCCATCAGGACGAACAGCGGGATGGAGATCAGGACGTCGTTGGTCATCGCGCCATAGGTGCGCTGGACCATCAGGTCGAAGATGTGGTTGTCGGCCCAGGATTCGCCGGCGCGGTAATAGGCGAAGAAGCCGAAGAACATGCCAAGCCCCATCAGCGTGAACGCCGTGGGGAAACCCATGATGATGACGACGACGATGAGTCCGAGCATCAAAAGCCCGAGTGCCGGATCGCTCATGGCTGTGACGCTCCGCCCAAGCCGCGCTGGCGCGCGCTCTCCTCGATGTTCTGCGCGTGCTCGATCGCGTTGCGGCGCGTTTCGTCGTCGACATGCTCGCTCAGCGCCAGTTGCTCCTCGACGACATCGATTTCGCTGACGTCCTTGAGGCGGCTCGGCCACACGCCGGTCTTGAGGCAGATGACGCAGCGCGCGATTTCGGCGGACCCCTGCAGCAGCAGCAAAAAGCCGGCCAGCGGGATCATCGCCTTGAAATGATAGACCGGTGGTCCGTCCGCGGTCACATTGGAATGCTCGTTGATGCGCCATGACAGCGCGGCATAGTCCCAGCCGGCATAGGCCAGCGCCGCGATCCCGGGCAGGAAAAACACGATGTAGAGCACCAGATCGAGCCCGGCCTGGGTGCGCGGCCGCATCGAGGAGTAGAGAAAGTCGCCGCGGACATGGGCGTTCTGCGCCAGCGTATAGGCGCCACCGAGCATGAACGCCGCGCCGTACAGCATATTCGACGCGTCGAAGATCCATGCGGTCGGCATGTTCAGGATGTAGCGCTTGAAAACCTCGGCGCAGACGAGAAGCATCAAGCCCATCACCAGCCAGGCGGCCGCCTTGCCGGCAAAGGTGCTGATACCGTCGAGGGTATGCAGAAAACGGTCGCTGTTCATGAAATCTGGACTGCTTGGTACAGGGCTGCCTGGTACAGGAATGATCCGGACGGGATCGGGCGTAATGGCCGACCTGAGATCCGGCGCCGCGTCGGAGCGCGTTCACGTCGTGAATACGCAGGCGATGGCCAGCCGACGATACAAGACCCCGCCCGGGATTGCCATCCCGGACGGGGTCTGTTGGCCGATTCTATTGCCGTTAGGTCCGCTTCTTGGCGTTGGGTCCGAAGTAGTGGTTATACGCCATGCGGCGGTTCACCACCGTGTCCTGCTCCCACTGCGTCGCGCGCTTGGCGAAGGCCAGCTGGGACGCAACGATCTCCTTGAACAGCGGATTCTCCGCCGACTTTTTCTCGACGACCTGATCGTAAATATCGAGCTGCGCCTGCAGCACCGAGTCAGGGGTCTTGTAGAACTTGACGTTATCCTTGGTCTGCATCTCGGCGTAGTCTTTCGAATACCGGTCGATCGCCTTCCAGGCCATGTCCTGCCCGGCCGCTTCGGCGGCGTTGTCGAGGATCGCGCGGATCTTCGCCGGCAGCGCGTCGTACTTGTCCTTGTTGAACATGATCTCGAACTGCTCGGCATTCTGGTGATAGCTCTGCAGCATGCAGATCTTGGACACGTCGGGGAAGCCGAGGACGCGGTCCGACGTGGCGTTGTTGAATTCGGCGGCATCGAGCAGGCCGCGATCGAGCGCAGCGACGATTTCACCGCCGGGCAAGGCGTTGACCGCGGCACCCATGCCGCTGAACACGTCGATCGAAATGCCGACGGTCCGGAACTTGACGCCCTTCAGGTCGTCCGCCTTGGTGACCGGCTTCTTGAACCAGCCGAGCGGCTGGGTCGGCATCGGCCCATACGGGAACGAGACGACGTTGGCGCCGATCGAGTTGTACAGCTTGGCCAGAAGCTCCTTGCCGCCGCCGTACTTGTGCCAGGCCAGCAGCATGTTGGCGTCCATCGCATAGCCGGGACCGGAGCCCCACAGCGCGAGCGCGTTCTGCTTGCCGTAATGATAGGCGAGCACGCCGTGGCCGCCGTCGAGCGTACCCTTCGAGACCGCCTCGAGCAGGCCGAAGGCGGGCACCACGGCGCCGGCCGGCAGCACCTCGATCTTGAGGTCGCCGCCGGTCATGTCGTTGACCTTCTTGGCGTAGTCGAGCGCATACTCGTGGAAAATGTCCTTGGCCGGCCAGGTGCTCTGGAAGCGCATGCTGGTCGCGCCTTGCGCGCTGGCGATGCTCGGTGCCGCGACCGTTGCTGCGGCGCCCGCGGCGGCCGCTTTCAGGAAGCGGCGGCGGCTGGAAGTGGTGTCCTTTTTGGATGTCGTCATGGTTTCCTCCCCGTTTTGACGGCGATCCAACCGAGGATGCGCCCCTTATTATTGGAAGGGAGACAAAGGCTTGCGCAGGTGTTTGGCAAGAATGTTCGGGAAGATGCGACGCTTCGACGCGGCAGATGGTGAACAACGTCGATGACTGCTTCCGGATTTATTCCGAAGGCGCTGAATTAAATTTCGCAAGCCCGCGATGTCGTATGCGACTTTCGTTTAAGTCACGGTGCGCGCGCGCCGTCCCTCGATCGGATAGGCGGGATCGTTGAACCCCGGTGTGGATGGATGCCCACTCACGACCAGCCGGTCGATCAGCGCTTCGTCCTCCGACGTGAAGCGATAATCGAGCGCCTTCAGGTAGTCGTCCCACTGCTGCTCGGTGCGGGGACCGGCGATCACGGCGGACACGAATGACGAGTTCAGCACCCATGACACCGCGAACTGCCCGGCGGTGATGCCGCGCCCTTCGGCGTGCTCCTTGATTTGCTGCGCGAGCTGCAGCGATTCCGGCCGCCATTCGGTCTGCATCATGCGCTTGTCGTTGCGGCCGGCGCGGCTGTCCTTGTCGGGCGTCGCATCGGGCAGGTACTTGCCGGTCAGCACGCCGCGCGCCAAGGGGCTATAGGGCACGATGCCGAGACCGTAATAGCCGCAGGCCGGGAAGTGCTCGACCTCCGGCATCCGGTTCATGGCGTTGTAATACGGCTGGCTCACGATCGGACGATCGATGCCGTTGCGGTCGCAGATGTTGCAGATCTCGGCGACGCGCCAGGCGCGGTAATTCGAGACGCCGAAATAGCGGATCTTGCCCTGCCGCATCAGGTCGCCCATCGCGCGCACGGTCTCTTCCAGCGGCGTCGCGTGGTCTTCCTTATGCAGATAGTAGATATCGATATAGTCGGTGCCGAGCCGCTTCAAACTCTCTTCCACCGCCTGCAGCACCCAGCGCCGCGACAGCCCGCCGCAATTGGGATCGTCACCCATCTGGTTGGCGAGTTTTGTCGCGAGCACCCAACTGTGCCTGATGTTGGCAATGGCGCGGCCGACCACTTGCTCGGACTTGCCGCCATTATAGGCGTCCGCGCTGTCGATGAAATTGATCCCGGCCTCGCGTGCCTTCGCCACGATCCGCGACGACGTCGCTTCGTCGGTCGGTCCGCCGAACATCATGGTGCCCAAGCAGATCGGCGAAATCTTCAGGCCGCTGCGACCGAGTTGACGATATTGCATCGGGCGGATCCTCTAACTTGAGCCGTCATTCCGGGGCGATGCGAAGCATCGAACCCGGAATCGCGAGATTCCGGGTCTGGTGCTAATGCACCATCCCGGAATGACGGTGTCTAACTTTCATTCTTCAATATCTTAAACACGCCCGATGCCATCGCGATACAGCGCTGGTCGACGGTGACTTCGGTGGTGATGAAAATCAGGCTGCGGGTGGCGCGCACCACGTGTGGCTTCGAGATCAGCACCTCGCCGATCCTGCCGGATTCAACGAAATGCGTGTCGAGCTGCACGGTCGCCAGCGTCGGCTTGCCCGAGACGTGTCGCGCGGTGATGCCGCAGGTGCGGTCGGCAAACGTCATCAGCACGCCGCCCTGCACCAGGCCGCGGCGGTTGTGATGCTTGTCCTCGGTGATCAGCGCGAATTCAAGCTCGCCGCCGAGCGTTCGCTGCCACAGGGGTCCTATCAGATGCAGGAATCCGGTCGTCTCGACGATTTTCCAGCCATCGGATTTGAGCTTCTCCGTGGCGGCCCTGGTCGTCATCTGATGCATTCCGTTCCCTGCAGGCGGTCATGTCCTGAACGTCATTTCATCAAACGCGGGAGTATTGTAGTCAAGCGCCATGGCCCGTTCATTTGATGATGCCACCCGGCGAAATATCGCAGAGCTTGTTGCAGCTTTTTCGCGGGCGACCGCGGATGAGCCGGAGCCTGCGCTGAAGCGGGCCGCCGTTGTCATCGCGCTCACCGAAAGCGAGAATGGTGCCGAAACGGCGTTTCTCCTGACGCGGCGTGCCGAGGGCCTGCGCTCCCATTCGGCGCAATGGGCGCTGCCGGGCGGACGCTGCGATCCCGGCGAGACGCAAGTCCAGTCGGCGTTGCGCGAGCTTCATGAAGAGCTCGGCCTGGAGCTCGGAGAGAGCGATGTGCTGGGCCTGCTCGACGACTATCCGACGAGGTCCGGCTATCTGATCACGCCGGTCGTAGTGTGGGCGAGCACGAAGGCCGCGCTGGTGCCGAACCCGGCGGAGGTGGCTTCCGTGCATCGCATCGCGCTTGATGAGATCGAGCAGCAAGACGCGTTCAGCTTCACCAGGATTCCCGAAAGCGCGCGGCGCGTGATCCGCTTTCGGCTCGCCGGCCAACACATCCACGCGCCGACGGCGGCACTGATCTATCAATTCAGCGAAGTGCTGGCCGGCCGCAATACCCGCGTGGCCGAGCTGGAGCAGCCGGTGTTCGCCTGGAAATAGGACTCCTTAAGTCCGTCATTGCGACCCGTTGGCTCGCAACGACGATGGGTAGGGTTGTCCGGAACACGGGTTGCGGATGTCGGCAGTTTCAGCGACCATACGGCCAACAAGAACAATGATCCCAAGGGAGTGCTGAATGCGCGGTAACGCTTTAGCCGTCATCATCGCCGTCGGCTTCGCCGCCAGCCTCAACAGCGCGCAAGCTCAAAACTATCCGACCCGGGCGATCACGCTGGTGATTCCGTTTGCGCCTGGTGGTTCGACCTCGATCGTCGGCCGCGGCATCGCCGACAAGATGAGCGAACTGCTCGGCGAGAAGGTGGTGGTTGACAACCGCCCCGGCGCCGGCGGCACGATCGGCACCAAGGCCGTCGCCAAAAGCGATCCCGATGGCTACACGCTGGTGCTGGGTTATACCGGCACGCTCGCGATCGGGCCGTCGCTCTACAAGAGCGCCGGCTACGATCCGCGCAAGGATTTCGCGCCGATCGGCCTGATCGGCAATGCGCCGAATTCGCTGGTGGTGCATCCGTCGTTTCCGGCCAAGACCGTTGCCGAACTGATCGCGCACGCAAAGGCCAATCCCGGCAAGGTCAATTTCGGCTCGGCCGGCGCCGGCACGGTCAGTCACATCACCGGCGAATATTTCGCCCGCACCGCCGGGATCACGCTGGTGCATATTCCCTACAAGGGAACCGGTCCGGCGCTGACCGATCTGTTGGGTGGCCATATCCCGATGGCGTTTGCGCCGATCCCGGCCTCGCACCCCAACGTCTCGGCCGGCAAACTGCGCGCCCTCGCGGTGACCAGCACGACCCGCTCCGGCCTGCTGCCGGACGTGCCGACGATGGCGGAAGCGGGCCTTGCCGGCTTCGATGCGTCGCTGTATTACGGCCTCGCGGCGCCTGCCGGCACGCCGCGCCCCATCATCGACAAGCTCAACAAGGTGCTGCGCGACGCGCTTGGCTCCGACGAGGTCAAGAGGCAATTGGCCAATGACGGCACCGAAATCACACCCGGCACGCCGGAGGACTACGCCGATTTCATCGACAAGGATGAAAAGAAGTGGTCGCAACTGATCAAGACCAGCGGCGTCGAGCAGGAGTGAGCGGCACCGCGCCGCGCCGTTTCGGGGCTGACTTGAGCCCGACACTTGCTACAACAAGGCGATGCGCCTGCAATTGATTCGCCTCTGTCTTGGCCTTGTCGCGCTCGCGCTTCCCGCGGGCGCGCCGCGGGCTTTGGCCATGGACGCGCTGCCGGCCTCAGCGGCGGATGCGATGGCGCAGGCGGCCTCGCCACAGGCGATCGCGGAATATCGCCGCAAGCTGAAGGAATATCAGGCCGCGCGCGCCGCGTTCGAGCAGGAAGCCGAACCCTACTGGAGCGCGATTGCCGAAAAACGGCGTGGCCGCAATGCCAAGCGGCGCGAGCGCCAGGCCATCACGCTCAATGATTATGTGCTGACGCAGCCGCCGCTTTACGACGGGCCGAAGCGGCCGGTGGATCCGGAGCCCGACGACAAGCCGCGCGAGCGCAAGCCGCTTCCGGTGGTCGCCGATTTCCTGCAAGCCGCCGCGGCGCATTTCCAGTTTACGCCGCAGCGGCCCGCCAGCGAGGTCGAGTTCAAGCGCGCCTATGGCCGCGTCGCATTGGCGTCCGGGCTGACGCGCGAGCAGATCGTACGGGTCTATTCGTTCGAGACCGGCGGCAACGGCAATCACGACATGCAATCCGGATTGAGTTCCTCGCGCCCGGGCTCGCGCGCGATCTCGACGGCGGTTGGCTACAACCAGTTGCTCACCACCAACACCGTCTCGCTGCTCGCCGAACAGGGGCATGACATCGTCAAGGCGTTGACGGAGAAGGCCGCCGGCCTGTCAGGACCGGCGCGCAAGGCGATGGATCACAAACTGGCGGTATTGAAGCGGATGGTCGCGTTCACGCGCTCGGTGCCGGTGCAATGGTCGGAGCACGAGAAGCTCGCCAGCACGCCGCAGGGCTGGGGGGTCCACGCCATGGTGCTGGACATCGACGTCGGCCCGCTGCTGCAGACCCACAAGCTGCTGACCTCGGTGCTGTTCGCGCGCGCCAAGGGTTACACCAGGCCGCTCAGCGCCGCTGAACTCGAGATGATGAACCTGACCGGTGACAGCACCGGCCTCGACATGGTGACGATGCCGCAGGCGATGCGCGAGCAGGTGCCGACCTCGAATTTCTTCCAGCGCGGTGGCTACGAGCGCAACCCGGTCGCGATCCGCCACAACACGGTGGCAAAACTGCTTGCGATCACCGACGAGCGGATGGACGTCAACAGCGGCAAGCCAGGTGCGAAGGAACTGGCGGCGGCGTTTTAGGCGACTCTGCTGAAACATCGTCGTCCCGGCCTTGAGCCGGACCCATACGCCGCGGCCCCTCTGTGTGGACGCTGGCGTTAGAGACCATCCGTTACAATGACCGCCGCGGCGTATGGGTCCCGGCGTCTGATGCGCAATTGCGCACTAGGCCGGGACGACAAGCGGTGGTTAAGCGCACCCCTCAATTCGCGCCGAACTTGAACTTGCCGTCGTCTTCGAGGTAGGGGCCGGTGCGCATGTAAAGCTGGCCGTTCTCGCCGACGAAGAACAGCGTGCCCTTCGGCACTTTCTTGGCGCCCTTCAGCAGCGTGCCGGCGTTGTTGGTGCCCAACTTGTACGCAACCGTCTTGCCGTCTTTGCCGTAGGCATAGCCCGTGCCGGAGGTCAGCTCCCAGGGCGTTGGCGCGGCGGCCTGTGCGAATGCAGACGACGTCAGCCCGCCGAGCGCGGCCGCGATCAAAAAGGTCTTGGCTGAAATTCCCGTCATCGTTGTCCCTCCCAGCGGCCAAAATTGGCTTCTGCCCCATTCGTTTGAACAAATCACGAACGTCATTATTCCGTCAATGGTACCTTCGCCGCATCACGCCTTCTCTGCGACTTTGTGATTTCCCGCCTTCGACTTCGCGACTATGTTCCGGTTTCCGGTTACAAACCGCTATTGCCAGAAACGTTATAGGGATGATTCGGATGAACCTCGTCATGAAGATTGGTTTCGGTGTTGCGCTGTCTTTCATGACGCTGGCTTCCGCTGTCCAGGCCGACGAATTCAAGCTCAGCAACAACCAGCGGATTGCCTGCAGCCGCGGCCTGAGCCCCGGCAAGCTCAACACCGCAACCTGCAGATCGTACGCGTATGTCTTCAACATCAAGACCTCGGAATATTTCCGCTGCCAGGTCACGCTGGCGCTGACGCGCGACAACAAGGAAGTTATCAACGTGCAGGCCGACGGCAACTGCGCCAAGAAGCCCCGCATCTTCGAGACCGATTCGAACTATTCGTTCGACGCCACCGAAACCGAACCGCCGAACACCAACTCGTTCTTCGGGCCCGGCGGCTATGCGGTGTGGGCCAGCGACAACAATGCGCGCAAGGTGCGCGGCTGCATCATCATCTCGTCCGGCCTCGGCTCCGACATCTCGAAATGTCTCGACATGAAGTTCGATTGATGGGCGGCGGGCGTGACAGCCGCCCCCTCCGCGCCGGGCGCGCCGCCGCCGCCCTGGCCGTTTCCTGAACGAATCCGGTTTGAGGGACGCGCGATGTCCCTCGAACCGCTTGCCGTCGGACACGCGGACGAGCCCTGGCACGCCGCGCAGGGCGCCGATGCGTCATTTGCCTATTTGCGCTACGGGCCGTTCGCGCAGCAGTGCGACTTGCTGGAGTTGATCACCGAACTGGCTGCGCGGGCCGATCAGCCGTTCTGGGCGGTGCGGGCGAAAAGCAGCGGCGTGGCTCAAGGCTGGCTCTCGCTGTGCGATATCTATCCTGCCGACGGCGCGATCGAAATCGGGGCGATCTGGTTTTCGCCGCGGCTGCAGCGAACCCGGGCCGCGACCGAAGCGATCTTTCTCCTGATGCAATATGCGATGGAGGAATTGCAGTACCAGCGGCTGGTCTGGCGCTGCAACGCGGCAAACCAGGCGTCGCTGAACGCGGCCGCGCGCTACGGTTTTACGCCGGAAGGTACATGGCGTGGTTCGGCCTTCAGCAAGGGGCGTCGCTGCGACGTGGCGTGGCACTCGATCGTCGCCGCCGAGTGGCCGTCGCGCCGCGCCGCCATCGCCGCGTGGCTCGCGGACGGGAATTTCGATGAACACGGCCGCGCGCGCACGCGGCTGGTCCATCCGTGAGCCAGTTCTTGACGAAGTTCGGCTGAGCCCGACCGAGCGCCCCTCACGGCTTTTGCCCGACGGGGGATGGCAGCACGGGGGGCGAGCGGGCAAATTTCTTGACCCCGAGCGGCTTGCTGAACAGATAGCCCTGGACCAGATCGAAACCCATGTCATGCGCGGCGAGAAAATCGGTGCGGGTTTCGACGCCCTGGGCGATGGCGCGCGCGCCGTGGTCCTGCGCCAGCTCGACGATGTGGCGGCATACGGTCTGCTTCAAGCGGTCATCCGCGCAGCCGGTGACAAACTGATGATCGACTTTCAGCTCGACGAATGGAAAGTTCCGGAGCCCCATGAGCGCCGGCCATTCCGGGCCGACATTATCGACGGCAATCGCGATATTATGCAGGCGCACCTGTCTGGCGACGTCGATCACGAGATCCAGATTGTCCGTCACCTCGGCGCTGTCGATCTCGATGATCAAGCCGCCGAACGCGGGATGGTCGGGCATTCCGAGACACAGGTCGCGCACCGTTTCGCGGCCCCTTAAAAACGAAACCGGCAGGTTGATCGAGAGATCAACCGGACCTTGCTGCTCCAGAAGGTAATGCCAATCCTCGATCGCGCGGCCGATCACGAACTCGGACAGCGCGCGATAATGCGGATCCTTGTCGTCCGGAATGAAATACGCCGGTGGAACGACGCCCCAGGCGGGATGTCGCATCCGCACCAGCGCCTCAGCGCCGCAGGGAATCAGGGTGCGGGCATTGATCTTTTGCTGATACCACAATTCGAGCCACCCGGCCTTCAGCGCCTCGGCCACGTCCACCGCCGGGCTCGGCGCCGGTTCGGTGGGCAGCAGCGAGGCGACGCTGGCCCGCAACGTTCCGGCGCTGAAGGGCGTCGGCAGCGATGGCAGCATCGCGATGTCGTATTCCTCGGCAATTTGCCGAACCGCCTTTACCATAATCGAGTCCGGTGGGCCGATGATGAGCACCTTGCCGCCGAAATTTTTCCGGACCAGAACTTCGAGAATTTCGCCGACTTCGGTCCCGTTGACGGACACGCCGAGCACGACGAGGTCGGGCTGTTGTGCGTCAAGCACTCCCGCCAACTCGCTTGCACAAGCGCATGCGCTGGTGATGAAGCCGAGTTCCTCGAGCGCGTCAGAGAGGAACAGCCGCAGGTGTTTCTTGGCGTCGGCCACGCAGGCGCGGGGCATCATCCTTCGTAGTCCGAAGCCACCGGCGCGCGCATGCGCGTTTGCATTGATCAGATTCATTCCGTCCCCCTGCTCAGATATCGACGCTAGTCGTACATCCGCGCGGCGGCGCTAATCATGGAGTTTTAGGGACACGGTGATGAATGCGTGGGTAAGGTTAAAGCCGCCAATGAAATTAGAATTGTAACGAAAGCGGCAAGTCATCTGGCTGTAATATGACAACTCGGGAGCCCAACGGAGATCCATCCGTTGGTCGTTGCTGTCGTCGGCATGTTCTATGAACTGACGCGTGCATTGCGCGCTGTTTCATTGCTGGACGCGCGTTAACGCCTGTGGTCGCTTGTCGGCGCGGCCACAGTTTATGTTCGCGCCGAACAGAAGAATCGCTTCATCGCAGGCGGGCCGTGCGGAATGCGATCGTCACTCCGGCTTGATGCCGGCGAACTTGGCCACCTTGCCCCACTTCTCGGTTTCCGCCAGCACGTAAGCCTGCATGTCCGCGGGCGACCCGCCGGCCGGCTCGGCGCCGAGCTTGCGCAGCCGCGCGATGCCGTCCTCTGTCTTGAGGAATTTGTCGACGCTGGCGTTGAGCCTGTCGATGATCTCCTTCGACGTCTTGGCCGGCGCACCGATGGTGAACCAGGATGCCGCCTCGTAACCGGGTACGCCGGCTTCCGCGATCGTCGGCAGATCAGGCAGGCCCGGCCAGCGCTTGGCGGAGGAGACCGCCAATGGACGGATCGAGTTGGATTCGGCGAACGGCTGCGAGGCCGGCAGATTGTCGATCGTCAGCTGCACGCGGCCGGCGATCAGGTCGGTCAGCGCCGGTGCGCTGCCCTTGTAGGGAACGTGAGTCATCTCGACGCCAGTCATCGACTTGAACAATTCGGTCGAGACATGCGCGGTGCTGCCGAGCCCCGGCGTGCCGTAGAACAACTCGCCCGGTTTCGATTTGGCATAGGCGATCAGCTCCGCGACCGATTTCACCGGCAGCGAATTGGTGACCGAACAAAGATTGGGTACCCGCGCGATGATGATGACCGGCGCGATATCCCTGGCCTGGTCGTAGTTCATGTTCTTGAACACGAACTGGTTGATGGCGTGCGTGCCCGGCGTTCCCACCACGAAGGTGTAACCGTCGGGCTCGGCCTTCGCGACGAATTCAGCCGCGATGTTGCCGCCGGCGCCGGTCTTGTTTTCGACGATGAATTGCTGGCCGAATTCCTCGGAGACTTTTGCCGCGACCACGCGCGCCAGGATGTCGGTGGTGCCACCGGCCGCGAACGGCACGACCAGTTTGACCGGCCGTGTCGGCCATTGATCGGCGCCCGCCCGCTGCGGCAACAGCGACATACCGCCAAGGGCAGCGGCGCCGGTCAGCACAGCGCGGCGGCTCAGGCGGTGCGGATGGATAATCTTCGAAGTCATGTCGGTCCCTCCAAAATTTCGGCGGACCGTATTTGTTAATCGGCGCGACCGCCACCCCCGTCGGCGTCATGCCTCGGGGCTCCGGCATCATGGCGCAGAATCCGATCAGGCCGATAGCGGCGAATGTCGCAAGAAGCGCAAGGTCAAAGAAATGACCGCGGCCCTTGGCGGACCGCGGTCAAATGCAATCAGAGGTCAAATGCAATCAGAAGATTGCAGGCAGCCGGCGTTAGCCGCCGATGCCTTTTTCCTTGAAGTACTTCAGCGCGCCGGGATGGAACGGGATCGGCGAGCGATCCTGCACCTGGTTGTCGAGCGAGAAGCTCTCGGCTTCCTTGTGCACGGCAACGATGTCGGCCTTCTTCTCCACCAGAGTCTTGACGATCGTGTAGGCATCGTCGTTGGTCATCTTGTCGCCGGTTACGATCAGGTTCCAGACCTCGGCGATGGAATTGTCCTTGTCGTAGCCGGGATAGGAGCCCGCCTTGATCTTGCTTGACGTGTAGAGCTTGCCGTACTTGGCATTCATCTTCGCGGCGAGGTCGCCGTGATCGATCAGCTTCATCTTGATGCCCGGCGTTGCAGCCAGATCGGTCACCGCCGCGGTCGGAATGCCGCCGACCCAGAAGAACGCGTCGATCTTGCGGTCCTTGATGGCGTTGACGGATTCCGCGACGCCTAGTCGCTCGCGCTTCATGTCCTTGTCCTTGTCGAGGCCGGCGGCCTCGATGACGCGGAACGCCATCACTTCGGTGGCGCCGCCCGGCGAACCGGTCGAGACGCGCTTGCCTTTCAGGTCGGCCATGGTCTCGATGCCGGTGCCTTCGACGGTCACCACGTGCATGCGGTTCGGATAGACCACGAGCAGCGCCTGCAGCGGCAGCTTGCCACTCTTGAACTTGTCCTGGCCCTGCAGCGCGTCGAGCGCGGCATCGGCCATGGTGAAGCCCATCTCGCTCTGCCCGGTGCCGATCAGCTTGAGATTGTCGATCGAGCCGCCGGTGACCTCGGCGGTGGCCTGCACGTTGGGAAGGCTCTTTGACAGCACGTTGGCGACGGCGCCGCCAAGCGGATAGTAGACGCCGCCGGTTCCGCCGGTACCGATCGACATCGTCTTCTGCTGGGCATGGACGATGCCGGCGAAGGCGAGTCCGGCCGCAACAGTCACAGCCAGCACGGCCACGGTCTTTTTCATTATTTTCATCTCAATTACTCCCTTGAACCTATTCTTGGACTTAAGTTGTAAGCGCCGGTCGTTTCGGCGCCCGCGTTCTCGACTGCCACAGCAACACGCCGAAGCCGATAATCAGCCCGGGCACGTAAGTGTAGCTGATATCGCGGCCGATCATCCATTCGACGATCGCCTCGATCAAACTCGGAAATACCAGCAGCAATCCGGATAGCAGAAGCAGGCCTCCCTCGACCCGCGTATTTTGTCGCAGCGCCCAGTTCTGGGCAAATGCGGCCAGCGCCAGCAGTCCCAGGGTGGTCTTGATCGTGATTTCGACGATGTCGAGCCATGATCCGCCCTTGGGGATCGACAGCAGCAGGCCGACGCCCTGCGGATCGAGCACGAACACGAACGGCACCAGGAACGCCGGCAAGGTATATTTCCAGGACTGCAGCGTCGTCTTGTAGGGATCACCGCCGGTGATGGCGGCGGCCGCGAACGGCGACAGCGCGGTCGGCGGCGACACCTCCGACAGCACGGCGTAATAGAAGATGAACATGTGCGCGGCGTAATCGGGTACGCCAAGTTTGGTCAGGGCCGGTGCGGCGATCACGGCGCAGATGATGTAGGAAGCGGTCACCGGCACCGCGAGCCCGATGATCCACACGATCAGCGCGGTGTAGATCGCGGTCAAGAGCAGGCTGCCGCCGGCATAGCTGATCACGATCGCCGAGAATTTGAGGCCGAGACCGGTCAGCGTCACGATGCCGACCACGATGCCGGCGCAGGCGCAGGTGGTCGCCGCGTTCAGCGCGCCGGTCGAGCCTTCAGCCAGCGCCTTGACCAATTTGCTCGGCACCAGCGCGGTTTCCTTGCGCAGGAAGCTCAGCGCGAAGGTCACGACGATGGCATAGAACACCGACAGCGACGGCGAATAGCCGATCACCATGAATACGACCACGGCGAGCAGCGAGATGAAATGAAAGCCGTAACGCCGGGTCATCTGTCCGAGCGACATCTCCGGCGTGAAGTTGACGTCCTTGGCGCCGAATTTTTTCGCATCCAGTTCGACCATGAACAGCAGCGACATGTAATAGAGACAGGTCGGAATCGTCGCCATCCAGATCACGTCGAGATAACTGATCTTGAGAAACTCGGCGATCAGGAAGGCCGCGGCGCCGAGCACCGGCGGCGACAGGATGGCGCCGAGGCCGCCGGCCGCCAGCAGACCGCCGGCGGCGTTTTTCTCAAAGCCGGCCTTGGCCAGCATCGGGGAGGCCACGGTGCCGATCATCACGGTCGTGGCGACGCCGGATCCGGAGGGGCCGCCGAGCAGGAACGAGGACAGCACCACGGTTCTGCCGGCGCTGTTCGCCTTGCCGCCCATCAGCGCCAGCGAGAAATCGATGAAGAACTTGCCGGCACCGGATTGCGCCAGGAACGCGCCATAGATCGTGAACAGGATGATCAGGGTCGCCGACACGTCGACTGCGACGCCAAAAATACCTTCCAGCGTGATGAAGAGATGGCCGACCAGCCGGGGCAGATCGTAGCCGCGATGGGTCCATGGCGCCGGCAGATGCGGGCCGAGCATTGCATAGGCGATGAACAACACGGCCACGACGGGCATGATCAGCCCGGTGGTGCGCCGCGTCGCCTCCAGCACCAGCACAATGAAGACGATGCCGACGATGACGTCCCAGCGGTCGGGCGAGGTGGCGCGGTCGGTAAAGTCCTCGCCGCCCCAGAGCGCATAGACGATGGTCGCGACCGCAAAGATGCCGGGCACCACGTCCCACCAACGCACCCGGTTGCGAAACCGCGTCGCCAGCGGAAACAGCAGGAAGCTCAGCACCAGCGTGAATGCGACGTGGGTGTAGCGCAGTTCCTGGGTCGGAACGATCGCGTAAGCCGCATAGAGGTGGAACAGGCTCATCACCACTGCAATGGTGGTCGAGATCCGTCCCGCCCATCCCATCAGGCGGTTGGCCGCGCCTTCCTCGGCCTCGATGAACAATTCAGCCTTATGCAACGCCTCGTCGGAAACGGCGACGACGTCGTCATTGGGCAACGAATTGCCTGGTGGTTGACCCTGTGCGGCCATGCATCCCCCGGAGCGCATTGATATCTCCCGGCCGATCGCCGGGGCCTTTTACGGCGGCGCATTCATGCCGGTTTGGGCAGGCGTGGCAAGGGCATAAATCGAGAGATTTTGGGATGGTTACATCCATGCGAGGGTTGCATCGACCGCCACGTGCTGGACGGGTTGACCGCGGGCACATGCGCGTTCAACTTCCCGTCCAAATCAAGGGGAGAGAAAGTCGATGGAACGGCTCAAGGGCAAGACGGCGATGGTGGTCGGCGCGGGTTCGATCGGGCCCGGCTGGGGCAACGGCAAGGCGACCGCGGTTACTTTTGCTCGCGAAGGTGCGCAGGTGTTTTGCGTCGATCGCAACGCGGCGGCAGCCGAAGAGACCGTGAAGATCATCACGGGCGAGGGCGGCAAGGCGGCGGCCTTTACCGCCGACGTCTCCCGCGCCGCCGATGTCGGGGCGATGGTGGCGGCGTGCCTGAAGACCTATGGCCGTATCGATGTGCTCGACAACAATGTCGGCATTGCTGAAATGGGCAGCGTGGTCGAGACGACGGAATCCGAATGGGATCGCGTGTTCGCGGTCAACCTCAAGAGCGCCTTCCTCGCCATGAAGCACGTTATTCCGGTGATGCAGAGACAGGGTGGTGGCTCGATCATCAATATTTCATCGATCGCCTCGATCCGCCACGTCGGCATTTCCTACGTCTCCTATGGGGCGTCGAAGGCGGCGATGAACCAGATGACGCGCACCACGGCGGTGCAGTTCGCAGCCGATCATGTCCGGGTGAATTGCATTCTGCCGGGCCTGATGAAAACGCCGATGGTCGAGCACTCCGCAGGTCTTGCGGCGAGTTATGCCAAGGGCGATGTCGAGGCGATGTGGCGGGCGCGCGACGCGCAAGTGCCGATGGGGCACATGGGCGACGCCTGGGATGTCGCCAATGCGGCGCTGTTTTTGGCGTCCGACGAATCCCGCTACGTCACCGGGCTCGAACTCGTGGTCGATGGCGGGATGACGGCGAGGTCGGCATAAGCGAAGCGCGGGTTCGCGCTTCCGCTACTGTGCCATCGCCAAGATGCCGCCGGCAAAGGAGTGCCACATCGGCGTCATGCTGATCGGCCAATTCAGCAGCTTGACGGCGATCAGCGCGGCGCCGCCATAGATATAGACCGGATGCGGGCGGCCGCGCGTGCGCCAGTCGTGCACGATGGCAACCACGAGCAGCAGATAGGCGACGAGGGCCGGCGGGATGGTGACGGGCACCGGCGGCGGGCCGAGCGGCCCGGGCGGCGCCAGGAAGGTGAGAAACCAGCGCGCCACGGCCGCATCGAGCAGCGAAATGCCGGCCAGCAGCATTAGCCGCTTGTGGGTTTCGCTCCGGCGAATGTTCGCGATTCCCAACGCGAACACCACCGCAAAGAAAAGAATGCCGCTGAGCGGGACGATCGCAAACGCGATGCCTTCACTGGTGAGCCCGGCCGCGGCCGATCGCTTCATCGCGTTGACCGCAACCAAAAAGCCGAAGATCGTCATCGCGGTCGCCAGCGACACGCCGATCATCCCGATTGCGCGGTGCCGGGTGACATTTCCCGATGCGGCGAGCCATGCCTGGAACGCGAAGTAGAGCGACCAGGCGAAAAACAGCAGGCCGTGAAAATGGACGACGGGCGAGGCCGAGAGCGATCGCGACATCATCGGCAGCCAATAGGTGGGGGCAAAGCCGAGAAACGCGACGGCCATGCAGGCCAGCGCCATGTAAAAATAAAAATATCCGGTTTGGGTATACGCGGTCGCGCGCGGCGGAGTGGTGTCGGTCAGGATGGCCATGGTTTTGAGTCGACCAAACAGAGGAAAGGTTCAACGAAAATTCTTCAATGGATATGTACACTTGCGGGCGAAAAGTGCGGCTTCCCGGACGTCATGTTTCAGCCAGAGCCGGTTTTCGAACGGCTAACGAAATTCGCCTTGGCCGCTGTCGGAAGCTCACCTCGCTTGCTAGGATTGTCCATCGTCGAGAGCGTTTTTTGGGTCTGTTGATGCGAGGTTGTCCTATCATCCGCAATATTGTCGTCGCTTCCCTGCTGTCGACGGCGTTCGTGCAAGCCGCCTTCGCAACCGGCGTCGAGCCGACCAAAGATCCGCAAGTCGATCCCGCGCCTTGCGTTGCGGCTGCGGCGGCCAATGACGACGACAAGACCATCAGCGTTTGCGGCGCGTTGATCCGCAACGAAAAGACCGCGAGGTCCGACCGCATCAAGGCATTGATCGCGCGCGGCGGCGCCAATGATCGCAAGGATCTGATCGACCGCGCCATTGCCGATTATGACGGCGTGCTGCGGCTCGATCCGGCGCTGGCCGATATCTTCAACGCGCGCGGCGAACTCTGGCGCAAGAAGGGCGACCGGCCGAAGGCATTGCAGGACTTTGGCATGGCGATCAAGCTCAACCCGGAGCATCCCACCGCGCGCGGCAATTACAAATCGCTGGCGCAGGAGCTCGAGCGTCTCGGCGCGCTGATGGCGGTCTACAACAAGCCGAGCTTCAACTGCGCCACCACGAAGCGGCCGGTGGAGAAGGCGATCTGCGCCAGTCCGGACCTTGCCAAGTTTGACCGCGAGATCAGTGCCGTGAACACCAAGGTGGTCCGCGATGCGAGCGCGGACGGCCCGCGCGCCCGTGCCCTGCAGCGTGAGCAGGATGATTTCGTCGCCCGCCGCGGCGCCGCCTTCGGCCAGCCGGGTTACGATTTGCGCAGGGCCATGAAGGAACGGCTAGACCAATTGCTGGCGATCGAGTCGCGCTGAATGGTGGCGCTGGCGCCGGCCCGTGTTCTCGCGTTGAATCGGCCGGCATCATCCAGGCAATGGCTGGCTTTCGAACCTTGGGCGGATTTGGGGCGACAAAGCAACGCGGTATTGCCGTTCAACCCAGCTAGTATTCCCAAGAGCCGGTCATGCGATCATTAGTTTCGCCTCTTGCCGCCAGCGCGGCGCTTGCCATCACCATTCTGACATTCAACGGGGCCATCGCCCAAACCGTCGCCGAGCCGCCGGTGATCTGCGCGCCCCTGACCGACGCGGCACCGCCCAAGCTGATCGAAGGCTGCACTGTGCTGATCGACAATCCGGCGACGCCGGAGGCCGACCGTCTCGATGCCACCATCACCCGCGCCGTCGCGCTCTTCAGCAGCGGCCAGGCTGCCAAGGCAATGGCCGAGATCGATGCGGTCATTGCCAGGGATCCCAATCGTGCCCGCGCCTTCCGCGCTCGCGGCGAGATGCTGCGCCAGGGCGGCAAGACGGAGGCGGCATTTGTCGCGCTCAACGAAGCCATCCGGCTCGAGCCCGAAAACGCCAATGGCTATGCCAACCGTGGCAACGCCTTCAACAATGCCGGCAAATACGATCGCGCCATCGAGGACTATAATGAGGCGCTGCGGCTGAAGCCCGATTTCGCGCAAGTCTTTTCGGATCGCGGCGCGGCCTGGTATTTCAAGGGCGAGTACAAGAAGGCGATCGCCGATTACGATTCTGCGATCCGTCTCGATCCGAGTAACGCGCGGACCTATACCAATCGCGGCGCGGCCTACAAGAAAATCGGCCGCACCGACCGCGCGCTGCAGGACTCGACGTCGGCGATCCGGATCGATCCGTCGCAGCCGGAATTCTTCGACAATCGCGGGCTGGATCTCGCCGCCAATGGCGATCACGCAGGCGCGATCGCCGACTACGACGAGGCGATCAAAATCCAGCCGCAGCCGAAATTCCTGGTCAATCGCGGCGACGCCCATCAGGCGCGCAAGGACTATGACCGCGCCATTGCCGATTATGATGCGGCATTGAAGCTCGATCCGAAATTCCAGCGCGCTTACAACAACCGCGGCTCGGCCTGGGTTCGGAAGGGCGACCGCACGCGTGCGCTGCAGGATTACGCCGAGGCGGTCCGCCTCGATCCCTCCGACAAGACCGCGGCCACCAACCATCAGGAGATCGCGCAGGAGACCGAACGGCTGGGCTCGCTGAGCACCAAGAACTTGCCGAGCTTCAATTGCGCCACCGCCAGGCGTCAGGTGGAGAAGGCGATCTGTTCCGATGCGGGCCTCGCCCAACTCGACCGCAACATCAACGACGTCTTTCTGCGGGTGGTCGCGAGCGCGGAATCGGGTAACCACCGCGCGGCGCTGGCGCTGACCCGGCAGCAGCGCGATTTCATCGGCAAGCGCAACGCATCGTTCGGCCGCCCCGGCTATGATCTGCGCCAGGCGATGGAAGAGCGGCTGGAGAAGCTCAATGCCATCGCCCGGTAGTAGGGCTTATTCCGGCTTGATCTAGCGCCGCTTCCCGTGACAATGCGTCCGGAAACGACTGCCCGCGTCGTCATGGCCGGGCTTGTCCCGGCCATCCACGTCTTGCGCTCTGAGCTGAAACAAGAATGTGGATGCCCCGGCACAAGGCCGGACATGACGAGGACGGGCTCCTCTCCGGGAGCGCGCCATGAACATCCACGACAACAGCAGGTACCACGAAATCCACGCCCGCTCGCTCAGGGATCCCGAAGGCTTTTGGGCCGAGGCGGCGCGTGAAATCGACTGGATCGAGGCCCCAAGGAAAATCTTCGATTCCACGATGGGCCCCTACGGCCGCTGGTTCACGGATGGCGTCGTCAACACCTGCTACAACGCGCTCGACCGCCATGTCGCAGGCGGCCGCGCCGATCAGGTCGCGCTGATCCACGACTCGCCGCTGACCAACACGGTCACCAAATTTACCTATGCGCAGATGCTGAAAGAGGTGCAGACGCTCGCGGCGGTCATGCAGGATTTCGGTGTCACTAAAGGCGACCGCGTCATCCTCTATATGCCGATGGTGGCGGAGGCCGTGTTCGCGATGCTGGCCTGCGCGCGGATCGGCGCTGTTCACTCGGTGGTGTTCGGCGGTTTTGCAGCCAAGGAGCTCGCGAGCCGGATCGAGGATGCGAAGCCAAAATTGATCTTTTCGGCGAGCTGCGGCATCGAGCCCGGCCGCATCGTGCAATACAAGCCGCTGCTCGACGAGGCGATTGCGCTGTCGAGCGTCAAGCCGCAAACCTGCATCATCCTGCAGCGGCCGCAACAGACCTGTGAACTCACTGAAGGCCGCGATCACGACTGGGCGCAATTGCGCCGCGCCGCGCTCGATGCCGGCAAAACCGCGCCCTGCGTCCCGGTCAAGGCGACCGATCCGCTCTACATCCTCTACACCTCGGGTACCACGGGAATCCCCAAGGGCGTCGTGCGCGACAATGGCGGGCATCTGGTCGCGCTGAAATGGTCGATGTTCAATCTCTACGGCGTCAAGCCCGGCGAGGTCTGGTGGTGCGGCTCCGATATCGGCTGGGTGGTCGGCCACAGCTACATCGTCTACGGACCGCTGATCCATGGCGCGACCTCGATCATGTATGAAGGCAAGCCGGTCGGCACGCCTGACGCGGGTGCTTTCTGGCGCGTCATATCCGAGCACAAGGCGGTCGCCTTCTTCACTGCGCCGACCGCGTTCCGCGCCATCAAGAAGGAAGACCCGGACGGAAATTTCATCCGCAAATATGATCTGTCGAAATTCCGCACGCTATTTCTTGCCGGCGAACGCGCCGATCCGCCGACGGTGGAATGGGCGGAGCAGCAGCTGAAGGTGCCGGTCATCGATCACTGGTGGCAGACCGAAACCGGCTGGTGCATCGCCGGCAATCCGGTGGGGCTCGGGATGCTGCCGGTCAAGCACGGCTCGCCGACGGTGCCGATGCCGGGCTATCAGGTCGACGTCGTCGACGAGGCGGCGAAGCCCGTCCCTGCGGGCACCATGGGCTCGATCGTCATCAAGCTGCCGATGCCGCCGGCCTGCCTGCCGACGCTGTGGGAGCAGGAGGCGCGTTTCAAGGAAGCCTATCTCACCGAATTCCCCGGCTATTACAAAACCTCCGACGCCGGCTACAAGGATGAAGACGGCTATGTGTTCGTGATGGGCCGTACCGACGACATCATCAACGTCGCCGGCCACCGGCTTTCCACCGGCGGCATGGAGGAGATCCTGGCCTCGCATCCCGACGTCGCCGAATGCGCGGTGCTCGGCATCAAGGACGCGATCAAGGGCGAGGTGCCCTGCGGTTTTCTGGTGCTGAAGGCCGGCGTTTCGAAGAGCCCGGCGGAGGTCGAGAAAGAAGTCGTGGCGCTGGTGCGCGACAAGCTCGGCCCGGTCGCAGCCTTCAAGCTCGCGATCACGGTCGGCCGCCTGCCCAAGACCCGCTCCGGAAAAATCCTGCGCGGCACCATCAAGAAGATCGCCGACAATGAGCCCTGGACCATGCCGGCGACGATCGAGGATCCCAAGGTGCTCGACGAAATCGGCGACGCGCTGAAGGGCAGGGTGTGATTTAGTTGGCCGTCATGCCCGGGCTTGACCCGGGCATCCATCAATCTCCGAAAATGCCTTGATTTCGATGGATTGCCGGGGCAAGCCCGGCAATGACGAAACCGGACCCATGGATCAGTCATGCGACATAACCCCGCTCGACTTCTCATCGCCCTGCTGCTCACCGCGCCCTTGCTCGCGGGCTGCCTGGAACGGGGCCAGCCGACCATGGTCGATACCAGCGCCGACGACGATGCGTTCTGCCGCGCCAACAACGTGGCGCCGGGGTCGAACGACTACGTCATCTGCCGCAAGAACCGCGACGTGCAGCGCGGCAATGCCAACGCCCGCACCGACCGTGCCCAGCGAAACCTCGCCGAGCAAATGCTGAACAATCCGGTCCGGCCGTGATCAGGAGGTCATCATGAACGAAGACGTTTTCAACACCAGCCTGCGCGGCTTTCTCAAGAAGGTCGGCATCACCTCGCAGCGCGAAATCGAAAAAGCGGTCCGCGACGCGGTCGCCAGCGGCCGCCTCAAGGGCAACGAGAAGCTGCCGGCCAAGATGGTTCTGACCATTGGCGGCATCAGCCTCACGCACGAGATCAACGACGAGATCGAATTGGGTTAGAACAAGCGATGCGCCCCTCTTCCCCTCTCCCCTTGTGGGAGGAGAGGGTGGCTTCGCGAAGCGAAGACGGGTGAGGGGTTGTCTCCGCGGATAGAGACCTCTCGGCGGATACAGACCCCTCATCCGGCGCTTCGCGCCACCTAAGAGCGAGCTTCGCTCGTCTCGGCTCCCACAAGGGGAGAAGGAAGAGGAGCCACTCCGACTTTTCTAGAAAGATACTTCATGGACATCAAGGTCAGAGATTCCAACGGCGCGCTGCTCGCCGAGGGCGACACCGTCACGCTGATCAAGGATTTGAAGCTGAAAGGCTCCTCCACCGTGCTGAAGCGTGGCACCGTGATCAAGAACATCCACCTCACCGACAACGAAGACGAGATCGAAGGCCGCACCGACAAGGTCAAGGGCCTGGTGCTGCGCATTGAGTTTTTGAAGAAGGCGTGAGCCAGGTTCGCAGCAGCGAGGCACGCAGCCAACTACCGCTCATTGACCTTCGAATCGATGCTATAAGACCGCTCATGGAACCGATCGCCATCAAGCTGCTGGGCTTTGCGGCCGCAACGTGCACGACTCTCGCTTACGTCCCGCAGTTCGTAAAAGTCTGGCGAACCCGCTCGACGGAAGACATTTCGCTCGGAATGTTTCTGGTCATGGTGGTCGGCGTCCTGCTGTGGCTGGTGTACGGCCTGCTGTCCGGAGATGGGCCGTTGATCGTTGCCAACGCCATCACGATCGTGCTGGCCGGCGGAGTTTTGTTCATGAAACTGAAATTCGGCTGAGCGCCGCAGCTCACCAAAACAAAAACGCGGCAGGTTGCCCCGCCGCGTTTGAAATCCGGCAATTCAAATTCCCGAATACGGGAAGCCTATTCCTCGTCGTCGTCCTGCTTCTTGCCGCCGATCGTCTTCAGCTTGGCGAACACGGCGTCGACGTTGAGGTCGTCGCGCTGCTTTTCGGTCGGCTCGAATTCCGGCTCCTTCTTGGTGGTCTCGGAGGCCGGCAGCAGGGTGGCGCCGCCGTAGGCGGCGGGGACCGGCTTTTCCTTGGCGGCGCGCTGCACCTCGAAATCGAGCTCGATCTGCGAGCACAGGCCCAATGTCACCGGGTCCATCGGGGTCAGGGTCGAGGCGTTCCAGTGGGTACGGTCGCGGACCGAGGCAATGGTGGTCTTGGTGGTGCCGACCAAGCGCATGATCTGGGCGTCCTTCAGCTCGGGATGGTTGCGCACCAGCCAGAGGATCGCGCTCGGCCGCTCATGGCGGCGCGACACCGGGGTGTAGCGCGGGCCCTTCTTCTTGGCCGCCGGGGGCAGGGTAACCTTGCTCTCGCCGAGCTTGAGGCGGTAGTTCGGGTCCTTTTCGCCCCTTTCGATCTCGTCGCGGCTCAATTGGCCGGTCGAAATCGGATCCATGCCCTTGATGCCCTGGGCTGCGTCGCCGTCGGCGATGGCGCGGACCTCCAGGGGGTGCATTTTGGTGAAATCGGCCACCTGGTCGAAGGTCAGCGCGGTATTGTCAACCAGCCACACGGCAGTCGCCTTTGGCATCAGCGGTGCATTGCTCATGGCAAATCTCCTTTGTGCCTCGCCCACCTCTTTTTGGAGGCGAAGTCTGCGGTCATCGGGGATGACGGGAATTCCGGGCCTATATACCCCTTGAGGGCCCATTGGCGCAATGGCCAGCTAAAGTGCCTTGACAGCGCCCAAAAGCAGCCCCAAGTCCTTATGCAAATTGGCCGTTCCCCGCCCGCCGGCGAGGGGTGATTCGGTCCCCGAGATGGCCCCCATGACCTCTTTATCGGCGTCAGCCAAACCAGACCTGAAAATCGTGCTTTGTTCCCCCCGCGGCTTCTGTGCCGGCGTGGTACGGGCCATCGACACCGTCGAGCGCGCGCTCGCGATCTATGGCGCCCCCGTCTATGTCCGCCACGAGATCGTGCATAACCGCTATGTCGTGGACAGCCTGAAGACCAAGGGCGCGATCTTCGTCGAGGAACTGGCCGAAATTCCCGACAATACCAGCGCACCGGTGGTGTTTTCCGCCCATGGCGTGCCGAAATCGGTTCCGGCGGATGCCCGCGCGCGCAATTTCTTCTCGCTGGACGCGACCTGCCCGCTGGTCACCAAGGTGCATCGGGAAGCTGCGATCCATTTCAAGCGCGGCCGTGAAATCCTGCTGATCGGGCATTCGCATCACCCGGAAGTCGTCGGCACGGTAGGCCAGCTGCCGGCAGGCGCCGTGACGCTGATCGAGACCGCGGAAGACGCCAAGACCTTCACCCCGAAGAATCCGGACAACCTCGCTTTCGTGACCCAGACGACGCTGTCGATCGACGACACCGCCGAAATCGTCGCCCTGCTGAAGGAGCGTTTCCCGAACATCAACGGCCCGCACAAGGAAGACATCTGCTACGCCACCACCAACCGTCAGCTTGCGGTCAAGAAGGTGGCGCCGGTGGTTGACGCCCTGATCGTGGTCGGTGCGCCGAACTCGTCGAACTCACAGCGCCTGCGCGAAGTCGCCGAGCGCGAGGGCTGCCCGGTCTCGGTGCTGGCGCAGCGCGCCAGCGACCTCGACTGGTCGCGGTTCGAAGGCATCAAGAGCCTCGGCATCACGGCGGGCGCCTCGGCGCCGGAAGTGATCGTCGAGGAGATCATGGGCGCGTTCGCCGAGCGCTATACGCTGCATGTGGAGACGGTCTCGGCCGCGGAAGAAAACGAATTCTTCCCGCTGCCGCGTTCGCTGCGGCCCGACGCAGCTTAGGGCGCGCTAGTGCGGCGGATTTGAAGTTCCCCAGAGTTTGACGCGAGTGCGGTGGGAACTTCAAATCCATAAGCCGCACTAGTAATAAGATTTTTCTGGTGTCCCCTTGATCCCGAAGTTCGCATCCAAGGGGCCGCGGGGGCGTGCGAACTTCGGGATCAAAGGGACACTACATGGCGGTTTACACGGACGTTGCCGCCGAAGACCTCGCGGAGTTCCTCAAGGGTTACGACATCGGCGAATTGCTCTCCTACAAGGGCATCGCCGAAGGCGTCGAGAATTCCAACTTCCTGATGCACACCAGCAAGGGCGCCTACATCCTCACGCTGTATGAAAAGCGCGTGGCGGTGGACGATCTGCCTTACTTCCTGTCGCTGATGGCGCATCTGGCCGATCGCGGGGTGCATTGCCCGCAGCCGGCGAAAAACCGCCAGGGCGACGTCTACAGCCATCTCGTCGGGCGGCCCGCTGCGATCATCAATTTCCTCGAAGGCATGTGGCCGCGGCGGCCCAACGCCGCGCATTGCAGCGGCGTCGGCGAGGCGCTCGCCAAAATGCATCTGGCGGGCGGCGACTTTCCTCTTGTCCGGAAAAATCCGCTGTCGGTCGAGGGATGGCGGCCGCTGTTCGACCTGTCGGCGCCGCGTGCCGACAGCGTGCAGCCGGGCCTTCGCGATTTCATCGCCCGCGAACTCGATCACCTCGAGGCGAATTGGCCAAAGGATCTGCCGCTCGGCGTCATCCATGGCGATCTGTTCAACGACAACGTCTTCTTCCTCGGCGACAAGCTGTCCGGGCTGATCGACTTCCCGTTTTCCTGCAACGACATCCTGGCCTATGACGTTGCGATCTGCCTCAACGCCTGGTGCTTCGAGCCGGATCATTCCTTCAACGTCACCAAGGCGCGCGCGCTGCTCGGCGCTTATGGCCGCGAACGGAAATTGTCCGATGCCGAGCAGGACGCGCTGCCGCTGTTGGCGCGCGGCTCCGCGCTGCGCTTTTTGCTGACGCGTCTGGTCGATTTCCTCGACGTGCCGCCGGGCGCGCTGGTGAAGCCGAAAGACCCGGTCGAATATGTCCGCAAGCTGCGTTTCCACCAGAGCGTCCAGTCGGTGCGCGACTACGGCCTGACGCAGGCGGGATGCGCTGCGTGAGCGATTCAAAGCCGCATGTCACGGTCTTCACCGACGGCGCCTGCTCGGGCAATCCCGGCCCCGGCGGCTGGGGCGCGATCCTGAAATTCGGCGACACCGAAAAGGAATTGAAGGGCGGCGAAGCGCACACCACTAACAACCGCATGGAATTGATGGCGGCGATCTCGGCGCTGGAAGCGCTGAAGAAAGCCTGCGTCGTCGACCTCACCACCGACAGCCAATATGTCCGCAAGGGGATCACGGAGTGGATCCATGGCTGGAAGCGGAACGGCTGGCGCACGTCCGACAAGAAGCCGGTCAAGAACGTCGACCTGTGGCAGCGCCTCGACGCCGCGCTGAAGGCGCATGAGGTGCGCTGGCACTGGATCAAGGGCCACGCCGGCCACGAGGAGAACGAACGCGCCGATCAGTTGGCCCGCGACGGCGTCGCGATGGCACGGCTGAAGGCGTAGGGCTCGGGTGACGGGTGTCTCTTCTCCTTTCCCCTTGTGGGAGAGGGTGCCGGAGCGGAGCGCAGGCGGGTGAGGGGTTCTCTCCGCGGACACAACTCTCTCTACGGATAGAGACCCCTCATCCGGCGCTTCGCGCCACCTTCTCCCACAAGGGGAGAAGGGAAGTAAGTGCGACTGCCGCTTACAGCTGCCCCAGCAGCGTATCGCCGCCGGAAACTTCGACCTTGCCGGGGGCCGGCTCGAGGTTGAGCTTCTTGACCACGCCGTCTTCCACCAGCATCGAATAGCGCTTGGAGCGGATGCCGAGGCCGTTGCCGGACGCGTCGAGCTCCATGCCGATCGCCTTGGTGAAGTCGGCATTGCCGTCGGCGAGGAAGGTGGCTTCGTCGCGCTGGTCGGTGTCGCGCTTCCAGGCGTTCATCACGAAGGCGTCGTTGACGGAGACGATCGCGATGGTGTTCACGCCCTTGTCCTTGATGGCGTAGGCGTTGAGGAAGATGCTCGGCAGATGCATCTTGTGGCAGGTGCCGGTATAGGCGCCGGGCACCGCGAACAGCGCGACCTTCTTGCCCTTGAAAATATCGTCGGTGGTTTTGACCTGCGGCCCTTCCGCCGTCATTACGCGAAACTTGGCTTCCGGCAGCTTGTCGCCAACTTGGATCGTCATCGTCAATTCTCCCTCATGAGCGGATAGGTCTTAAACCCTGCGGCTGGCGGGCACAATATTCGGTGTCCCGGAAACGGCAATGCCGTCCTGCGTTCACTGTTCTGTCATCAGCCGGTAAACCCGCCGGTGTCGAGGAATGCCTGTTCTTCAGGCGTCGTTTCGCGCCCCAGGATGCGGTTACGGTGCGGAAAGCGGCCGAACCGGCGGATGATGTCGGCGTGATGCTCGGCATATCCCTTGTTTTCGGTATTGTCGGTCCCGCGGAACAGTTCGATGCAGCGCAGCTGGTCGGGCAAATGCTCCGAATGCATGAACGGTAGATAGAGGAATTCGAGCAGCGCCGGGTCGATACGCTTGTCCACGTCGCGGTCGATGGCGCGGGCCGCAACGTCGCGCGCCAGCCTGTCGCTTGCATAGGTCTGGGCGTCGCCACGAAACATGTTGCGGGGAAACTGATCGAGCACAATGGTGAGCGCCAGCGTGCCGTCATCGCTCGCTTCCCATGACGACAATTCGCCGGCGGCGGCCTTCCGCCACAGCTCGAGATATCGCCGGCGCACTTCCGCGTCGAGCGCATCGTCGCGGCTGTACCAGCGGTCGTGGCCGGCTTCGCGCCAGAATGTGAGGATGTCTGCCGGCGTGGGGTCGCGAGCGTCAGTCATGATCCGACGCTCGCTCCACGGTTCGGTCTCAGGCCGCGGCCTTCTTTTCGTCGCGCAGTTCGCGGCGCAGGATCTTGCCGACATTGGTCTTGGGCAGGTCGGTCCTGAACTCGATCTGCTTGGGGACCTTGTAGGCGGTCAGCTGCGTGCCGCAGAACTTGATGACGTCGTCGGCCGTGAGGTTCGGGTCCTTCTTGACGATGAAGGCCTTGACCGCCTCGCCTGACTTGGAGTCCTGGACGCCGATCACGGCGCACTCCAGCACGCCCGGATGGCTGGCGATCACTTCCTCAATCTCGTTCGGATAGACGTTGAAGCCGGAGACCAGGATCATGTCCTTCTTGCGGTCGACGATCTTGGTGTAGCCGTCCGGCGTCATCACGCCGATGTCGCCGGTGCGGAAGAAGCCGTCCGCCGTCATGACGTTCGCGGTCTCTTCCGGCCGGTTCCAGTAGCCCGCCATCACCTGCGGACCCTTGGCGCAGATCTCGCCGGCTTCGCCGAGCGGCACTTCCTTGCCGTCATCGTCGCGGATCGAGAGGTAAGTCGAGGGCACGGGAATGCCGATCGAACCGGAGAACTTGTCGGTGTCGGCGGGGTTGCAGGTCAGCGTCGGCGAGGTTTCCGACAGGCCGTAGCCTTCCGACAGCGCGCAGCCGGTAACCTTGAGCCATTTCTCGGCCACGGCCTTTTGCGTCGCCATGCCGCCGCCGAACGAGGTCTTCAGCTTGGAGAAATCGACCTTCTCGAAACCGGGGGAGTTCAACAGGCCGTTGTACAGCGTGTTGACCGCCGGGAAGCTGTTGACCTGGTATTTCATCAGCTCCTTGATGAAGCCCTGCATGTCGCGCGGATTTGGAATCAACAGATTGACGCCGCCGGCCCGCACCCCGAGCAGGAAGCACGCCGTCAGCGCGAAGATATGATAGAGCGGCAGCGCGCAGACGATGAACAGTTCGTCGACATGCGGCGGCTTCTTCAGCGCCGGCTGCAGCCAGGCGTCGTTCTGCAGCACGTTGGCGAGGATGTTGCGGTGGAGCAGCGTCGCGCCCTTGGAAACGCCGGTCGTGCCGCCGGTATATTGCAGGAAGGCGACGTCATCGCGGCTGAGTTGCGGCTTGCTGAGTTGCATGCCGCGGCCGGCGGCCAGCGCGTCGTTGAAGGAGACGGAGCCCGGGATCGACCAGGCCGGCACCATCTTCTTCACCTTGCGGACCACCAGATTGACGATCACGCCCTTGAAGCCGAGCAGGTCGCCCATGCTGCCGACGATCACATGCTTGACCGCGGTCCTGGCGATCACCTGCTGCACCGTGGTGGCGAAATTCTCCAGCACCACGATCGCCTCGGCGCCGGAATCCTTGAGTTGATGTTCGAGTTCACGCGGGGTGTAGAGCGGGTTGACGTTCACCACCGCATAGCCGGCGCGCAGCACGGCGGCGGTCGAGACCGGATACTGCAGCACGTTCGGCATCATCAGCGCGACGCGGGCGCCCTTTTGCAGGCCCTTGCTCTGCAGATAGGCGCCAAGGGCAGCCGACATCTGGTCGAGGTCGCGGTAGCTGATCGACTTGTCCATGCAGATGAACGCCTTGCGGTCGGCGAACTTCTTGAAGCTCTCTTCCAGCAACTCGACGAGCGACGAGTACTGATTGACGTCGATATCGGCGGGCACGCCGGCCGGATATTGCTTGAGCCAGATCCGCTCCATGATATTTCCCCTCTGGTTAGTTCCCGATTTCTCGAATTCTTGGGCCGGGATGCCTCGTTTTTGGCAGTATTGTGAATGCCGCCGCCGATGGCAAGCGGCTGCGCGCTATCGACGCATTGGGAATCAACAAGTCAACGTCCGGAACGGGCGAAAAGCGCCTTGATTGCCGGGCCTTGCGGGTTCTTTAACCAGCCGGTTTGGATTCGCTCTTAGGTTTTGCGGCGGCGTTGGGCTTGGCGGGCTTCGCGGCCGGCTTGTCGCCCGAAGCGGCAGGTTTCTCGGCCGGCCTGGCGGCGGGCTTGGCAGCTGCGGCAGGCTTTGCAGCTGCCACAGGCTTTACAGCTGCCGCAGGCTTGGCGGCGGCAGCAGGCTTTGCGGCCGCGGCGTCTGGTTTGATATTCGCGTGCCGGACCGCGGCCGGCTTGGCCGCGGGTTTTGTGGCCTCGGTCCTGGCGGCGGTCTTCGCTTCAGACTTGGCTTCAGACTTGGCCTTATCCGCGTCCGGCTTCTTCGCCGCGACTGCGACCTGCGATTTCTTGCCGCGCCGCGTAACCTGCTTTTGGTCATCCGCGGCCACGGCGGCGATCAGCTCCGGACCGGTCTTCTTCGGGCCGGTATAGACCACCATGGGCTCGCCAGCGGTGTACGCCGCGGCGAGCAGCTCCGAGGGTTTTGCCGTCGGCGCCTGCAGTCCTGCGGAGAAGAAAGCCAGTGCCGGGCTTTGGCCCTCGCTGGCGGCGGCCATTGTCGTGTCCGCATCCTCGTCGGTGGCGGGCCGCTTGCGTTTGCCGTTGCACATCTCCTCGCGCAGGTTCGGCGGCGTGGCGTCGATCGGCACCAGATTATCGACGGCGCCGAGCGAGGGCCGCAGCCATCCCAGCCCGTTGCTGGCAAAGCCGCGCTCCAAGAGCTGGGCGGCGCGCACCGCCCGCGCCTGGCCCGAGGTCGAGCCGAGCACGACCGCGATCAGCCGCTTGCCGTCGCGCGTCGCCGAGGCCACCAGATTATATCCGGACGCGCAGATGAAGCCGGTCTTGAAGCCGTCGGCGCCGGCATAGCGGCCGATCAGCTTGTTGAAATTGTTGGTGGTGCGGCGGCCGAAACGGATCGCCGGGATGTGCATGAAATATTCGTATTCCGGCAGATCGCGAATCACGGCACGCGCCAAAATCGCAAGATCGCGCGCCGAGGTGATCTGGCCATCGGCGGGCAGGCCGTTGGGATTGACGTAGCTCGTCTGCGTCATGCCGAGCCGCTGTGCGGTCGCGTTCATCATGCCCGAGAAGCCGTCGACGGAGCCACCGACGCCTTCGGCGAGCACCACGGCCATGTCGTTGGCCGACTTCACCATCACCATCGCCAGCGCGTTCTCGACGGTGACTTGCGTGCCCGGTTTGAAGCCCATCTTCGACGGCGACTGCGAGGCGGCCACCGGCGAAACCGTCAGCACGCTGTCTAGGCGGAGGCGTCCTTCCTTGACGGCCTTCAGCGTGACGTAAGCCGTCATGATCTTGGTCACCGAGGCCGGATACCAGGGCATCGTCGCATTTTCGGCCTGCAACACCTTGCCGGTGTCGGCTTCGACCACCAGCAGCGCCTCGGCATGCGCGGTGCGCGGCGTGACCAACGCAAGCGCGGCGACGAGCAGGATCAGGTTCAACGACGAATGGCGAAGCCGCGGGCGAAGAAAATGCACTTTTGCGTTCCGGTCCTTTGAGACCCGCCTTGACAAAAGGAGGTCCTGATATCCGACGTTCGGGTTTCAAGCGTGTCCGGTGCCGTCGCTCACGGCGGCTGCAAACCTATACCGGCTTGCCGGTCCAGAACAGAGGTTCGCTAATTAAATCGTGGACGAAATAGACGCAATTTCGCCGATAATTCAATCCGGTGGGGGCGCAGGGCGGGCTATTTTGCCTCAATGCTGGCCCGCGCGTCGGCCTGCACCATGAACTGGGCCCGCGCGAGTTCCGCAAAGCGGCCGCCTTTGGCCACCAGTTCATCGAAAGTTCCGCTTTCGATCACACGTCCGTTGTCGAACACCAGGATGCGCGTCGCGTTGCGGATGGTCGAAAGCCGGTGGGCGATCACGAAGGTCGTGCGGCCCTTCATCACTTCGTCGAGAGCGGCGTTGACTTTTGCCTCGGTGACCGCGTCGAGCGCGCTGGTGGCCTCATCGAGGATCAGGATCGGCGGGTCCTTCAACAGCGCGCGCGCGATCGACAGCCGTTGCCGTTCGCCGCCGGACAGCATGCGGCCGCGCTCGCCGGCATGGGTCTCGAATTTCCTGTCGCTGCGTTCGATGAATTCGAGCGCCTGCGCCCGCGTCGCCGCGATGCGCATTTCTTCTTCAGTGGCGTCCGGTTTGCCGACGAGCAGATTGTCGGCGAGCGAGCGGTTGAACAGCAGTGCCTCCTGGAAGACCACGCCGATATTCCGCCGCAGCGCGGTCAGCTTCAGGGCGCGGACATCCATGCCGTCAATTTTGATGATGCCGGACTGCGGATCGAACGCGCGATGCAGCAGCGCGATCGCCGTCGATTTGCCGGCGCCGGTCGGGCCGACCAGCGCGATGGTCTGGCCGGGCAAAGCGGTGAAGGACAGATCCTCGATCGCGGGCCGCTTGCCGTCATAGGAGAAGGAGACGTCGTTGAATTCGACCAGGCCGGAGAGCCGGCCGGTGTCGACAGCGCCGGGCCGATCGCGCACCGCGGGCACGGCGTCCAGCACGTCGAAGAATTCCTGCAGGCGCGGCGCTTCCATGAACACGCTGTTGATGAAGCTCACCACCTGTTCGAGCTTCTGGATCAGCATGGTCGCGAAAGAAACGAACATCACGATCTCGCCGACCGTGGTCAGCCCCTGCTGGTGCAGATAGATGCCGACGGTGAAGATCGCGAGCACCGTGATGGTGGTGGAGGCGCGGGTGATCACGGTGACCAGCGCCCACCAGCCGAGCACCGGCATCTGCACCGCGAGCAGCTTGTCGGCGACGTAGCGCAGGCCCTGCACCTCGGCATCGATGCGCACGAAGCTCTGCACCAGCGCGACATTGCCGAGCGCGTCGGAAGCGCGCGCGGAGAGGTTTGAGTAATGCTCCTCTACCTCGCTCTGCATGCCGTAGGTCTTGCGCACCACCAGCGTGGTCAGCACCGTGAATATCACGCACAGCAGGAACAGCAGGATCGCCAGCCGCCAGTTGATGTAGAGCGACAGCGGCAGCAGCACCACCAGGGACATGAGCGCGGCAAAATGCTCGCGGAAGAATCCGAGCCAGAGCCGCCACAGCGAATCCGTGCCGTTCAGCATCACCTTCATCAGCCGCCCGGAATGGGTGCCGGTGTGGAAGGTCAGCGGCAGCTGCATGATGTGCTCGAAATAATCGGTCAGCACCGCCTGGCGCTGGCGGTGCGCCAGCTTGTCGGCATGGAGCGCGACGAGGGCGCTGCAGGCGATAGTGAACAGACCGAACCCCACCCAGGCCGCCAGCAGCGGCCAGGCGCCTGACGACGACAGCGGACCCGGCGCCGCCTTGCCGGAGAGCACGTCGATGATCTTGCCGAACAGCACGGGCTCGGCGAATTGCGCGCCGGCCAGCAGCAGATTGGCGCCGGCCAGAATCCAGCCCAGCCGCGCCTCTTTGCCGAGCAGCTCGAGGACGCGGGTGTAAAGGCGAATCATGGACATGCCGCAAGCACTGGAGGGGCGGGGCGATCAGTCGAGCCGCATTCTAATCAGGGATCGCCGCCGAGAACCAGCGTCTGCGCGACTTTTACTCAATTGATCAGCTACTCAATTGATCAGCCGGCCGTTGACCGGGGGCAGGAACTGGTCGTCGAAAATATCAGCTGCTACTGGCCGCTTCTGGAATTTGAAGCCTTCCGCGAGCTGATCGATCGACCGCTCGAACCTCGCAATATCGATGCCGCCGATGCCGTTGCGCCTGACCTCGCCGGTCAGGATATTGTCGCGCAGGATGGCGCTCAGCCGTTCGAGCTCCAGGTCGCGCGAGCCGCCGTCCATGCGGTTGACGACCTCGGTCACTGCGGCCGCGGGGTCCTTGATGGCCAGATGCGTGCCGCCGATCACCGCTCGCACAAATCCTCTCACCGCTTCCGGTTTGGTGGCCGCCAGCGCCGGGTTGACGACAATGGCGAAACCGTAGGCGTCGCAGCCATAGTCGGCGAACTTCAATACCGCCAGATCGTCGGCCGGCACGCCACGGTCTTTCAGGTTGATCGCCGACAGATAGGAAAATCCGGTGACGGCATCGATCTGGCCCGCCGACAGCATCGGCTCGCGCACCGCGGCGCTGATATTGCTTTGCTTGACGCTCGCGATCTTGATGCCGTTCTGCTTCGCCACCGCCGGCCATAGCCGGATCGAAAGATCCCCCTCGGCGACGCCGAGATTCTTGCCTTCGATGTCCGACAGCGCCCGGACGCCGCGGCTCTTGCGGGCGATGATGGCGTAGGGGGCCTTGTTGAACAGCATGAACACCGCCTTGACCGGCGGGACGCCCTGCTTGTCCTTGTCGCGAAAACGCACCAGCGCGTTGATGTCGACCAGCGCGAAATCGCTGGTGCCGGCGGCGACGCGCGCGATCGCATCCGGCGATCCGCTGGCGATGTTGATGGTGACGGCGAGCCCCTCGGCGGTGAACAGGCCGCCGGTGGCCGCCATCACGAAAGGCGCGTCCGTCGCATCGATGGGGCGGTCGAGCGAGAACTGGATCGCGAGCGGCGGTCGTGGTTCGTCCGCGGCAAGGCTCACCCCCGCACCGAAGCACACCACTCCGCAAAGGCCTGCAAGCGAGGCCAGCATCGAGCGAAGGGCGTTGGTTCGGCGTGCACGCATTGAGCTTACGTCACTGGGAGATGGGACAAGTTGCCGCGCGGCCAAGTCTGTTGGATCGCAGGTCTGTTTCAGGACAAGAACACCGGCATTACAAGCCTTAAACGCAGGCATTCTGTCGCATCCAACGTGAACGGGCGATGACTGCCACGATTTGGCCAGAGATCGTTCAGCTTGCGTTTGGTTTGGGGAACCTAATATCCGCCCAGTGGTTAGCAATTCGAGGCCTGTCAGGCCAAGCTCCCACGGAGGACATTGAGATGTTTGCACGAACAGGAGTGTTTTCATCGATCGGCCGCGCCGGCGCGGTGGCGACGGTTGTCGCGCTAGCCCTGACGGCCTACCAGCCGTCGGCAGCTTTCGCCGGCTCGGCCGCGCCCGCCAAGGATGTAACGGCCACGACGGGGACCAGCGGCGCGACTGATTTCAGTTCGCGCGCCAGGAGATATTATGGCGGCGGTGGCGCCGCGGCGGCTGCGGCCTTCGCCGGCATCGTCGGCACCGGCATCGCGATTGCGGCCGCCCAGAACCGCCGCGATTACTACTATGGCAACAGCTACGGTTACTACGGGGGCGGCCCGGCCTATTACGCTCCCCCGGCCTATTACGGCGGCGGCCCCTACTACTACGGCGGTGGCTACGGCCGTGACCGGTACTATGGCGGCTACAAGAATCCCAACTACTGGTAATTGCGAGCGTTGTTAAGGCCGATGTTAAACACGAATCCACCGGCCGCCCCCGGCCGGTGGATTTTTTTTGGTTGTCAAGCCGGCCGTTAACACGCTGCCCACGGCTTTCGATTAGGTTTGAGGGATGAGTGATTCGCTCGAACGGCTTTATCAGGCGGTGCTCGCGGCCAGGGATCTTGATCCGGCAATTTCGCGAACGGCGCGGCTGTTTCAGCGCGGCCCGGCCAAGATGGCCAAGAAGCTGGCCGAGGAAGCCATCGAAGTCGTGATCGACGCCGTCAACGGCGATACCGATGCGGTGGTCCGCGAGAGCGCTGATCTTCTCTACAACCTGACCGTTCTGTGGGCAGCCGCCGGGGTCAAGCCCGAGGATGTCTGGCGCGAGATGGCGCGGCGCGAGCTGATGCTCGGCATCGCCGAGAAGCTGCCGAAATCGACGGTCAAGCCGCCCAAGGCGATTCCTGACAAGGCGGCCTCGGCCAAGGCGTTACCCAAAGCGGTGACACCACCTGCGGTTCGGCGGCGAATTGTCGCGCTGGAAGGCCGCAGCCTGCGAAAGCGGCACTAAATCTCCCAAAATTCCGTCGTCTGCCGGCATGGACAAATCCGCTCCATGATGGTTCATGCGGCCATGCTTAAACGATCCTACGACTGGTTCCTCGCCGCCGCCGACAAGCCGTACGCACTCTGGATTATGGCGGCGGTATCGTTCGCGGAAAGCTCGTTCTTCCCGATCCCTCCCGACGTCATGCTGCTGCCGATGTCGCTGGCGCGGCCGAAGCGGGCGTGGTGGTTCGCGACCGTGTGCACGATCGCCTCGGTTGCCGGCGGTGTGGTCGGATACGCCATCGGCGCGCTGCTGTACGACTCGGTCGGGCAGTGGCTGATCAACGTCTATGGTCTCAGCGGCAAGGTCGAAGCGTTCCGTCAGTCCTATGCCGAATGGGGCGCGCTGATCATCATCGGCAAGGGGTTGACGCCGATCCCCTACAAGCTTGTCACCATCACGTCAGGATTCGCCGGCTACAATATCTGGCTGTTCATCCTGTGCTCGATCATCGCGCGGGGCGGACGCTTCTTCGTGGTCGCGATCCTGCTCAACCGTTACGGCGACCTCATTCGCAGCGAGCTGGAAAAGCGCCTCGGTTTCTGGGTCGCGATCGGCGCCGCGGTGCTGGTGCTCGGATTCGTCATCGCGGTTAAATTGGTCTGACCTGCGCGCGGGGCGCTTTGCCGGACCAAACGCTTCAGAACACGCCCGCTTCAGGCTACGCTCGCTCCATGCCTGATCGAATCGGCCATCTTTTCAATTCAATCGGGACGGCGTTCGCGACCGCTTGCCTCGCGCTGTCGATGCTGGCGCTCGCCTCGGACGCCGGCTGGTCGCAAAGCGCGCCTCAGCCCTCGCTCGGCGTGCAGTCGCCGGCCCAGCAGCCGGTGCCGCAGGGACCGGCCCCGCAGCAGATCGAACCGCCGCAGCAGCCGGAAAATCCCGGTCTGATCAACGAAATCGGCAAGCTGCTCGAGAAATCCAAATCGATCCTGCCGAGCCTGAAGAGCCCAGGCGAGACCGACCCCAACACCCGCGCCCAGGATACTGCAAAGGATGCCGCAAAGGATCCCGGCGACAGCCGGCCGAACATGATGCTTCCGTCGATCATGGTCACAGGACGCGCGGCCTGCCTGGTGTCGGCCAATGGCGCGCCGGACTGCAAGGCCGGGGCCGACAGACTGTGCCAGACCAAGGGTTACAAGGAAGGCAAGAGCCTCGACACCGACGCGGCCGAGAAATGCTCGCCGAAAGTGTTCATCCCGGGCCGCAAGCGCGAACCGGGCGACTGCAAGACCGAAAATTACGTGACTCGCGCGATATGCCAGTAGCGCATGACCCGGAAAAGTGGGCACCGGTTTTCCGGCAGGGTCATGCGCAAGAAATAGCGCCAAAACGCAATACTTGACACTGGAAAGATTGCCTTGTTGGTATGACGTCCGGCATCTCTTGAGATATCTCTTGGCAGATGCCCCGTACCAGTTCCGGAACACGCGAAAGGATTGTTTCGAATGTCCATGCCTGCCTTGTTCAAGGGCCGTCTGTCGATCCCCGTCATCGGTGCGCCGCTGTTCATCATTTCCGTGCCTGATCTGGTGATCGCGCAGTGCAAGGCGGGTGTGGTCGGATCGTTTCCGGCGCTCAACGCACGGCCGCCGGCGCTGCTCGACGAATGGCTGGCGCGGATCAGGGAAGAACTCGCGGCTCACGACAAGGCGCATCCCGACAGGCTCTCGGCACCGTTCGCGGTCAACCAGATCGTGCACAAGTCGAACAACCGGCTCGATCAGGATCTGGCGCTTTGCGAGAAGCACAAGGTGCCGATGATGATCACCTCGCTCGGCGCGCGCGAAGAGCTCAACCAGGCGGCGCATGGCTGGGGCTGTGTCGTGTTCCACGACGTCATCAACCAGAAGTTCGCGCACAAGGCGGTTGAGAAGGGTGCCGACGGCCTGGTCCTGGTGTCGGCCGGCGCCGGCGGCCATGCCGGCGAGATCTCGCCACTGGCCTTCGTGGCCGAGACGAGGCAATGGTTCGACGGTCCGATCGCGTTGTCGGGCGCGATTGCCAACGGCCGGGCCATTCGTGCGGCACGCATACTGGGTGCCGACTTCGCCTATATCGGCTCGGCCTTCATCGCCACCGCAGAGGCCAATGCGGTGGAAGGCTACAAGCAGATGATCACGACCTCAGGCGCCGAAGACATCGTCTATTCCAACCTGTTCACCGGAGTGCACGGCAATTATCTGAAGCCGTCGATCGTCGCGGCGGGCATGGATCCCGAAAACCTGCCGACGTCAGATCCGTCCAAGATGAGTTTTGGCACGGATGCTTCGGGTGAGCGCGCAAAGCCTAAGGCCTGGAAGGAAATCTGGGGCAGCGGCCAGGGCGTCGGTAGCGTCGCAAAAGTCTTGCCTGCAGCCGAACTGATCGCGCGGTTCAAGAAGGAATACGACGAGGCAATCGATCCGCCGCTGTGATTTTCTTCCTTCTCCCCTTGTGGGAGAAGGTGGCCTAGGCGGCCTTCGGCCGCTTAGAACGCCGATGCCCTGCATCGGCTATGGCGCCGGATGAGGGGTCTCTATCCTCATCTCAGATAGAACCCCTCACCCGTCTTCGCTGCGCGAAGCCACCCTCTCCCACAAGGGGAGAGGGGAAGTGAGCATCACACGCTCAAATTCATCCACACCGCCTTCGGCTCGGTGAAATTCTCGATCGCGGCGGAGCCGTGTTCGCGGCCGAAGCCGGAATCGCGCACGCCGCCCCATGGCAAGCGCACGTCGGTATAGCCATAGGTGTTGATCCAGACCGTGCCGGCCTTTGCATGCTTTGCGAAACGCTGCACCCGCCCGATGTCGCGGCTCCACACCCCGGCCGCAAGACTGTAGGCGGTGCCGTTGGCGATCCGCAGCGCATCGGCTTCATCCTTGAACTTAATGACGCTCACCACCGGACCGAAAATTTCCTCCTGCGAAATCCGCATCTCGTGTTCGACATTGGCGAACACCGCGGGGCTGATGAAATAGCCGCGGGTGCCGATGCGTGTCCCGCCGGTGGTCAGCAGTGCGCCTTCCCTTTGGCCGATATCGACATAGTCGAGGATGCTGTTCATCTGTTTTTCGGAGATCACGGGCCCGAGCGCCGTGGCGCGATCGCCGGGATCGCCGATGCGGATCGACTGGGCGCGTTGCGTCAGCCGTTCGACCACTTCGTCGTAGACCTTCTCATGGACCAGTACGCGTGAGCCGGCCGAGCACACCTGTCCGGCATTGAAAAAGATTCCTGACGCCGCCGCCTTGCTGGCGGCCTCGATATCGGCGTCGTCGAAGATCACGTTGGCGGACTTGCCGCCGAGTTCGAGCGAGACCCGTTTGAAGTTGCCGGCGGCGCCGCGCAGGATGCCGCGGCCGACGCCGGGCGAGCCCGTGAACGTGACCTTGTCGACATCAGGATGATTGACCAGCGCGTCGCCGACGACCCGGCCGGGGCCGGTCACGATGTTGAGCACGCCCGGCGGCAGGCCGGCTTCCAGCGCCAGTTCGCCGATGCGCAGCGCCGACAGCGAGGTCAGTTCGGCAGGCTTCATCACGATGGTGCAGCCGCAGGCGAGCGCCGGCGCCAGCTTCCACATCCCGATCATCAGCGGGAAATTCCAGGGAACGATCGCCGCGACCACGCCGACCGGCTCACGCACGGTGTAGGTCAGCGCGTCGTCCCGCGTCGAAACCACCTCGCCGTGGATCTTGTCGGCCCAGCCCGCGTAGTAGGTCAGCGTGTCGATCGCGGCTGGCAAATCCTGCCGGAGCACGCCTGAGATCGGCTTGCCGGCATCAAGGCTTTCGAGTGCTGCGATTTCGTCCGCATGCTTCTTCATCAGCTCCGCAAGCCGGAGCAGGATCCGCCCGCGCTCGGAGGCGCGCATGCTGCGCCAGGGACCCTCGAAGGCGCGGCGGGCCGCGGCTACGGCGCGATCGACGTCGGCCTCGTTGCCTTCGGCCACGGTGGCGATGACCTGTTCGGTGGCTGGATTGAGCGTCTTGAAGGTGCGCCCGGAGATCGAAGGCACGTGCTGGCCGTCGATCAGCAGCAACCGGGGCCTGGCGGGCGCGATCGCGGGCGCCGTCGCGGCGTAATCATATGCAATAGACATCATATTTCCTCCGTTTCTGTATCTCAAACTAGGAGGGTTATCGCAGCAGTAAATATGATATGATCTGCCTATGGATCGCGAATATATGCAATCGACTTCATAGGCTGAGAGCCAATGCACCACATCGAAATCGAAACCGTCTGGCGATTTCACAAGGAGGGCAGCCCGCAGACCGCCGTGGTGATGCTCGGAATTCTCAACGAGATCCGCAAAACCGGAAAGCTCACCAGCGCGGCGACGCACGCCCAGCTGTCCTATCGCCACGTCTGGAATCTGGTCGAGCAATGGTCGGATTTCTTTGGCGTGCCGCTGGTCGAGACCCATCGCGGCAAGGGCACGACGCTGACGGCGTTCGGCGAAAAACTGGTCTGGGCCGGTGAGCGGATGCAGGCCCGTCTCGGCCCGCAGCTTGAAAATCTGGCGCAGGAGCTCGCGACCGAGATCAAGCCGTTCCTGCACCAGCGTCCGTCCGTGATCCGCGTCCACGCCAGCCATGGTTTTGCAGTCTCAAAGCTGCGCGAACTGCTCGACCGCGAACCCGGGATCGGCGTCGATTTGCGCTATGTCAGCAACCAGAATTCGCTGCTGTCGCTGGCGCAGGGCGCCTGCGATCTCTCCGGCGTGCATCTGCCGCGCGGCGAATTGCGCATCCAGGGCATCCGCGCATGCAAGGAATGGCTCGATCCGCGCGAGGACCGCGTCATCAGTTTCGTGACGCGCGAAATGGGATTGATGGTCAAGCCGGGCAACCCGCTCGAGATTGCATCGATCAAGGATATCGTCGATCGCAAGGCGCGCTTTGTGAACCGCGATCATGATTCCGGAACGCGGCTGCTGTTCGATCAGTTGCTGGCGTTGCACAGGATCGACGAAGCGAAAATCAACGGCGCCCAGCAGATGGAATTCACCCACGCGGCGGTCGCCGCCTACGTCGCCAGCGGCATGGCCGATGTCAGTTTTGGCGTCGAGGCGGCCGCACGGCAATTCGGGCTCGATTTCATCCGCTTGCTGACCGAGGATTATTTGTTTGTCTGCAAGCGCGCGTTTCTGGAGACCGAACCGATGCGCCGCGTCATCGACATCATGAAGGGTCGCGAGTTCCAGCGCGAAGTGGCGAGCCTGCCCGGCTATGTCGCGACTGACACGGGGGTGGTCTCAACGGTGAAGGCGTTCCTGGAGAGCGTGGGTGGCGGCGTGGCGTGACTCACTTTCCGTCATGGCCGGGCTTGTCCTGGCCATCCACGTCTTACTTGGCTCAAGTGAAGCAAGACGTGGATGCCCGGGACAAGCCCGGGCATGACGAGCAACAAAATGATATCGTCACACGTGTCCACGCTTGCGTTGATGGGATCATGACCGATGACAACGAAACAGGATCTAAGCGCGCGTGTCGCGTTGGTGACGGGTGGCTCGCGCGGCATCGGCGCTGCGATTGCTTTGATGCTCGCCGAGCAAGGTGCCGCGGTCGCGGTCAATTACCGTGAGCGCGCGGATGACGCGGAAGCGGTCGTCGCCAAAATCAAGGCCGGTGGTGGCCGTGCCATCGCCGTTGCCGCCGACGTGTCGCAGGCTGCTGCCGTCACAAAGATGGTCGAACAGGTCGCGCGCGACCTCGGTCCGATCGACATTCTCGTCAACAACGCCGGCATCGCAATCGTGCGCAGCGTCGACGAACTTTCCGAAGCCGATTTCGACCGCACCATCACAGTCAATCTGAAGTCGGTCTTCCTGTGCACGCAGGCCGTGCTGCCGGCAATGCGGGCGCGCCAATGGGGCCGCATCGTCAATATTTCGTCGGGTGCCGCACGCGGCGCCGGCGCCATCGGCCCGCATTACAACGCCTCCAAGGCCGGCATCGAGGGACTGACGCGAGGGTACGCGGCGCGGCTCGTGAAGGAGGGGATCACGGTCAACAATGTGGCGCCGTCGCTGATTGAAACCGACATGATGCGCGGGCGCACCGATCTTGCGCGCAATATTCCGCTCGGACGAATGGGACAGCCTGAGGAAGTCGCGCAGGCCGTCGCGATGGTGCTCGGCAACGATTACATGACCGGGCAAACCATCATTCTCAATGGCGGCATGGCGTTCATTTGACGGATCAGTTCAACCGCGGTCTTGATGGGCCGGATGCAAACAGGAGAGATGTTGGTGTCGCTCGCCCCCGAAATCGCTGTGTCGCGCTGGTTCAATACCAATGAAGCGCTGACGCTCTCCGCGTTGCGCGGCCGGCCGGTCCTGCTCCATGCATTTCAGATGCTTTGTCCCGGATGCGTCGCCCATGGCACGCCGCAAACCCAGCGCGCCCATGAGCTCTTCAAGAACACGGATCTTCAGGTCATCGGCTTGCATACCGTGTTCGAACATCACGCAGCCATGACGCCGGTGTCGCTGCAGGCCTTCATCCACGAATATCGCCTGACATTTCCGATCGGGGTCGATGAGGCCGGTGAGGAGACGCCGATACCGCTCACCATGGGGAGATATAGAATGCAGGGTACGCCAACCAGCATTCTGATCGGTCGAAACGGCAGCATCGTGCACCACGGGTTCGGGCAGCAAAGCGACATGGCACTCGGCGCGATCATCGCGGCGGAGCTTGCTGCCTGACAGGGCACTCGACTCCGCGAGGCAGAGCAGGCAGAAAGCTGTCTTCTCTCTCCAACCGAGATCCCTGATTGATGGACGCTATCTTTCGCGTGGACGGCAATAGCGTCCTCACCAGCCCTCACGCGGCGGGGCCGTGGGATCCGAGCATGCAGCACGGCTCGCCGCCGGCGGCATTGGTGGTCTGGGCGGCAGAAGCGTTGCCGACGCCGGTACCAATGCGGATCGCGCGGGTGACGGTCGATCTGATGCGCCCGGTGCCGGTCGCGCCGCTGACGATCGAGACCGAGGTTCTGCGCGAAGGCCGCAAGATCCAGCTCTGCGCGGTAAAACTTCGCGCCAACGGCGTCGTGGTGGTCGCCGCCACTATTTTGAAAATCAAGGTGCAGGCCAACGAGTTGCCGCCCGAGGCCGAGATCGAACAGGTCACGCTGCCCGGACCGGAACAGTCGCGGGTCGAGCCGGCGGATTTTTCTTCCAGCCCGTTCGTAACCGGCATGTCGCTGCGCGCCGCGCGCGGCCGGTTCGGCGTCCCCGGTCCAGGCGCGATCTGGTATCGCGTCGATCGCCCGATCGTCGAGGGGGCGGCGGTCTCTCAGGCAATGCGCGCGATGGTGGCTGCGGATTTTTGTAACGGCACTTCGGCGGTGCTGGATTTCCGGCAATGGACGTTTCTCAATGCCGACCTCACCGTGAATTTCGCGCGCCAGCCGGTCGGCGACTGGATGCTGCTCGACGCCGAATCCTGGATCGGCCCCGACGGAGCGGGCCTCGCGATGGCACGGCTGGCCGATGAACGCGGCTATTTCGGCCGCGCCGTCCAGAGCCTGGTGATCGAGCGGCGTTGACGCGAGGGCGATCGGGTGGTCCAGCCGTTCCGGCTCGGCACAAACCGATCAAATTGCCACCACTTTTGCTGACGGCCACTACTCACCTGTAACTTCGGGTAGCTCTCGTGTCGTTCTCCTGGCGCCACGCGGTCGCTGAATGAGTTGTCACAATTAATCACTCATTAACCAAATCAGTCCCATCTTTAATTATTCAGTAACCGGGAATGGGTGGATCCACCATGCAGGCAACAGCGGGGGCAACGCGACAATTGGTTCGCATGCGGGGCCGCTCGTATGTCGCCTTCGTATTCACACCGGAGATTCCGATTCTCGGCTGGCTCGAGGAGATCGATGCGACACTGGCGCGTTCGCCGGGGTTCTTCGTCGGTAAGCCTGTCGTGCTTGACCTGGCGGCGCTGGACCTCAGCCGCGCGGCCATCACCCACCTCGTCAATAATCTGGAAGAACGCAACATCCGCGTGCTGGGGATCGAGGGCGTGGATGCCGAAAAGCTTACCACCAGCATGCCGCCGCTTTTGACCGGCGGTCGTTCCTGCGTCATCACGCGAACCGAGCCTGCGGAAAAGCCCGAGGAAAAGGTCGAGGCCAAGCCGAAGCCGAACTCGCTGCTGCTCGACAGCCCGGTCCGCTCGGGCCAGTCGATCGTCTTCACCGATGGCGATGTCACCGTGCTGGGTTCGGTCGGCTCGGGGGCGGAAATCGTCGCCGGCGGATCGATCCATGTGTACGGCACGCTGCGCGGCCGGGCGATGGCCGGCGTCAACGGCAATTCGTCGGCCCGGATTTACTGCCAGAAGATCGAGGCGGAACTGCTCGCCATCGACGGTTACTACCAGACTGCTGAAGAAATCGACGCCTCGCTGCGCAACCGCCCGGCCCAGGCCTGGCTGCAAGGCGACACCATGAAAATTACACCGCTGAACTAATCGGCTACGGAGATCAATTATGGCAAATGTCCTGGTCGTTACATCAGGCAAGGGCGGCGTTGGAAAGACGACGTCCACGGCCGCGCTCGGTGCAGCACTTGCCCAGGCCGGCGAGAAGGTCGTCGTCATCGACTTCGACGTCGGCCTGCGCAACCTCGATCTGGTGATGGGCGCGGAACGGCGAGTGGTGTTCGACCTCATCAATGTGGTGCAGGGCGTCGCCAAGCTCCAGCAGGCGCTGATCCGCGACAAGCGCCTGGAGAATCTGTGGTTGCTGCCCGCCTCCCAGACCAGGGACAAGGACGCGCTGACCGACGAAGGCGTCGGCCGGGTCATTGAGGAGCTGCGGACCAAGTTCGACTGGATCCTGTGCGACAGTCCGGCAGGCATCGAACGCGGCGCGATGCTGGCGATGCGTTATGCGGACCAGGCCGTGATCGTCACCAACCCGGAAGTCTCCTCGGTGCGCGATTCCGACCGCATCATCGGGATGCTCGATTCGAAGACCGTCAAGGCGGAGCAGGGCGAGCGGGTGATCAAGCACATCCTGATCACAAGGTTCGATCCGGCGCGCGCGGCACGCGGCGAGATGCTGAGCATCGACGACATCCTCGAGATTCTTGCTACCCCGCTGCTCGGCATCATCCCCGAGAGCCAGGACGTGCTGCGCGCCTCGAATGTCGGCTCTCCCGTCACCCTGAACAATGTGGCCAGTGCGCCGGCCCGCGCCTATACCGACGCGGTCCGCCGCCTGATGGGCGAAACCGTCGACATGGTCGTACCGACCGAACGCAGGGGGCTGATGAACCGATTGCTCGGACGGAGGGCGGCATGAGCATGAATTTGCTTCGACTGTTCAGCGGCCGCAAGGCAACCGCCCCGGTGGCGCGGGAGCGGCTGCAGATCCTGCTGGCGCACGAGCGCGGCCTGCGCGGCCAACCTGACCTGCTGGCGACGCTGCGCGAAGAGATTCTCGCGGTGGTCTCAAAGCACATCCAGCTCGATCCCGACAAGGTCACGGTCAAGCTGGACCGGGGACCTGCGGTGTCGACGCTCGAGGTCGATATCGAAGTGCCGAATAATTTCGAGAAGACCAAGGCTCACGCTGAAAGGCGAGCAGGGGCGGCTTGATGCCGCCCTGGCAGCCGCGCCGTGGCGCGGCGGCGGGGTCGTCTGGTCGCCGCTCCGTGGTACCGCCGCGTGGTTCGTCCGCCTACGCCTACCGCAGCGGGCCTCGGTACCATCGCTGGCATCGCGGCCACCGTCACCACTGGTGAGAGGAACCGGTGGGGACAAGTGGCAACCCGGCCGTTAGTTCGCCGTGGAAAGTTGAGGAGGCAGTTATGCCAGTGCTTTTGTCATGGGCTGTTCCCGCTGTGATTGTCGTAGGTGGAGTTGGATATTATTTGGTTCGCGCAGTTCATTAGCGCTACCTGGATAAGAGAAAAGCCCGCGGCCGAACCGGCTGCGGGCTTTTTGCATGTAGTAATGATGCGGCTTGAATAGCCGCATCATTGAGCAAGTCGTCAATCGATCTCGTGGACGATCGTGCGGGTGCCCGGATCGACCAGCATCACGCGATCGTTAGAGTAAACGTACCGGTATTTGCTGACAGACGGTCCCCAATCCGCGGGCACGGCCTCCAGCTCCACGCTGGTCGGGATCTTGGCGCCGACGACGAGGCGTTCCTGCGTCGTGATGGGCCGAACCTTCTTCTCGGTTACGTAAGTCTTAATCTTGGTTCGATATTCCGGCTCGATCTGAACGGTAGCGTGGCCGGTGCCGGTTGTGACGGTCGTCTGAGCAATGGCAGCGGTGGCGAAAAGCGACGCGGCAGCGGCAATCGTCAAGAGCTTTTTCATCGGTGATCTCCAATCCGCTTGAGCGCGGACCTGCCTAACGTTGAGGCGAAAAGAACGTTCCACTTTTTCCCGACCTCGGTCGGTCACCCGAGATTTGCAGTTGGGACAGACGGAACGTGGAATCCTGGCTCCGGGGACATCCTGCACCGCGCTGTGACCCTCTAAGTTTCGGCGGCCGCAGTTGAGGCCCCTATTTCTGCGCACGATTTGTCGGGAACAAGTGGCAATCGCTCCGAGTTGGAGTCCTGTCTAATGGGATTTAGACATCGTGCCTTCACGGCCTCAGCGCACGCTTCCCCCTTAGTCGCTGGGGCCGTTTTTCCCGCTGCAGGGAGTTGGCATCATCTCGACAGCTAGCTATGACCCCTTTCAGATACAGAACTTGGACTATTGAAGATGGCGAGCGATTGAAGTCGCTGGTTGCTGGTGATGTTTCCGCCGCGCGCGCGGCTTCAATCTTTCGTTGTTCGCTCGACTCCATTCGCACGCGAGCCCGAAAGCTGGGCGCGCCGTTCCCTTCTGTAAGGGACGTCCGTAAACGTAACGCGAGCAGATTCACCGAAGCGGAAGCGGCCTTGTCAGCTCACAAGGCACAAGAAACGATTTTATCCAAGACGCCCCGTGGAGGCGGCCAGTAGCTCCAAAAGCACCGGCCCCAGCGCCTTTCGTCTCGTCCACGGCTTTTCACGGGCTAGTGCCGATAATACCTATACGGCCGCTCCCATACGAATGTCGAGCCGAAGCGGTATGGCAGCGGATCATAACCGATCAAGTATGCAGTTCTGATGCGATAGTGCCGATAGCGAACGCCCCGGGTAGAGAGGCGCGAGGTGCTGCACACGCACCGCTGACGCGAGCTGAAGTCGGACGCCGCACTTTCGTGCGGCTTCAGCGCACCGGCGGATGCTTGATCCGAAAGGATGCAGAGCACACTCAAGAGGACAATCGACAGCAGACGAATCATGGCAAAATACTTTCCAAAACACCGAGCCTAACGGCGCAAAGGAAAGCAAGTTCCCGGACCCGGTCAGGCTGTCACGTGAGGATGCCGCAGCCCGGCGGGCCGGCATTATTTGCCAGCCCTGCATTTGCCAGCCCTGCGGCACGTCCCACGGCGGGAACGAATCACCGCAGCCTCGCTTGAATCCCGGTTCTGTTGCGTGGAGTTGCTTTGATGCGGGCGTCCAATTGATGCGGCGGCCGCATTTCCGGGGACCGCGCCGGGCGCGAGCAAATCGTCAACATCCGGGCCGGAACGCTTGACGACACGACCTGGCTGACGCCGGTCGCGCAGATGTTCATGAAGAGCGCGCAGCCGTGGATCGCCCCCGCAGCAAACGCCGAATGCCACGAGATCGGCCCGGGTGATTTCGCCCCGCTGGGCGAGAAATGGCGCGCGATTGGCCGGGGTTCTTCCCGCAATAGTTCCATTGCGAGGGAACCGCATGATGCCCCAACGGTTTACATCCGGTTAGGGGGTGTTTTATGAACTCGTTGGGTTTGGCTGCGAAAGCGAGAACCGGCATTTGGGGGCTGGACGATATTCTCGCCGGCGGGTTTTCCCGCGGTCACCTTTTTCTCGTTGAAGGAGCGCCGGGTACCGGCAAGACGACGATCGCACTTCAGTTCCTGCGGGAGGGTGCAAAAAGCGGCGAGAAGACACTTTACATCACACTGTCCGAAACCGAACGCGAACTGCGCGATGGCGCCGCGTCGCATGGCTGGACGCTCGATCAGGGGATCGCGATCTACGAATTGCTGCCCCCCGAGAGTCTGCTCGATTCGGAGCAGCAACAAAGCCTGCTCTATTCGTCTGATCTTGAACTCGGCGAGACCACCAAGCAGATTTTTGAGGCGGTCGAGCGTCATAAGCCGAGCCGGGTCGTGCTCGACAGTCTTTCGGAAATCAGGCTGCTCGCGCAGAACTCGTTGCGCTACCGGCGGCAGATTCTCGCGATGAAGCACTACTTCGCCAAGTTCGGTGCCACCGTGATCATGCTCGACGATCTCACGGCCGAAGTGATGGACAAGACGGTGCACAGCGTCGCGCATGGTGTGCTGCGTCTGGAGGAACTGGCTCCCGCCTACGGCGCCGAACGGCGGCGCACCCGCGTGGTGAAATATCGCGGCACAAAATTCCGCGGCGGCTACCACGACATGACGATCACCACCGGCGGCGTGAACGTATTTCCACGCCTGGTCGCGTCGGAACATCGCACCAGCTTCACGCGCGGCAGGCTCACGAGCGGCATCACCGAACTGGATCAACTACTCGGCGGCGGCGTCGACCGGGGTTCGAGCACGCTGGTGCTCGGTCCCGCGGGGACCGGAAAGTCCCTGATCTCGATCGTGTTTATCGTTGCTGCCGTCGCGCGCGGGGAAAAGGCAGCCCTATTCGTTTTCGACGAAGAGATGGGGTTGCTGTACGAGCGCATGAAGGGGCTCGGCATCGACCTCGATGCCATGCAGCGGTCCGGCGGCCTGTTCATCGAGCAAGTCGACGCGGCTGAACTCTCGCCCGGCGAATTTGCGCATCGCGTTCGCAAAAGGGTCGACGAGGACCGGATCAAAACGGTCGTGATCGACAGCCTCAATGGCTATCAGGCCGCGATGCCGGAGGAGAACTCGCTGATCCTGCACATGCACGAGCTCTTGCAGTACCTCAACCGGCAGGGCGCCTCGACGTTCATGACGGTGGCGCAGCATGGTCTGGTCGGCGACATGAAGGCGCCGATTGATGTCACCTATCTTGCCGACACCGTGATCCTGCTGCGTTACTTCGAGGCACTCGGGCACGTGCGACGGGCGATCTCGATCATCAAGAAACGCACTGGTTCGCACGAAACGACCATTCGCGAGTATCGAATCGACAATCGCGGCCTCTCTCTCGGAGAGCCCCTTATCGACTTCCACGGAGTGTTGCGCGGAGTTCCGATTAATACGAATGCGGATAAGCCGTTGCGGGAAGAAGAGCCGTGAAGCCCGGCGCGTCGTCCGAGCGGGCTGTGATCCTGGCGCCCAAGGGGCGTGATGCCGCCGTCGCCTCGGTGCTGATTCGCGAAGCGGGTTTCTACGCCAATATCTGCGGCGATCTTGCAGCCCTCGTGCAGGAGATCGAAGGTGGCGCGGGCCTTGCCGTGATTGCCGATGAGGCGATCAAGACCGCGGATCTGCGCGGACTCGTGAGCTGGCTCAACGGCCAGCCGTCATGGTCGGACTTTCCAATCGTGCTGTTGACCCATCAGGGCGGCGGTCCGGAGCGGAATCCCGACGCGGCGCGGTTGGGTCAGGCACTCGGCAACGTCACCTTCATTGAGCGTCCTTTCCATCCGACGACGTTGGTCAGTATCGTCGGCTCGGCGGTCCGCGCCCGGCGCCGTCAATACCAGACCCGTGCGATTCTGGCCGATCTTACCGAGAGCGAAAACCTGCTGCAGACGGCGCTGAATGCCGGGCATCTCGGGGCGCTCGAACTGCATTTGCCGGAATACAAACTCGAAGCCTCGGAAACCTGCGCGCGCTTTTTCGGCCGCAAGCCGGGCGAGTCTTTCACCTTTCAGGATTTGTCGGCTGCGGTTCATCCCGACGACCGGGAGCGCCGTCTTGAAGCCATCGATCACGCGATCAAAACCGGTGGGGACTACCGCATCGAATATCGGATTATCTGGCGCGATGGTTCGCTGCACTGGGTGGACACCCGCGCCCGCGCGGTCCGTCGGCCGGACGGCAGCATCAAGTCGCTAGTCGGCGTCTGCTCGGACATCACTGCTCGAAAGACCGCCGAGATCGAACGCGAGAAGCTGATGGAGCAACTGGCGACGGAACGCACGGCGTTGGCCGAATTGACCGCAAACCTCGAACAGCGCGTCGAACAGCGCACCGCCGATCTGATGAAGGAAGTCGCCGCGCGTGAAAGGGCGCAGGAACAATTGCGCCAAGCGCAGAAGATGGAGACGATCGGACAGCTTACCGGCGGCGTGGCGCATGATTTCAACAATCTGCTGATGGCCGTGATGGGCAACCTCGATCTGTTGCGCAAGCGCATGCCCGACGATCCCCGGCTTCGCCGCCTGGTTGACGGCGCCATGCAAGGCGCGGAGCGGGGTGCCTCGTTGACGCAGCGCCTGTTGGCCTTCGCGCGTCAGCAGGATTTGCGCGCAGTCTCGGTCGATCTCCGTTCGCTGATTCAGGATATGACCAACCTGCTGGAGCGGTCGCTTGGCCCGCGCGTCGCGGTGCGATTGGACATCGAGGACGGCCTGCCTCCGGCGCGTATTGATCCCAACCAGCTTGAGCTTGCGATCCTCAATCTGGCAATCAACGCGCGTGACGCTATGCCCGACGGCGGTCCGATCGACATCAAGGTGGACGAGCAGAGCATCACCAGGGATGCCGTGTTGGCGCCGGGCCATTACCTCAGGCTGTCCGTCATCGATACCGGTACCGGCATGACATCAGAGACATTGGAGCGGGCGATCGAGCCATTCTTCTCGTCCAAGCCGCTCGGCAAGGGCACCGGCCTTGGCCTGTCGATGGTCCACGGCCTGGCGGTGCAGCTCGGTGGCACCTTGCGGCTTGCGAGCGCGGTCGGAAAAGGCACCACAGCGACGCTGCTGCTGCCGGTGGCTACCGCCGCACCGGAGGTCGAGGCTCCGGCGCCGGCGGCGCAAGGCACAAGACGTTCGGCCGTCATTCTGTTCGTCGACGACGATCCGCTGATTGCGATGTCGACCATGGAGATGCTGGAAGACCTCGGTCACCACGTGATTGGCGCCAATTCAGGCCTCCATGCGCTCGACATTCTCAGGAGCGAGCAGCCGATCGACCTGATGATGACCGATCACGTGATGCCCGGGATGACTGGTGTTGAACTTGCGGCTGCGACGCGCCAGGTGCGGCCCTCGCTGCCGATCCTGCTGGCAACGGGTTATGCCGAATTGCCTGAGGGCGCGCAGCTTGATCTGCCGCGGCTTGCAAAACCTTATCACCAGGATCAGCTGCGCGAACGGCTCGACCAACTGCTGGCGTGAGCCGGAAATTTACCCCACCATCCGGTCGCGGCCGGTCCAGAAGCCTGCCTTCAGCACCTTCTTGTCGACCTTGCCGACGCCGGTCATCGGTAACGCCGTGACGAATTTGATGTGCTTCGGCGCATGCGCCGAGCCTTTTTTCGTTTTGACGAGGTTGATCAGCTCATCCGCGTTCGGCTTCGCACCTTCGCGCGCCACCACGACCGCGGTGACGGCTTCGCCCCATTTGTCGTCGGGAACGCCGACCACGGCGACCATCGCGACATCGGCATGCTGCGACAAGACATCCTCGACCTCGCGCGGAAAAATGTTGAAGCCGCCGGAGACGATCATGTCCTTCTTGCGGTCGAGGATGAACATATAGCCGCGCTCGTCCTTGCGCGCGATATCGCCGGTATGCAGCCAGCCGTTCTTCAGGGTTTCGGCGGTCTGTTCCGGCTGCTTCCAGTATTCGGTCATCGCATGCGGCCCTCGCACGCAGATCTCGCCGGCTTCGCCGGTCGCGACTTCCTGGTCGTTGTCGTCGAGCACCTTGACCTCGCAGGCCGAGACCGGAAAACCGCAGGACAGGAACATTTCCGGCGTCTTCGGATCATGATCGGCCTTGCGCAGCACCGAGACCGGGTAGCACTCGGTCTGGCCGTAGAGCTGCGAGAACACCGGCCCGATCCGCTCGAGGCCTTCGACGAGGCGGCTCGGCGACATCGCGGAGGCACCGTAGAGCAAGAGCTCGAGCGAGGAGAGGTCGTGCTTGTCGAGCGCGGGGTGGTCCAGCAGCACGTAGATCATCGTCGGCACGAGCAGGGTAAAATTGATACGCTCGCGCGCGATGGTCCTGAAGACAGCTTCGGGATCGAAACCCTTCAGCATATGCACGGTGCCACCGCGCATCAGCGTCGGCAGCACTTTTGTCCCGGCGACGTGGCTGATCGGCGCCACCGCGAGATAGCTCGCGATATCCGGGATTTCGAAATCGGCCAGCGTAGCGTTGGCCCAGCCGCCATATTCGCGATGGGTGCGCAGCACGCCCTTGGATTTTCCGGTGGTGCCGCCGGTGTAGTTCAGAATCGCGATATCGTCCGGCGCAGCAAAATTGCGCGGGCTCGCGGTGCCGGCGGCATCGACCGCGGCCAGCAGATCAACCCCGCAAGCCGCCGGACCGAGCGTGAATACGGTTTTCACGCCTGTGGCCTTGGCCGCCAGCTCGCCGCCGCGATCGCGAAACGTATCGGCGTCGATCACCAGCATCTCGGCTTCGCAATCCTCGATCTGAAACAATTGGTCGTCGAGCGAGCCCAGCGGATGCAGCCAGGTGATCGCGAGCTGCGACAATTGCGCCGCGACGCCGGCGCACCAGCTGTCTGCGCGATTGGCGGTGAGGAACGCGACGCGCGCGCCGGGCTGAAGCCCGGTCTGCATGAATACTTTCTGGATGCGGCCGATCAGGTCGGTGGCGCCCTGGTAGGTGATCGATCCGCCCGGCCAGGAGAACGCGACCCGCGAGGGATAGCGCGCCAGCGCCCGCAGCGTCTGCGTGCATGCTGGTGGAAACGCATGAAGCGGATTGGCCATCTTAGAATTCCTCCCTGTTGATGACATGTTGGTCACTCCGCCGTTGACCGGCTCTCGGACGTGAACGGATCCGCGCTATGGCAATGCCATCACGCTTTCTTCTTTCGGCTGGCACGCGGGGCGAGGCCGTTGACCAGGGTGGCGACGCAGGCATCGGCGACCTCTTCGGGCGTACCTGACCCATCGGGGTCGTACCAACGTGCAATCCAGTTCAGCGCGCCCGTGAGCGTGAAGGTCATCATCCTGGCGTTGCCGTGTCCTATCGAACCGTCGGCCATACCGACTTCGACCACGCGGCGCACGATCAGGTCGATCTCGCGCTTCAGCGCCCGGAATTTTGCGCGGCCCTCGATAGAAAGTTCGTGGTCGGCTGTGCGCGTCACGCACATCCCGAAGTCCTTCGTCATGATGACCGCATAGTCACGCATCAGCGCCGTGAGGCGTTCGAGACCGCTGCCGCCGCGGGACTCCACGGTCTCGGCGGCCTGACGGATGCTCTCGAGGCCGAGCCGCACGCACTCGAACAGGATTTCGTCCTTGTTGGCGAAGTAATGGTAGATGGTGGGCTTGGTGACGTTGAGCGAGGTGGCGACGTCGTCCAGCGAGGTCGCGTGGAAGCCGCGCTCGTTGAAGAATTGCACGGCGGCGTGCAGCACCGCTTCCCGCTTCGCGCCGCGCTCCCTTTCCCGTTCCTCCGCCTTTCGCCAAGGCGACTGCCGCGCCGTCGAACCCATGAACGATCCGTTCTTCGGAGGAAACGACCTTGAACTTTCCGATGAGTAAGTCCTATACTTGTCAGTATACAGATGTCAAACGCTACGGCGAATCCGCGGCGTGGACCCGCAAACCAGACCGCCGAGATGGAAACGCATTTGAATTCTCCCGATCTTCTCGCGCGCTTTCAGGATCGCCTCAGCCTGCCGCTGATCGCGGCGCCGATGTTTCTGGTCTCCGGCGTCGAGCTTGTGGTCGCCGCCTGTCGCAACGGCGTGATCGGCTCGTTCCCGACGGTGAATTGCCGCAGCCACGAACAACTCGAAGAATGGCTCAGCGAGATCGAAGGCCGCTTGCAGCGTCATTCGGACGAGAGCGGCAAGCCCGCCGCGCCGATCTGCGCGAACCTGATCGTGCATCGCTCCAATGCGCGGCTGGCGCAGGACCTCGCGGTGCTGCTGCGGCACAAGCCCGAGATCGTCATCACGTCGGTCGGATCGCCGGCACAGGTCGCGGCGCCGTTGCATGATGTCGGCGCGCTGGTGTTTGCCGACGTCGCCAGCATCCGCCACGCCGAACGCGCGGTAGAAGCCGGCGCCGACGGGCTGGTGCTGCTCACGGCGGGTGCAGGCGGTCAGACCGGCTGGCTCAATCCGTTCGTGTTCGTGCGCGCGGTGCGGACCTTCTTCGATGGCCCGCTGGTGCTCGCGGGCGGCATCAGCGACGGACATGCCTTGCGTGCGGCGCAGGCGCTCGGCTGCGACCTCGCCTACATGGGCACCAGGTTCATCGCCACGCGCGAAAGCATGGCCGATATCAGGTACAAGGAGATGCTGGTCGCCAGCAGCGCCGACGACATTCTGCTGACCACAGCTTTCACGGGCTTGCAGACCAACATGCTGCGGCCGTCCATCGAAGCTGCCGGCCTCGATCCCGACGATCTGCCGGCGCGCGGCGCCATCGATATCGGCAAGGACATCGACATCGGCGCCCGTGAAAGTCGCCCCAAGCGCTGGAAAGACATCTGGAGCGCCGGCCATTCCACCTCGGGCGTGACGGAAGTGCTTGGCGTCGATGAGCTCGTTGCGCGGACGCTAGTCGAGTATCGCGCGGCGGCGGCGAAAATCCAGATCACCTAAGCCGTTCTAGTTCACGCTACCTCGTCATGGCCGGGCTTGTCCCGGCCATCCACGTCTTTGCTGCGAAAAGTAAGACGTGGATGCCCGGCACAAGGCCGGGCATGACGAGCAAGATGCCAAAGTCCGGATTGCTGCGCACCTAATTCGCTACAAAATACCAATTCTTGTCGTAGTGAACGAGCTGGCTCGGCGGCTTGTCGTCGAACTCGAAGAAGTCCTTGGGATCGCTGCCCGGCGGCACGTGCAGGAAGCCGGTGAAATAGTGTTTGAGGCCCCGCGAGGTCAGGAACAGCACGTAGGTGCCGTCCTTGGCCGTGTCGATGACGATGTCGTTTCCGCCGGCGGAAACCTTGGGCTCGGTTGTGCCCAGCGCGATCATGGATTTGTTGTAGGGGACGTTCGGCTTGAGCTCGCCGGCCTCGACGCGGGCCACGATCCGTTCGCGATCGACGCGGTGCCAGTAGAAATTCCGTTGCAGCGCGACTTTCTGTAACGGTGCGTAGACCAGCAGCGCCAGCGTCGCGGCGCACATCAGGAACGGGATCGCGAACTTCGTCCCGCCCCGTGGGATGCGAAGCAGCAGCGTTGCCGTCCATAGGCAGCAGCCGAAGAACAGCAGCGCCATCAGCGGCAGAATGCCGAGCAGCACAAAACCGGACGGCCAATCGGCCATCGACAATTCGAAGGTCGCCAGCAGCAGCGTGCCGATCGAAATGCCCGCGGCCGCCAGCAGCGCTGATCGGACCGACGGCCCGTCCGGGGCGGTCGTCGCTTCCTGAGTTGTTTCCGCCATGCTGGGTAGTTTCTCGTGCCGTTTCCGGATTAACGGGCCATTAACCAAATCCGCCCCAACAATAGAACCACAGGATAGCCGGCCGCACCGCCGGGCGATCCGCAAATAAGGGGGCGCAAGATGGATTTCGATCAGTTTTATGCCAAAACCCCGGCCACCATCGACGAGATCAGGTGGCGGGTGACCCGCGCGCTGGACCGGCATCCGCTCTGCCGCAACGTCGAATTCGACATCGTCAGCATGCCCCGCACCGGCAAAAGCAACTGGACCATCAGCCTGCGCTCGGTCGCCCCCGATGCACTCTGGGAGGCCTCCGATATCGTGGCCGACATCCAGGAAGCCTACGATCTGGCCGCGGCGGCCTGATTTTTTGCCGATTTAACGCGATTCTCGCACGTTTCAGCGGGCACTAACTCCTTGAGCGGCATGGTAAAGCCTTAATTACCGTCCAGTTTTCAGCCACCCTCGGTAGCGTTTCCGAGCGAAGTGGATACCGGTTCGCGTCAAGAAAACGCGTCAAAAATTATAAAGACTAGAGCCGACAGGCTCCAGGATCGGCGGAATGGAGACGTTTTTGACCAAAGCCATTACGATCGTTGCGTTGACCTGTTTCCTCGTAGTGGCCGCCGCCGCCACCGCAATTCTCGGCCGCGACACCCTGTTCGCCGCGCATTACGAACTGGCCGCCGCACCTGCCGCATTCCAAAGCCCGGTCTCGAACAAGGAAAGCAAGAAGGACAAGCTCGCCATCGCGACGATGGCGCTGGCCGCCTATGAGCCGCCGCAGGCTGCTCCCGTGCTGAGCGAGCCGCTGCGCCAGGCCTATGCCTCGACCGCGCCGGCCGATCTCGGAATTCCCAAAGTCGCCGCGCCCGCGATGGCGCCTGCTGCCGCACCGCCCAAGCCCAAGGCCGCCGCCAAGCCCGCTCCGCAAAAGAATTACGCGCTGCTCAGCGACGTCCAGATCGCCGGGATCAAGGAGCGCCTCAAGCTTTCTGCCTCGCAGGAATCCTATTGGCCGCCAGTGGAGACCGCGTTGAAGGCTGTCGCCCGCAAGATTCACGCAAAGCGTCAGGCCGATCCCAATGCGGCGGGCGGCATTCCGATCGATCCCGACGCTGAAGAAGTCCAGCAGTTGAAATCGGCTGCGATGCCGTTGCTGTTCCAGTTGCGCGAAGACCAGAAGAGCGAAGTGCGCTCGCTCGCCCGCATCATCGGGCTCGAAAAAGTAGCCTCCATGATCTGAGCGATTGCGGCGGCCGCAGCGCACGCCGCCGGTTCCATCGTTTCCACATTTTCCCATATCGGAACATCGGCCTTGGCCGCGCGTTTTCCCGCGTGGATCAAGGAGCCGAGCCAATGCGCACTTCGACGGCATATTTTGCAGGCGTGGGAACCGTGGTCGCGGCCGTTGTCGTGGGCCTCGGCGGCGGCGTGTTGATCTCGAACATCGTCAGCCCGCATGCGCCCAAGATCGAAACGAGCAAGCTTGAGCTGCGGATGTCGGAGAAGCCGATCCCGGCGAAGGCTTCGTCGGAACCGGCACCGAACGTGGCGGCGGTCGCAGCGAATGTACCGCAGAACCAACCGCAGAACGAATCCGTTACGACGACCTCGACGCAGGCCCAGCCCGCTGGAGCCGCAGCGAGCACGCCGCCCGCAGCGTCACCACAGCCGACGACCGCCGCACCCGTGACGCAGGCTGCTGCGCCCGAAAAGACAAATCCTGAACCGATAAAAACTCCCGAAGCCGCTTTTGCCAAAACGCGCGACAGCGATATCAGGGCGCGCGATGCCGCCGACGTGAAGTCACGCGACGTCGATATCAGGCGAGAGGCGAGACGCGCCACTGAGGAGAAGCGCAAGGCCGAGCGTCGTCAGCACTGGGTTGAACGACGCCGGCCGAGGCAGGATCAGGAGCTTCGCGAGGTCGAGGAGAGGGTTCGCGAAGAGACCGAGCCGCGCCACGTCTTTGCGGCCGAGCCGGTCGGGACGCCCCGGATCAGATTGTTCGATCTGGATTGATCTATCCTCAATCCGGATGATGCAATCGCATCAGCTATCCGCCGCGCGATTCCACCACCTTGCGGCAGGGGTCGGAGAGTTTCGTCTTGTGGTCGCGCAGGCAGGCGTTCATCTGCGGCGGCTTGCCGATATGCTCGGCGCAGAATTTCCCGGCATCGGAACGGCAGGCCATCTGCTCTTCGCGGGTCGGCCCGGATTGGGCTGAGGCCAGCGTACTGCCGGCGAGCAGGAAAATTAGCGAGGCTAGGGCGGTTGCGGCGGGCGTGGATTTTCGAACTGGCTTTTTCATGGATCACCTTGTCGGAGGGCGTTGACGGGTTGACGAGAGCCCGCGGAAACTCGTCGATGCCGGCCGCGCGGTCCATGCCATGTTCATGGCAGCGAAAACTCACCTGAAAACGCCCCCGCGACATCGCCACACCATCTTCATGGGATGTTGCCGCACGCCGGTCTGGCCCAAGTACCTCCCCACGTCGGCTGCGGTGACCGGTCGGTCCATCGCAAGGCTGCACGGCAAAATCAGGAGAGGATACATGCTGAGGAATTCTGGATGGCTGAGCGCCGGTCTGACGGTGGCGGCACTTTCGACCGTGGCCGCGCTTTCGTTTGGCGCCGGTCCGGCCCAGGCCGCGGTGGTCTATTGCAAGACGGCCGGCGTGCCGCAGGGCTGCGTGGTGCGGCCGACGCCGGTGGCCGCGGCAGCGGTAGCCACGCCCCGTGTCGGCGTTGTTGGTGTCGGCGCGCGCGGCGTCGGTGTCCGCCCCGGCACAGCGTGGAATCGTGGCGGCCCGGTCAACCGCGTCGGGCGGCGGTAACCTCAACCATTCGCGTCGCTGTCGGGAAATCGGTGCGGCAAGGTCAGCCGCACCCGCGTTCCGCCGGCGCCAGATGTCAAATCGAGGCCGGCGCCGCAGCGCGCGGCGCGGCTTCGCATGTTGCGCAGGCCCCGCCCGGCGCTGCCTTCGGCGGAGGCTTCGCCATCAGGCGCCAGCGCAAAGCCTTTGCCGTCGTCCGCAATCGTAATACAGCCCTGATCGAGATCCGCTGCGCCGCGCCGCGTCTCGATGCTGACCGTGATGCGGCGCGCACTGGCGTGCTTGACCGCATTGGTCAGCGCCTCGTCCAGCAGCCGCATGATCTGGATCACATGCCAGGGCCGCAATTCCGGATGCACCGGCAGGCCAGGCGGCGTGATCTGCCAATCGAGCTCGATGTCGTGCGGGCGCAACTGCGCCATCGCGCGCTCGCGCCACGATCCCAGCGCCAGCATCAAATCGCCGCCGATGTCGTCCATGGAGTCAATGACAAGGCGCAGATCCTTCAGCGCCGCCCGGGCGGCGTCGCCAATACCAGCGCTCGCATCATTGCCGCGTTCGCTGAGCGCCACGATGCTGACGAGTTGGCCGCCGAGGCCGTCATGCAGGTCGCGCATCAGCCGGGTGCGCTCGCGGGCCAACGCCGCGGCACGCGCGCGTTCTTCCTCGCGGGCGAAACTGGCCTTCAATTTGTCTTCGGCCTCGCGCACCTGGGTGACGAGGCGGCCGGCAAAACTGTCGACCTGGTTGAGCGCGCGCGCGAACCGCCAGGTCAGCGCCGCGCCGATCGCGACCAGCATCGCCGAATAGGACAATCGCGAGAAGAAGATGCGCCGATCGGGTACGATCTGCAGCACGGAGAGCATGTCGTGGATCCAGCTGGTCAGCACGATGGTGACCGCGCAGCCCAGCAGGATGCTGGCGGCGTCCTGTCGCCGCAGCACCGCATTCCCAGATATCAGCGCCATCATCATGAGACAAAGCCCGACCGTCGGCGTGCCGATGAACAGATACAGCGACCGGACCGAAGCCTGGCCGCCGACCAGGCCGGCAACGGCGAGGATCACGCTGGGTGCGAAGATGATGAGGCCCCAGCGCGGCCATTTGCGGCCAAAGAAGAGAATGCCAAAGGTCAGAACAAGCCCGCTCTCGAGCGGCGCGGATGCGATCGCGATGGAATTGAGTGTGGCGTAGCGGGACTCGTCGAGCGGGGTCGACAGGAATGCCTGCAGGACGCCGACCGCCATCGCCGCCGCCAGCATGCCGTAAGCCGGTTCATGCCGTCGCATCACCCACATGATCGTCAGAATGACCGCGAGGATCGCCTGCCAGGCCGAAAACACGATCGGCAACGTGACGAACAGCAGCGCCCGCCGGTCGTAGTAGGGACGAACGACATTGTCAGGTCCAACGTAGGGCGTGTCGAGAAACGCCGAGATCGGGCCCCACACCAGCACGCGAATGGTGAGTTCGTTCGAACCGGCGTGGAGCAGCGCTGACGGAATCACGGCGATCTGCGGCGTGGAGCGGTCGGGCCGGTTGGCGACCGGATCGCGCCTGGTGTCCAGCACCACGACGCCGTTGACGGCGACTTCGGCGGCATTGGTGAAGCGCGGCAGATAGATCGACCAGGCGCGCGGCGATTGCTCTGCCGGAAATGTGAACCGGCCGGTATAGGTTGGCTGATCGTCGGCAGGCGACCGCGCGCTGGCGAAATGCGGCAACGTCACGGACCGCTCGGTGTCACCTTGCCTCAGCCTGAACTCGGTCACGGCATAATTTTCAGGCGGCGCGGGCAGCGGCTGCCGCAGGATGAAGCCGCACACGACCGCGATCAGCAGCTGCAGCAACACATATTGCAGCAGGCGGGAGCCCTGCAGCCGCCGTCGCACCTCGCCGGGAGGCGCCGGTATTGCGGCGTCCTCGCTCACAGCCGGATCAGGCCTTGCTGTACCGCCTCGAACACCGCTTCGCCCCGGGTGTGCACTTCGAGCTTGCGATAGATGCTCTTGATGTGTCCGGGCACGGTCTGCCGCGACAGGCCGAGATGGCCCGCGATCTCGGCGTAGCTGAAACCCTTGGCGATGCCCCAGAGGATATCGATCTCGCGTGGGGTCAATTTGGCGGTGTTGAGCGGCGGGCCGGGCGGCGGCTCCGGATTGTTCTGGGTCCGGCGCACGATGAAACGCGCGATCGAGGCCGAGATCGGCGAATGCCCCGCCACGAGGTCGCGGACGGTGGCCGCGATGTCGGTCGGAAACGCGTCCTTGAGCAGGTAGCCGGTGGCGCCGACGGTGATCGCCGAGATCACACTCTCCTCGTCGCCGAGGATCGAGATCACCATGATCTCGGTGTCGGGAAAGCGCTGGCGCGTCTCGCGGATCAGATCGATGCCGTGCCCGTCGGGCAATTGCAGATCGGTCAGCAGCACCTTCGGCGCGGCCTGCGCCAGGCCGGCCTTGGCCTCGGCGAGCGTCGCGGCGGCGCGCACCTGATAGCCGGCCTTGGTCAGCGCGTCCTGCAGCCGCCAGGAGGTCGGCGCGTCGTCTTCGACCAGCAAAACGGAAATGGCCTGCGAAAGCGGTTCATCGCTCAACGGCGTCATGGAATTGGCTCCGGCCGCCTGTCCCCCCGCGGCCCCGCGCGAGTTTAACCGTTCGACGGCGTTTTGGGACAGCCATATTCATGGGGGAGGGTCACATAGCGGGAGGAACCGTACCCTCACGGTGGACCTGCGGGCCAAACCTTTAAGTTGCGGGATAAAAAAGTAATCCGGTCGCAACGAACGCACCCCACACTTCGGGGCAGCTCATCAGGGCCGGATCAGGGATCCTTTCCAAGTGACGCCCAAAAATGAAATCCAGGCCGATCGGATCCGAAAATATCTCGGTCATTTGACGTCGCATGCGCGCAGCAGCCTGCTCGTCGAAATCGAGCGGATGCAGATGTATGACGAGGACATTTCGGGCTTCGAAATCATCCTCACCGAACTACGCGCCGAGTTCCGCAAGAGCGGCGAGACCCACCATCGGATCGGCAATCCGTCGCGCTACTTCTTCAAGCCGATCGAAGCATTGTTCGTCGACCGCTCGCCCGAGCGCGCCAATTCCGGTCAGATATCGCGCGGGTCGCTGTCGGCGATCTGGGAATGGATCAACCAGGATCAGCTGCCATCGATGGCGCGCGATTATTGCGAGCAGATGAAGCAGCTGATCGTGAAGGACATTCCGGACGAAGCCAGGCTGATCGTCGCCGGATTCCAATCCAAGGTCGTCAAGACGATCGAGGGGCTTCTCGGCTCCGAACAGGGCGTTGCCGACGTACGAAGAGCTCTTGGCCAGTATACCGGCTCCCGCGCCAGCTTTGACGATCTCAAGAAGATCCTGCTGGCCTTGCGGCTCCGCGACGCCATCGTCGCCTTCGATGAAGCGCTGCCATCCAAGGTGGATGATTTCGACGGCGAGGCGCTTTCCAGGATACGCGGTCATCTCGACAATTTCGCGGCCAAACATCCCGAAGCGATGCCGTTTGCCCTGACCATGGTGACGAAGCACCTCAAGGAGCCATGGCAACTGGCCCGTCTCGCGACGAGGTCGGCGCGCAGCAAGAATGCCGCCGAGATCGCGGCGACCCGCTATGCGATCAGCATCGCCATGGTGCTCGACCAGCTCGACGACCAACGAATAGCGTTGAGCCACGCCTTGAAGCGCAACCGCATTTCGATCGCCCGGGATATTCTCACCGACATCTACGATATCGAATACGCGCTGCGGAGCTCGATCGATCGCATCGACCAGACCGATTGGGGACGAAAGCTCGACGCCGTGATGGCTGCGGTTGCGTCCGATCTGAAGGCTGAGCTGCAAACTCTGCCGGGAAATCTCCACCACGTCCTTGCATCGCATACGCTGCACCGTCATCACGCCGAACCAGTCGGACTGGCGTTGCTGGTACAGAAGGGCCGCAATTTGATCGGGCTTGGGCAGAGCTAGGATGGGCTGAGCCCCGCCCGCGAAGCCCATCAGATCGTAGGATGGGTTGAGCTCTTCGCGAAACCCATCACGCGCGAGCGTGCCGTATGACCGGCTATCGTGAGGATTGGGCAGGCGTCGTTATGAACGCGGATGCAGGCTTGGGCGAACGGAGATAGCTTTGCCGAACAAGACGACGGGTTTCGCGAAGAACTCAACCCATCCTACTCTCTCGGCTGAGTCGCCTCGCGCACAACGGCGATCTCGATCTGGCAGGCGCGACAAAACAACCCGACGGCCGCGCCCGGCGTAGCCTTGGCGAAGCCGGGGCAACTCAGTTCCGATTTGCGGAAATCGTGTCAAGCAGAAAATTTCTGTAAATCAAAATATTTCTGTTGTCGGCCGACCCAAATCAGTGCGCATCTATCGCCATCCCGTCCTACTCAGAAGGGCGTCGGCCGTCGTCACGGACGTTGGACGGGTTGCGGTGGACGCTGGTTTACGCTTCGACGACGGCGTGGACTAAGCGTACGGCAAAACCGTGTGGTCCTGGCACCCGTTGCAGGTGTCAAGCTGTCGGCTAAGCGTGAGCTGAACCGGCGGTGACGGAGTCAACCCAGAACTCGTCTCCGGAGAGAGCACGGCATAAGCCGTAAAGCCATTGCGCAGGGAAGGCCGGGTGTTCTCCGCTGCCCTGTATGCTCGTGTGCAGCCTTTTTAGTGCTAACCGCACACGGGACCGCGGGTGCAGCGCGCACCCGGTCTTCCCTGCGCCCTCACTATGAGAGGGCGGGAAGTTTCCAGCATAACTCGGGCGCAATGCGTCGCGAGAACGCGAAGTGTGTGTCACACCCACAATTGTCGTCCCCGCGAAGGCGGGGACCCAGTATTCCAGAGACCGCAATGATTGAACCGAGAAGCCGCGGCGTACTGGATCCCCGCCTGCGCGGGGATGACAGCGTTGTTGGGGGCCGCACTGTTCCCGTCATTGCGAGCGCAGCGAAGCAATCCATGCACCCGTTATGCCGCGACGTGGATTGCTTCGCTTCGCTCGCAATGACGAGGTAGGCCACGGGGTACTGGATACCCCGCACGCGCGGGGTATGACGGCCGTGTGTGGAAGCCCGACACTAGGAAACACCCCCATCTCCTGCTCTTATCAGTATCCCAGACACTCCGGCAAAAGGTCCCCCCGATGACGACGCGACGCGAACACGATCTCCTGGGCGACCGCGATGTTCCGGCAGAGGCCTATTACGGCGTCCACACCTTGCGGGCGGTGGAGAATTTCCCGATCAGCGGCACCCCGATCTCGATCTATCCGGATCTCATCGCGGCCCTGGCCTCGATCAAGATCGCCGCGGCGAAGAGCAACCGCGAACTGGGATTGCTCGATGCCAAACTCGCCGACGCCATCGTCGCTGCCGCGGAGGAGGTGCGATCGGGTGAACTGCACGACCAGTTCGTGGTCGACGTCATTCAGGGCGGCGCCGGCACCTCCACCAACATGAACGCCAACGAGGTGATCGCGAACCGCGCCCTGGAGCTGCTCGGCCGGCAGAAGGGCGACTACAAATTCCTGCACCCCAACGAGCACGTCAACATGAGCCAGAGCACCAACGACGTCTATCCGACGGCGCTCAAGCTCGCGGCTTACGGCGGCATCATGCGGCTGGTCGAAGCGATGGCGGTGCTGCGCGAGGCGTTCGAGCACAAGTCCGACGAGTTCAGGGACATCATCAAGATGGGCCGCACCCAGTTGCAGGACGCCGTGCCGATGACGCTGGGGCAGGAGTTCTCCACCTATGCCGTCATGCTGGGGGAAGACGAGCAGCGGCTCAGGGAAGCGGTGCTGCTGGTGTGCGAAATCAACATGGGCGCGACCGCGATCGGCACCGGCATCAACTCGCATCCGGACTATGCCGGCCTGGTGTGCCGGCAGCTGCGCTCGATCACCGGCATTCCGGTGGTGACCGCGTCGAACCTGGTCGAGGCGACGCAGGATTGCGGCAGCTTCGTTCAACTCTCCGGCATGCTCAAGCGCGTCGCCGTCAAGCTGTCGAAGACCTGCAACGATCTGCGGCTGCTGTCATCAGGACCGCGTGTCGGGTTGAACGAGATCAACCTGCCGCAGATGCAGGCCGGCTCGAGCATCATGCCGGGAAAGGTCAATCCTGTGATTCCCGAGGTCGTCAACCAGATCGCCTTCGAGGTGATCGGCAACGACATTACGGTGAGTTTTGCGGCCGAGGGCGGCCAGTTGCAGCTCAATGCGTTCGAGCCGATCATCGCGCACAGCCTGTTCAAGAGCGTCAATCATCTGCGCGCCGGCTGCCTGACACTGGCCGAGAAATGCGTCAACGGCATCACCGCCAACCGTGAGCACCTGCGCCGCGGCGTCGAAAACTCGATCGGCATCGTCACCGCGCTCAATCCCTATATCGGCTACGCCAACGCCACCGAGATCGCGCAGCAGGCGCTGGTCACGGGCGAAAGCGTCTACGATCTGGTGCTGGCCAGGAAACTGCTCACGCCGGAGCAGCTTGACCAGATCCTGCAGCCGGAAGTGCTGACCCGGCCACGCGCGATTACGGTGACGTTGGTACAGGGCAAGGCGGAGGTCGGGACCGCAGGGCCGAGTCAGATCGACTGATCGGGCATGCCCATGTGGATTCGATCAGGATTGCTTGAGGCCTTGCGACCGTTCGCAGGCGTGCTTCGCGCTGGCGGCGCGTTGTGCTGTTCATCATTGCTTGTGTGCGGCGCGAAAAGTGCCCGTACTTCCACGGAAAAATCGCCCGATCAGGCCATTTCAACCTGTTCCGCGAATAATTTGTGAACCACTTGGGGCGAATTCACTTGGCCTTTAACGCCTAACTCGTTCCATCGGCGCACAAAAGGCGATGGCAACGTCTTGCAAGGTGAATTCCGTGGCAATAGCGGAAGCGGGCAAACCGGTGTGGAAGTCGCTCTGGTCGCGCGAACCCGACGAGGCAGGTGACGCTTCCGGCTGGGCATGGACGCAGTCGCATCACCGGATGACGATTTCGGTCATTCTGCTGGCGCTGAGCTTCTCCGCGGTATGCGGCTGGGTGCTGCTGGAGGCGCGGCGGGCGACCGAAGCGCGTGCCACCGAGGTCGCCACCAGCCTCGCCAATTCGCTCAAGGCCGATATCGCCCGCAACGTGGATCTGCTCAATCTCTCGCTCGAGGGGCTGATGAGCAATTTGAAGTTGCCCGGTCTCGATCGTCTCAGTCCGGAAATGCGCCAGCTGGTGCTGTTCGATTATTCCGCAACCGCGCGTCACCCGACATCGATGTTCGTCGTCGATAACACCGGACGGATTACCCACGATTCCAAGAATCTGATCCCGCCGGGACACAACATGTCCGACCGGGATTATTTCCAGTTTCACAGAGACAATGATTTTCCCGGCCTGTACGTCAGCCGTCCGATCGCGTCCCGTGTCACCGGCCTCTCGCTGGTGGCGTTCAGCCGGCGGCTGTCGCATCCGGACGGCTCGTTTGCCGGCGTCGTGCTCACAGCCATGCTGCAGGACCATTTCCAGGCGATGTTCAAGGATGCGTCGCTCGGTCCCAATGGCACGGTGACATTGGCGCGCACCGACGGCATCGTGCTGATGCGCTGGCCGTTTCGCCAGGATTTCATCGGCAGCAACATCAAGCGCGCCGAACTGTTCAACCACTTCCCGAAGGCTTCCAGCGGCCACTATGAATCCAGGGCCGTGTCGGACGGGATCAAACGACTGTTCGTCTATACCCAGGTCGGCAATCTGCCGCTGATCGTCGTGGTCGGCCAATCGCTCGACGATGTTCTTGCGGCGTGGTGGCGGCAGGCGATCGCGATCGGCGTCCTGATGGCCGTGCTGTGCGCCGTGACAGTGATGCTGGCCGCCTTCCTGCATCGCGAATTCGCGCGCCGCAGCGCCGCGGAAAAGAAGCTCACTATCCTGGCCACGATCGACGGGCTCACCGGTCTTGCCAACCGCCGCCATTTCAACCGCGCGCTGGCCTATGAATGGCGCCGCGCGATGCGCGGCAGCGCGCCGGTCGCGCTCTTGATGATCGATGCCGACCATTTCAAGGTCTACAACGACGCGCATGGCCATCAGGCCGGCGACAGATTGCTGCAGGACATTGCCGCGTCGATCGCGGCGAATGTGAAGCGCCCTTCGGACATCGGTGCGCGCTATGGCGGCGACGAATTCGCCGTTCTGCTGCCGGACACGCCGCTCGGCGATGCGGCAGCGCTGGCGGCGCGGATTCGCGAGGATCTGATCGTCCGCTGCGGCGCGGACGAGATTCAGCGCGGCCATGCGAAATTGAGCATCGGCGTCGCGTCGCTGGTGCCCGGCGCGGAAACCAGGCATCGCGATCTCATCGCCGCCGCAGACAAGGCGCTCTATGAGGCCAAACGCCTCGGCCGCAATCGCACCGAACTGGCGGAAACCGACGCGGGCTCGATTGCGCCCGATGCCGGCGCACATTTGAATGAAGCGAGCGGGTCGGGTCGAGAGCGATCTTCCGCCGTCGCCCGGACCTAGCGATCACCTGGCCTATAGCAGCCCGCGATAAATCCCCGGCTCCGAACCTTCGATGGCCACCGCGCCGACCGCCTTCGAATAAAACTCCGCCGGCCCCACGCCGCCGATGATGGCGTAGCCAAAGCCTTGTTGCCGCATGTCCTCGAGGCAGGCGAACAGCAGGGCTTTCCCGACCCCGCCCTGCCGGGCCTTCGGATCGACGCCGGTCGGACCGAAAAAGTTGGGACAGGTCGCATCATGGCAGGCGAAGCCGATAATGTTTTTGTCCCGGACCGCGATGAAGCAGGAGACCGGCTGGCGGCCGAACGCGACATCGGCTTCGCTGGCCCATGCGTCGCTGAAATTCTGCCGCACCCAGCCTGTGACCTTGTGCTTTTCGGGGGCCAACGCACGGCGCATGACGATTCCGGCGTTGCGCAATCGATCATACGCAGGCCGGGAATCCGGCAGCGCATAGAGCTTGACGAGCATGTCCATCGGGTGGCCCTGGGTGATTCCTGACCGAGGTGGCAGTCCTGACAGACGGTACGAGGCGATCGCTTCGCTGCGCAAGAGGCTACGCTGGGCAGTCTTCGCCGCTGCGCAGGATGGATTTGCGTCTGGCCGCGCCAGGCGAAGCCGCGTAGCGGCGAAGACTGGTGCCCCTGGCCGGAATCGAACCAGCACTCCTTGCGGAACTCGATTTTGAGTCGAGCGCGTCTACCAGTTCCGCCACAGGGGCCCTCGGGGCGTCGGCCAGAAGGCCGGTGCCGCGAAGCCGGCGGAATATAGCGGGCGGTTTCGGCGGGTCAACCCGCGCGGATGTGATTGTCCCGCGCCTCGACAGCGCCACTTCAGAGGGATAGGACGTTGTTATTGTTGGAGAACGCCCGTGACGCTTCATGCCACCGCAAATCCGTCACATGCCGGGCTTGGCGCCAATACGGCTACGATAGCCGCGCTGGCGATCGCGGCCATCGCAGCGGCGACCTTGGCGGGCGCCTGGTTCTTCGAACTGGTGCTCGATATCCGCCCCTGTCCGCTCTGCCTCGAACAGCGCTATGCCTATTATCTGGCGGTCCCGCTCGCCCTTCTGGTCGCTTTCGTGGCCTCGCGGGACGCGCCGCGGCCGGTGCTGCTGGCCGGCCTCGCGCTGCTGGCGCTGGCGGCGCTGGCGAACGCCTGGTTCGGCGGCTACCACGCCGGCGTCGAATGGAAGTTCTGGCAGGGCCCGACCGATTGCTCGGGCCCGCTCGTCGATCTCGGCAGCGCCGGCACGCTGCTCGAGCGCCTCGACACCGTGAAGGTGATCCGTTGCGACGAGGTGCAGTGGCGCTTCCTCGGCCTCTCGCTCGCCGGCTACAATGTGCTGATCTCGCTGGCGATGGCCGCGATCGCGGCGTGGGGCCTGAAGTCCGTCAAGCGAGCCTAATCGTCCACATCATCCTGCGGCCGTCCGAACAGATGGACGATGCCCGGCGTCGTGATGGAGACGAACACGAAGCGCGACAGATGATGCGCACCGACGAAAATCGGGTCGATGTGCAGCGTCAGGGCCAGCGCCAGCATGGCGTCCATCGCGCCCGGCGCAAAGGCCACCAGCACGTCGGCCAGCCGCACATGGGTGGTCAGCGCGATGATGGCGACGAAGATCGCCGAGATCACGATCGCGACCGCAAACGAACCCAGCCCCGCATTGACATGGCTGAGCAGCGTCGACCGTTTCACCCGCGCAAAGCGCGTGCCGATCACCGCTCCGATGCCGACCAGCGCCACGCCGCGCATCCAGGGCGGCAGCCCGCCCTCGATCATGTCGGTGCCGTGCAGCACGCTCGAGGCGATCATCGCGCCGAACATCCAGCTCGCCGGAAATTTCATCAGCAGCAACAGCAGCGCGACCGCGACCGCAGCCGCGATCAATACGGCCAGTTCGAGCGGCGAGGCGATGATGGCGGCGATGTTCGGCGGCGCCGATGGCGCGATCCCGGTCAATGCCAGCAGCAGCGGCAGGGCGGCGGTGAGGATGATCACGCGCATGGTCTGAACCACGGCGATGCCAGCGACGTCGGCGCCCTTCTCGGCGGCGAGGATGGTGATTTGCGATAGCGCGCCGGGGCTTCCGGCCAGCAAGGCCGAGGTCTGGTCCCAGCCGTGGAAGCGCTGCAGATAGAAGCTGCTGCCGAACGTCGAGCAGAAGGTGGCGAGCGCGAGCAGGCCGATGGTCAGCGGATAGGAGCTCATGTGCTGGATCAGCTGCCGCGACACCAGCGAGCCCAGCGTGATCCCGAGCAGCAGCAGCACGCTTTGCGTCAGGATCGGCGGCATCGCGAGCGGCCGTCCGCAGATCGCGGCGATGCCGACCGCGAACATCGCGCCGGAGATCAGTCCGCCGGGCAGGTTTGCCCAAAGAAACAGCAAGCCGCCAGCGGCGCCGAGGACGATTGTCTCGATCGTGGAGAGAATCCTGGCGCGGTCAGGAATCGCAGACGTCATCGATGCGGGGATCAGGCTCACGCCGCGTTATGGCAAATCCCGCATTGGGGGACAAATGCGCCACGCGATTGCTGCAATGCGTGCGTCAGCCATCTTCGGCCCCGGCGCGGGCGGTCCCTGCGCGGGCAAGCAACGGGCGCCCGCGCGGGTCCGCGGGCGCCCGGCAACACCATCAAACATGCAGATGCGAAGTAGTCCTTGCCTTGAAGCGGCAGGGCAGGTGATCACTTCGCTCCCGCCGCCTTCTCCTTGTCGGCGAATTCCTTCTTGCAAGCGGAACGGAATTTCTTGCGTTCCTTGCCCTTGAGCCCCTTCTCGTCGGCCTGCTTGGAGCATTCGAGGGAGCCTGGGGTACGCGGCTTCGCGGCAGTCTTCTTTTCGGCCGGTGCCTTGGTCTCGGTCTTCGGCGCCTCGGTCTTTGCAGCCGGCGCGGCGGTTTGCGCCGATGCCGCGCCCATCAGCAGGAGCGAAGCAATCGCGGTCGCGGTGACAAGGGAAGAGATCTTCATGGGGCACCTCGGATTGGAAACAAGGGCGCGACCGTCGCGCCGTGATGCTGAACGCCAAGTGAATGGACCGGACAATCCGCGTCTTTGACAGCCACATTATTTTGAACGGAAAATCGCGGCTTTCGTTGCCGCAAGCTTTGGTTGCGTTAGGATGGCGGTGCAGGTCAAAACCCCTGAATGATTGCACGATAACTGCACAAGGACGACCTGCCCAAGTTGGATGGCCCAAGCTAAATTGCCCTAGTTAAACTGCCCTAGTTAAACTGCCCCAAGGGAGCCTTAGGATGACCAATCAAGCAAAAATACTCTGCGCAATGGCGGTGTCGGGTTTTGCGGCGTTCATGGTGACGTCGCCGGCCCAGGCCCTCACCGCGCAGGAATGCAGCGCGAAATACCAGGCCGCCAAGACCGCCGGCACGCTCGGCGGCCAGAAATGGAATGACTTCCGCAAGGCGCAATGCGGTGCCGATGCCACCGCCGCGGCGCCAGCGGCCGCGCCGGCCGCAGCACCCGCTGCCGCGCCCAAGGAAGCCAAGGCCAAGAAGGAAGCCGCGCCCGCCAAGGAAGCTGCGGCGCCGGCGGTGCCATCGGGACCTGCGGTGTATCCGAACGCTGTCGATCCGAAATACGCCAAGGAAACCGCCGGCAAGCAGCGCATGCACACCTGCCTTGATCAGTACAACGCCAACAAGACCACCAACGGCAATGGTGGCCTGAAGTGGATCCAGAAGGGCGGCGGCTATTACAGCGAATGCAGCAAAAAGCTGAAACCCACGGCCTGAGAAAAGGCTGAGCGTTTTAAGGCGCGGCCGGTCCTCGGCCGCGCCTAACCTTCATCCTCGAGCAACTTCTCGGCTGACTTTGCGATCAGCTGCGCGCGCTTGCGCGGGCCGCGTTCGAGGAACAGCAGGCTCTGGCCGAAGATGAAGCAGTAGAACAGGAACGCCTGCGCGTCGGCTTCTTCCGCCGCCAGCCCCGCCGCGCGATAGAGCTGCCCGACATTTTGCAGCCGCGCGGCATCGACGCTGGCGACCGCTGCGGCTGCGGCCTCGTCAGATCGCGCCCATTGCCGGATCGCAAGCTCCACCGCCATGCCCTCGGTATTCATCCGTTCTGAATAAAGCGCAACCAGCGCCCGCAAGCGTTCGCGCGCGGTGGCGCCATCGAGGCTGGTCTGCCTTTCGATCGCGGCGATGCGCCCGGTGCTCCAGTTCTGCAGCATGCCGTCCAGCAGCGCCGCGCGATCCTTGAAGCGGCGATAGAAACCGCCCTTGGTGACGCCAAGATTCTTCGCCAGCACCTCGACCCGCACGCCCTCGACGCCGGTGCGCGCGATTTCCGCCATGCCGGCCTCGATCCAGGTCCTGTCCTTACAGGTCGCGTCCTTGCGGTTCTCGTTCTTGCCGTCGGTCATCGATTCCAGCCTCACCGATTCTTGATACGGTACCGTATTGCTAACCTGTTCACGCCCTGATACGCTACCGTATCAACAATCGACAACCGGCCAGAAACGATGAGCGGGAGCGAGACGATGGAGACGGACGCGACCTATCGCGGCACGGTCTATCCGTGGCAATGCGATCATGTCGGGCACATGAACATCATGTGGTATGTCGGCAAGTTCGACGAGGCGAACTGGAATATGTTCGCAAGGCTCGGGCTGACGCCGTCCTATTTGCGCGAATCCGGCCGCGGCATGGCCGGCGTGCAGCAGAACATCAGCTACAAGCGCGAACTATTCGCCGGCGACATCGTCGAAGTCAAAAGCCGGCTCTTGGAAATCCGCGACAAGTCGATCCGCTTCCTGCACGAGATGCGCAACGCCGAAACCGGTGAGATATCAGCGACCTGTGAAATCACCGCCGTGCACCTCGACCGGCAGGCCCACAAATCGATGCCGTTCGCGCCTGAGATCCGCAATACCGCGCTGAAGCATCTCGACCCGACCGAAGCGGTGCCGGCATGAGCGGGGTAGCGCGCTTCGAACCGAAAAATCCGGATTATCGCAAGATCGCAACCGATACGTTCGAGCGCCAGCACGCGATGCTTACGCTGGGCATTTCAATTGCGCGGCTGGAGCCGGGTGAGGTCGAACTCGCGATGGCCTATTCCGCTGAACTCACGCAGCAGAACGGCTTCGTGCATGCGGGTATCATCACGGCCGGGCTCGACAGTGCCTGCGGCATCGCCGCCTTCACGCTGATGCCCATTGGCTCCGACATCCTGACCGTGGAATTCAAGACCAACCTGCTGGCGCCGGCGCGCGGCCAGCGCTTTGCGTTCCGCGCCACGGTCGTCAAGCCGGGCCGTACGCTCACAGTATGCGAGGGGCGTGCCTATGCGGAGCACGACGGCATCGAGACTCTGATCGCAACCATGACGGGTACGCTGATGGCGCTGCCGCGCCGCGCCAGCGCACCGTTGCAGGACAAGGCGCTCGCGCCCGCCTGACGTCGGACATTGCTCGGAGCATGGTACGTGCGCTGAACGCCTGTTGCAGGGCAGATTTGTGCTGCAGCCATGGCGGATCATAGAAATTCCTTCTATGGTCCGACCGTGCACATGAGTCTTCCATCTTGATCATCTCCACGGCGCAAAGCGTGTTGGGACTGGCGTCGGGGATGCTGGTCGGGTTTTCGCTCGGCCTGGTCGGCGGCGGCGGTTCGATCCTGGCGGTGCCGCTGATGGTCTATGTGGTCGGCGTGCCCGAACCGCACGTCGCGATCGGCACCAGCGCCATCGCGGTCGCCGCCAACGCCGCGGTCAACCTGTCCAACCATGCGCGCGGCGGCACGGTGGTGTGGTCCTGCGCGCTGACATTTGCCATCGCGGGGATGATCGGCGCCTTCGGCGGCTCGATCCTCGGCAAGATGGTCGACGGCCAGAAACTTCTGGCGCTGTTCGCGCTGGTCATGATCGTGATCGCGCTGCTGATGCTGAAGACGCGGTCGCGGATCGGGTTGCCGGACGTCAAGATGTCGATGTCCAACATGCCGGCTATTGTCGGCCTTGGTCTCGCCACCGGGATGCTATCGGGTTTCTTCGGCATTGGCGGCGGATTCCTGATCGTGCCGGCGTTGATGCTGGCGACGGGGATGCCGATCATGAACGCGGTCAGTTCCTCCCTGGTCGCCGTCACCGCGTTCGGCTTGACCACCGCTGCGAGCTATGCCTGGTCCGGCCTCATCTCCTGGGCGCTGGCGGGGTTGTTCGTCGCAGGCGGTATTACCGGCGGCTTGGCCGGCACCCGCTCCGCCCGTCACCTCGCCGAGCGACGCGGCGCCCTCAACATTGTGTTCGCCGTGGTCATTATTGCGGTGGCGCTCTATATGCTGGCGCGTAACATATCCTCATCCTGGGCGTAGACAGGGGTGAGGCCGTCGCGAGAGCAGCAATGAACCAGCACAACAAACCAGCCGCAACCAATCCGGGACCCAGCCGGCGCGAAGCGATCGGCCTGATGGGCGCCGGCGCAACCCTGCTCGGCACCGCGACGATGCCGCGCACGGCGTTGGCGCATGATGACGACGCGGTGCTGACCGAAGCGCTGGTGCTGCGCGATCCGGATATTCCCGCGGCCGGCAACCCCGATGGCGACATCAGCATCGTCGAATGGTTCGACTATAATTGTCCCTATTGCCGCAAGATCGCGCCGGAGATCGCGCAGGTGGTGCAGGACGACGGCAAGGTCCGCCTGGTGCTGAAGGACTGGCCGATCCTCGGCGAAGTTTCCAAGATCACCGCGCGGATGGCGCTGGCGGCCAAATATCAGGACAAGTTCATGCAGGCGCACGAGGCGATGATCGGCGTCAGTTCGCGGTTGACCGAGGCGCGCGCCCGCGAGCTGGTCGCCGAAAAGGGCATCGACATGGATCGCCTCAACCGCGACCTCACCACCAACGCCAAGGCGATCGACGCCATCCTCGCGCGCAACCACGCCCAGGCGGAAGCCTTCGGCTTCCGTGGCACGCCGTCCTTTATCGTCGGCAAGTTCCGCGTGCCCGGCATCCTGACCATGGCGGAGTTCGAAATGGTCATCAAGGATGCGCGGAAAGCCAAAGGCGCCAACTAATCGCGTCAAAGGAAAGGGCGCCCTCGTCGGTGACGAGGACGCCCAATTTCGTTCGAATAAGCTCGCGTGATTACTTCGACGCGATCCTGGTCCACTCCTCGTGGGCGCGCGTCTTCAGCGCCTTCCAGTCGGTCGCGGCCACGTCCCAGTTGACGATGGTGCGGTTGTTCTGTGCGACCTGACCGTTCGCCACACTCGATGTGTTCATCGAATCATAGACGTAGACGCCGCAAACCAGCAGCAGCGCGCCCAGGATCATTCCAAGAAACGTTCGCATGACATCCTCCGGTGATGCGCAAACAACGCTGCGTGTGGCGGAAAGTTCCGTAGCGAACTTATTTGCCGATCCGGCTCACGCGTTCCACAAGGAAATCGACGAATAGTCGCGCCCGGACCGGCAATTGCCGGCCAAAGGCGTGCACAACGTGCATCGGAACCGACGGCATCGCGACGTCTGGCAGTATTTCGATCAACCGACCGACAGCAAAATCGTCCTCGACGGCGAAGCGGAGCACCTGCGCGATGCCGGCGCCGTGAAGGGCTGCGTGATACAGCGTAATGCCGTCGTCTGAATCAAGCGCGCCTTCCGGCGTGATGGTGGTGCCATCGGCGAAAGCAAACGGATAGGGCTTTCCGGCGAGCAGATAGCGCAGACAAGCATGCTGGCGCAGATCTGCGACGCTGCGGGGCACGCCGCGCGCGGCCACGTAACCGGGCGAGGCGATCATCACCAAGGCAAGATCGGCCAGCTTGCGCGCCGTCAAATCGGCATCGGCGAGATCGCCGACGCGCAACGCGACATCAAAACCTTCCCGGATCAGATCGGCGTGGCGATCGCTGACGCTGAGTTCGAGTTTGACGTTGGGATGCCGCGCCAGGAAGGCTTGCGACCATTCACCGACCAGCGTTCGCCCGACAAACACCGGCGCGGTCACGCGCAACAGGCCGCGCGCGCTGTCGGCCATCTGCACGACATCCTCGGCGTCCTCGATCGCGCGGAGCAGCGGCGCGACGCGTTCGTAATAGGCCGCGCCCTCGGTGGTGAGGCTCAGCGTCCGCGTCGATCGCTGCAGCAGCCGGACGCCGAGCCGCCGTTCCAGCCGCGCCACGCTCTTCGAAACGGCCGATGCGCTGGAGCCGATCGCGCGGCTGGCGTTCGAGAAGGAGCCGGAATCCACGGTTCGCACGAACGCGACCAGACCGGCGGTTTTCTCCAGAATTGTCGTCATTTCCGAACTCCAGGCACAAATCCTAGGAATGATGCCATCCTAATAAGCCGTTCAGTCCGAAGTAGATAGCCGGTCACAAGACGCCGGCAACTGGGCCGGCCCATCAGGAGAATTCAAATGAGTGACCTCAAGGGCAAAGTGGCAATCGTCACGGGAGCTTCGAAAGGCATCGGTGCCGGCATCGCCAAGGGTTTGGCCGCGGCGGGCGCCGCCGTCGTGGTGAACTACGCGTCGAGCCGCGAAGGCGCCGATCGCGTCGTAGCAAGCATCACGGCCAAGGGAGGCAAGGCGATTGCGGTGCAGGGCGACGTCGCTGATGCCGCCGACGTGAAGCGTTTGTTCGAACAGTCCAAGGCTTCGTTCGGCAGGCTTGATGTGTTGGTGAACAACGCCGGCGTCTACCAGTTCGAGCCGCTCGAGAACGTGACCGAGAAGGAGTTTCACCGCGAGTTCGACACCAACGTGCTGGGAACGCTGCTGACCATCCAGCATGCGCTGAAATATTTCGGCCCGCAGGGCGGCAGCATCATCAACATCTCGTCGATCGCGAGCCTCAATCCGACGCCGGATTCGGTGGTCTATTCCGCCACCAAGAGCGCGGTCGATTCGATCACGCGCAGCCTGGCGAAAGAGTTCGGCGCGCGACAAATTCGCGTTAATGCCATCGCGCCGGGAGCCACGGCATCCGAAGGGCTCGAAAGCGCCGGACTGCTCGGAGGCGAGGTGGAAAAGCAGGTCATCGGCATGACGCCGCTCGGCCGCTTCGGCCAGCCCGAAGACATCGCGAAGGTTGCAGTGTTCCTCGCGTCGGATGATTCGGCGTGGCTGACAGGTGAGCGCATCTCGGCGTCCGGCGGCTGGCGCTAAGCCGCGACGCGCGGGGTTTCGCCGCGTCACGCGATGCGGCGAAACCCTGAGCTGATGCTACGATCTCACCTTCGCAGGGACGGACGGCGCTGGTGCTGCAGCCGGTGCTGTCGTCACGAGATTAAGGGACTTCAACTCATCCGGCTTGAACACGAACAGCTTGTCGTGCGGCGTTTCCATCGCATGGACCCAGGCCTGCAGGTTGATGCCCATCTCGGCGAGATAGCGCTGGCAGAGCGCCGAGATTTTCTGTGCCATGCTCATCTCGTCGCGTGGCGGGCTATTGGCCGCGGCCGCGATCGCCGCCACCTGATGCACGCCGATCACGGCCTTGTCGCCGGCGCGCCGCTCGGCGCCGCCGGCGAACATCAGCGGGCACGACGAGGCGCAGTATTTCCCGGCCTCGATTTCGGTTGCCAGGTTCTTTTCGCGGATCAGGCGTCCCATCGCCAGTGCATCGACGACCGAACCTCCCGGTGAATTCAGGACCACAGTCTTGATATAGTCGCCGCGCTTGCCGATTTCGGCGGCAAAAGCTTGTGAAGTTCCAGGCGTGATCGTGCCGTTTGCGATCAACCTGCCGCCGCCGACCAGCTCAAAAGTCATCGGCTTTGCCAGCGCGCCTTCCGGCTGTGGCAACGGCGTCAGGCGATTGTCGCCGCCGGGCAAAAGCGGAGCCAGGATGGACGGGAGGACGCTGGGAAGATCCAGCGTGGGAGCGTCCCGCTTGATCTCGGCCGGCAATGCCGCGGGATCGGGCGGAGCGATCCAGCCATTGGCACCGGCGAGATCGGCAGCGAGCGCAGCCACGATGACCGTAACCAGGCCGCGAAAAATCCAGCGCAGCATGGTCTCGTCCGCGCGGTCCGAGAGCCAATGGTGAAAGCGTTCCGAAATGGTCGACATGACAGCGCTACTTGGGATGCCGCGCCGACGACAGCGACGTCACGTTCTCTTCTGCCGGCGCAGGCTCCGATGGCGGCTCAGGGATGTCCTTTGTTTCGTTCGGCACGGTTCGGCGGGCCTCTTCGACCTCCCGCGCCATTTGCAGGGCCGCGACCAGTTCGCCCGCGGTCATGTCGGACCCACTCATCGCCGGCAGGCCTTCACGCCGGATCGCGGCATGAACCACGCAGAGGATCAGCACCAGCACCGCCGGCATCAGGTCAATCGAGATCGCTCCGGCCCAGCTCGGGATGAAATCGCTGGCATAGCGCAGCACGGCTTCCGCCGGGGTGAGCGACTGAAAGCGGGCCGGCTCGACCCGCGGCATCGCCAAAATCTTGTCGGCGGCGTCGGAGAGCGAGGTGGCTTGTGCCGCGATCGAACTTTCCACCTTTCCGACAACGGCGGTTTGCCGTTCCGCGAGATCGCCGCTGCGGCCACCGGCTGCCGGTGCAATGAACCCTGACGACAGCGACGTCGCGGCCCGTTTCACCGCCGGCGCCACCGACGTTTGCTGCAGGTTGGCGATCACGCCCATCAGGGCGAGCGATTCCGATGCAAAGGCGTCGCTGCGTGCCGAGATCGGACCGCGGTCGGAAATCAGCTCGCGCATTTTGGCGAGATTCTTGCCGCCTTGCTCGTACAGCGCCGAGACACGCTTGCCGGAAGCCTGAACTTCCTGCCCCAGACCGTCGAGCTGCCCCGACATCTGGGTCAGCAGCTGCACCACGGTGCCTGAACCTGCGGTGCCGGTCAGCGAGCCGGCGCGCTCGGCATCGGCCAGTTTGGCGAAGCGGGAAGAGGCGAGCTGGATATCGGGCAAAAGCCCCTGCGCCGCGATCGCGTTGGTGTTGGCGGTATCGAGATCGCGGGTGTAGTTCTGCACGGTAATGGCGAGGTGCTGCTGGACCGCGGCGGCGCCGGCGAGTGCCGACGCATTCAGCCAGGACGACATCGCCACGATCATCAAGGATCCCAGCAGCATGCAGCCGAACATCAGCCCGCGGCCGCCGCGGCCGGTGACATGCGGCATGAACTGCATCAGGAAAATCCAGAAGGCGTAGATGCCGACCGACACCGCGACGGAATAAATGACCGCCGCGAAGAACACGGTCGTCGGACTGCCGTTGAGCAGTTCGCGAACGCCGAGATAGGTGTAGACGCCGGCCGCGAGCGCGAGGATCGCGGTCGTCAACTTCAGCGTTGCCTCAAGGCGGCTGACCCCCTTGGAGAGCACGACGGATGTAGAGAGGGGTGAACGCGAGATTGATGCGGGGGAAATCGTGGAGGGCATGAAGATCCTGTCGCGGTTCCAATACCGCGCTGACGAGGCCCCCCTCGTTGGCTAAGTCCTTCACTTTTGACGATAAATTCAGACGAGATTATGTCTCTTTGTCACGGGAACCGGCCCGGCCCGTGCGGTCAACTCCCGCGCAGCCACGCCAGCATTGGCGCGTTGATCTCGCGCGGATAGGTGTGGCTGAGATCGTCGATCTCGCGGTAGGTCACGTTGGCGCCTGCCGCCGACAGCAATTGCCGGGTGTGCCGCGCCACCTGCACCGGAAACATCCAGTCGAGCTTGCCATGCACGAGGTGGATCGGCAGGCCACGCAGTCTCTCCGCATCCGCCATTTCAGCCATCAGCGGATGGAACGTCGCCGAGACCGGCGCGAGATGCGTGAACGGCGAGGCGCTTTCGAGCCCGCTGACATAGCAGAAGGTGCCGCCGTCGCTCATGCCGGTCAGCAGCATTTTTGTCGCGTCGATATTCCAGCGCGAACGCACCTGTTCGAGAATGCGCAGCAGGTTCGGCGTGTCGGTGTCTTCGCCCATCAGCGCCCAGGTGGTTTTGCTATCTGAAGCATTTCCTGTCGCCGTCGGCGCGATCAGGATGGCGCCGTGGCTGCGCGCGTCGCGCAGCCAGCTCCACAGAAAACCGCGGCCATTGCCGCTGCCGCCATGCAGCGCCATCACCAGCGGCCAGGCACGATCAGGCGTATAATATTCCGGCACATAGAGCGAGAAGCCACCGCGGCTGCCGGGTTCGTTATGGTCGTGGAAGATGCCGGTGTTTTCATTGGCGGGTTGCGCCAGCCGTGCGGCGAGATCGGCATCCTCGCGCAACGAAGGTTCGACAAAGAACTCGCTGACCGGCGGCAATTTCGCGACCAGCGCATAGAGCGCCTCCTGCGCGCGCGGCGAATGGCGCAGCGAGCGAAACACGCTGACCAGATCGCCATTGCCGTTCTGCACCTCGCGCAGGCCGTCGAAGGCGGCGAGCGCCGCGTCGCTGGCGGCCTCGAGCGCGGTCTTGATATCGCTGAATTCCGCGGGCCACTGCGAAAGCCGCGGGCGCACCGCGCGCAGCGCCTCGTCCGGCGTGCCGGCAGCTTCCATCACGCGACCGAAATCCGGGGGGTTCAGATGGCGCGCGACAAAGCCGAGCGCTTCGAGCGATTGCAAGAGCGGCGGCAGCACGGCCACGATGTCGTCCACCACGGCCTCGCTCATCGCGCATTCCCTGCTTATTGGAGCTTTTGTTCTAGCGCAGCGTTCTCAGTGCAGTCTTCTTAGTGAAGCCTTCTCAGTGAAGCCTTGCTCAGTGCAGTCTTGCTCAGTGCAGTCTTGCTCAGTGCAGTCTCGGCGCCTTCAGCAGCTTGGCGCGTTCGACCGAGGTCAGCACCACGTCGAAAGTGACGCCCTCATGATAGACCGTGAGCGGCACGTCGACGCCGGCAGGCCCCAGCGACCAGAGTTTTCGGTAGAAGCCGGTCTGGCTGGTGATCTTGTCGCCATTGATCGCGAGGATGACATCGCCGGTCTTGATTTCGGCGCGCGCCGCGGGACCCTTGCCGGCGACGCCGACCACCACGATGCGGTTGTCGATCTCGGTCGAAAACATCCCGAGCCATGGCCGCGCCGGCTTGTTGACGCGGCCGAATTTGCGCAAGTCGTCGAGCACCGGCTTCAACAGGTCGATCGGGACGATCATGTTGACGTGTTCGGCCTTGCCCTCGCGCTCGCGTTCGAGCTGCAGCGAGCCGATGCCGACCAATTCGCCCCGGCCGGAGATCAGCCCGGTGCCGCCCCAGTTCGGATGCGCGGGGTGGGTGAAGATCGCTTCATCCAAGAGATATTCCCAATAGCCGGCGAATTCCTGCTTGGCCGCGATCTGGCTCGCGACCGATCGCGTGCGGCCGCCGGCGCCGCCGAGCACGACGCGGTCGCCGACCCTTGTGATGGCGGAAGAGCCGAGCGGAAGCGGCTCGATGTCGAGACGCCCGAGCGCCTGCACCAGGCCGAAGCCGGATTCGAAGTCGAAGCCGAGCGGATGGCCCTGCATCACGCGGCCGTCGCCCAGATGCAGCCACACGGTCTCGGCCTCGGTGATGAGATAGCCGATGGTCAGCACCAGGCCGTCGTCGATCAGCACGCCATTGCCGGCGCGCTCGGTGCCGAGCGTCTCCGCGCTGAAGGCGTCGGCGGGGATAATCGAATGTAGCCCGACCACCGAGGCCAGTGCGCGGTCGAGATCAAAACTGTAATCGCCCGGGCGCGGCTGGTTGGCCGGCGGCACTTTCCATTCGGTCAAAGAGGGCATGAAGGGTCTCCCATACGGTTGCGCGCAGCTAACCAACGCCGCGCAACCCGAATAGATCATGGTCCTGTCAGCGGCAGCCTTTGCCGGATTATATCAGCGAAACGGCCGCGGATCGAGATCGCGGATCGAACGCGGTTTGCGATCCGTGCATCGATGGAACGCGCGTCAGCTGCGCCATTCCCGATAATCGCGCTTGACTTTGTCGGCCGCAACCGCTGCGGCGGCGTTCAGCCAGCCGTGCGGGCGTTTCACAAGGTCGGCCTGCAGCGCCTCGACCGGCACCGCACCTGCTGCGTGGACCGACGCCACTTCCAGCCCCATGGCCTCCAGCAACTTGAGGTGCAATTTCTTGCCGGCGGCGTCTCCCAGCTCGATCTTGCGGGAATCGGCGGCGATGCGCCGAAAGATGAATTGATGGCGCACGTCGAGAAACGGATCCGGCGCGCGATAGCGGCTGTGGGCCAGCGCCAGGAAATTCGACTTGCTGGGTTTCTTGCCGGATTTCTTGCCGGATGTTTGGCCGTTGGCATATGTCCACGCCGAGGGCACCAGCGCCTTGGCCTCGCGCAATACCTGCCCGCCGCGCCAGTCGCCGACCGCGACGTAACGCGGCCGCCCCAGGCTGCCGCCACCCTTGCGGAGCAGGCGGCACAATCGGATGCTCTTCCTGTCCACGCCGTCAGGCAGGCTTTCGATCAGCGCCTTGGCGATTGCGGGCGGCGGCTTGTAATCCGGGTAGTCGGCAACTTCCTTCCAAAACTCCTTCAGTCTGTCTTCCTCCGGCTCGGCATAGGGCCGCAACCAGCTTTGTCCTTCGAACAGCAGCGCCGGCCGCGGGTTCTCGAGGCCGTCGCGATAGCCCCGGAGCACGGCGCTAGCGGCGTGCTTGGGGTCGACCGCCGGGTTCGGCGCCAGCTGGATGCTGGCCGCAAGCCGGACCAGATCGAGCACGTAGGGCATGACGGCCGCTTCGTCGAAATCGTTGACGCCCCACACCAGGCGGCCGTCCACATCGCGCCAGGTTCCGAAATTCTCCAGATGCAGATCGCCGACCGAAAGCAATTGCGGCGCATCCATCAGTTCCGGACACCAGTCGCCGATTTTTCTGGCCCAGCGGAAATAGGTCGCCCGCAGAAAGATGAAGGGGTTCTTCTTCATCCGCTTGTGCTTGTAGGCGATATCCTTTTTGACGACGTCGCACTGCGTGGCGAGCCAGGCCTCATAGGCTTCGTTATCCGTGCGGAAAGACATGTCATATTCCCATGCGGTGCGGCCGATCGAAAGCCGTCACGTCAGCCGGAATATCTTACCTCAGGATGTGTCGGTTGAAATGTCGCTGAAAGCGAGAGTTGGCTTTTTAGGAGCTTCGGCCGGTTGTCTCCAATCCGTTTTGGACCGCGCGCGGGACGGCATGATAGATCCGGAACAAACGGACGTCCCTGAGCCGGCCCGGGAGTCCTCCCGGATCGTAACTACGAACCGGTTTGCTGGCAGCTTTCGTGCTAAAAGCGTATCGTTTACTGGCTGCGGAAGAACGAACCATGAGCGGCGATAAGAATTTCGATCGGTCAACTCTGGAGCATGCCCTTGCCGAACTTGGCCGGAGAGCATTTGCGGCCGGTCGCACCGTCGAGATCGCGATATATGGCGCGGATCGGCCCTCCTGCTCACCTTGAACAGACAGATCAACACCGGCGACGTCGATGCGGTATTCGAGGGAAACAAAGACTTCATCAAAAAGCTCGCGGCGGAGATTGCCGAGGAATTTGGGTGGGATGAAAACTGGTTGAACGACGGTGTGAAGGGATGGCTTAGCAGCAGAGACGCCGACCCTGATGTCAAGGCCTTGTTCAACACCTATCCAGCGGAGGATCAGCCAGGTCTACGCGTATACCCGGCGAAACCGGAATACCTGTTTGCCATGAAGTGCCGAGCGATGCGCGTCGGGGGTGTCGAGACGAACTCGGACATCGACGACATCAAGCTTCTCGCTCGCGCAATAGGTATCAAAAGCAGCCAGGATGCCCTGACGTTGGTCGAAAAATTTTACCCGCAGAACATGCTTCAACCCAAAACGCGGTTGGGACTCGAGGAGATTTTTTCAAACCTGGACATTGACCACGGCACTGGTCAGACGCACTGATGCGTCGCGCCTGCCATGAATCTGTTCCGCAAAAAACCAGGTTCGTTGGGCGAGGTGGTCCGTCGGGTGAAAGCCGGCGAACAGAAGTTTGACCCGTCGCTTCGGGAGTTTCTCGATTCGTTTTATACGAACACTGAGTCGCGCCAGCGAGCGATCGAAGATCGGCCGGCTTCCATTGACGCCGTGCACGACGCCTACGTGGCTGCAGTCGCCGAGCATCTTGCACGCGTTTACGGGCTGCCGATACCAGAGTGGAGCGAGACCCATGGTAACGGGCTTCGTGAACCATTCTTCGCTGGTGGTTTACAATCTCTCAAGGGGGTGCTGCTTGCCGAAAGTCCGACAGCCTTTCGGCGGCGCCTCCTGTTTGTAAGCAAGGACGCGCTGTCGAGGCCAAGAATGTAGTTTATCCCGGCCCTTTCCTCACTCCGCCCTGGCCCGCGCCCGCGCGGGCAATATCCGGAAGGCGCGATTCTCCTTCAGCCAGGCGGCGCGCTCGTCGCGCAGCAGGGTGCGGCGGACCTTGCCGGAATCATCGCGCAGGCCGACATCGACCACTTCAAAACTTTCCGGGTGCTTGTAGCGGCTGAGCAGGTCGGAGAGGAAATCGCCCATGCCGTCGGCGACCGATTGCGCGTCGGTGTCGGGCCCAAGTTCCAGAATTGCGTGCACGCGCTGGCCGAATTCCGGATCGGGCAGCCCGACCGCGACGCAGGAGCGAACTAACGGATGGGCCGATACCGCAGCCTCGATTTCGGCCGGGTAGATGTTGGCGCCGCCGCGCAGGATCATGTCGGCGAGCCGGTCGCCGAGATAGAGATAGCCGTCGGCGTCCAGTCTGCCGATGTCGCCGAGCGATTCCCAGCCGTCGGCGCGGCGTTTTGGTTCGGCGCCGAGATAATGATAGCTGCTGCCGGCGCCGTCATTGGGCAGGAAATAGATTTCACCGGTCTCGCCGGTCGGGACCTCGTTGCCGTCCTCGCCGATGATGCGCAGGCGGGAGGTCTCGGCGATCTTGCCGACCGATCCCCTGTGTTCGAGCCATTCGACGCCCGAAATGATGCATGCGCCCTGCGCTTCGGTGCCGCCATAGAGCTCATAGATGCGCTCGGGCCCGAGCCATTCGATCCATTTTTCCTTCAGCCATGGCGGCATCGGCGCCGCCATGTGAAACACGATTTGCAGGCTCGACAGATCGTAGCGGCTCCGCACCTCATCGGGCAGCGCCCAGATCCGGTGCATCATGGTCGGCACGAAATTGACCCACTGCACCCGGCTCGCTTCGATCAGGCGCAGGCATTCCTCGGCGTCGAACTTGACGAGGCCGGTGACGCGCCCGCCATGGAACAGCGCGGTGTGCGAAACAATGAAGGGCGCGTTGTGGTAGAGCGGCCCGGGGTTGAGCAGGGAAGCGCCGATCGGCATGCCGAGCGCGGCGGGGCCTGCGGTATCGATCACGGCGGGCCGGTGGTCGAGGATCACCTTCGGCCGGCCGGTCGAGCCGCCAGAGGTCATCGCCTTCCAGTAGCGCGCCACCGGCTTGTCGATCGGATCTCCGGAAAAGCCGTCCGGCATGAAATCAATTGGTAGCGCGTTGGGCGCATTCCAGTCCGGCTGACCGCCGACGACAAGCGAAGGCTTGAGAATGTCCAGCACCGCAGCCGCCTCGCCGCGCGGCAACCGCCAGGTCAGCGAAGTGGGCGTCGCGCCGCATTTCCACACCGCAAACGTGGTCTCGAAAAATGCGTTGCTGTTGGGCAGGCCGATGGCGACGAAATCGCCCGGCTTGACGCCCTTGGCCGCAAAGGCGCGGGCACGGGCGTTGGCATTGCGCTCCAGCTGCTCCCAGCTCAGTGTCTCGGCGCCATGGCTGATCGCGATCGTGTCTTTAGGTTTGCGCTCGGCATACCAGCGCGGCACCTCGGCAAGGGGGATCAGCATTGGGCGTTTCCATGGCGGGGCGTCTTGATGCCGCTCTTGTGTTTCGTATCAGGCGGCATATGGCCACCGCTGGCACTTCGCCAACAGGAGACATTGTCACTCAAGACGGGCGCGGCGTCCATATTGCCACAGATAATAGACCCCCCGATCGCGAGCGTTCACCTCATTGCGCGGCTCGGGCGCCTGACCGCCGACGACTTCCGTTCACGGACATTGTCGGGGTCCACCGTCATGTCTCAAAAGTGCTACCTGCCGATATCGCAATGGGCTCGGGCACCGATAAGTTTCCGTCATGTGCCGCGTACCGGAAGGCGTGTGCCGTGCGCCGGAATTGGAACCACCCGTTCCGCATTACTACGGTGGTACGCATGCGCATTTTGTTGTTGCGTCCGTCGCATTTGCATCTAACTCTTTGCGATGCGGCGAGCAGAAATCCATATCGCGGCCGATGGTTAGAAGTTTTGTTGTTGGGAGCAAATTTGTTGTCGAGCGTAAAGGCGTACCAGGGTGAGTTTGATCTCGGAGCAAGATCGCCGTTTCGCGACACTCCAAATGAAGACACTCCAAATGAAGAAGGCCGCGAATGTCTGATCGCGGGCTCCCTTCAGTGAAGCCTCTGGGCGGAACTGGTAACCACCTTCTTGCAGCGCTGCCGCCGTCGGACCTCGATCTGCTGGGGCCTGTGCTGGAGACGGTCGCGCTCGATCCGGACGCGGTCATTTCGCGAGCGGGTGACCCGATCGAGCATGTGCTTTTCCCTCATAGCGGCGCCATCTCGCTGATGATCGACATGGCGGACGGGCAGACGGTCGCCACCGCCGCGGTCGGGCGCGAGGGGGCAATAGGCATTCTTTCAGTGCTCGGGCCGTCGCCTTCGGCCGTTACCGCGGTCGTTCGTGCGGCGGGCATCGCCTCGCGGATTCCCGCATCGCGCTTTCACGCCGCTTTCAACCGGAGTCCGGCGATCCGGCACCTGGTCCAGAATCACGCCAGGGCGATGCTGGTACAGTTCCAACTCGGCTCGGCCTGCAATGCGCTGCACCCGGTCGAAGCCCGCATGGCCCGCTGGCTGCTGCAATTTCGCGACCGCATCGACCACGACGTGCTCCCGCTCACCCAACAGGCGTTGTCGCAAATCCTTGGTGTGCGACGAACGACGGTGACGCTCCTGGTGGGTAAACTGCGCGCTTCCGGAGCGATCAGGTCCGATCAACGAGGCCGGATCGAGATCGACCGATCGCGGCTCGCGGCCGCATCGTGCGAATGCCACGACACCATGCGTGTCGAAGTCGAAGAAATCTTTTCGTCGAACACGGCCCGATCACGCGCGGCGGTTCCTTCCGCTGCTGTGCGCATCCCGGAAATTGAATCGGGCGATGTCGTGTGAGCGCGACCGCCGACCTATCCGCGCTGCGACTGGCCGTTGTGTCGTTTCTTCCCGTTGTGTCGTTTCTTCGCCTCGAGCTTGGCGAGCTCGCGCAGCACCTTCGCCGTCTGGCGCAGCTCGTTGCGTGCGGGGCCCGGCTTCAGCCGTCGTGCTTCTTCAAGAAAATCCTTGGCCTGCAGCAGCCAGGTCGACGTTTCAGTTGAGATTTCCATGCGCGCCATGGTGTCCCCCATTGCGCAGCGACGGTCAGGCGCTGGAGCCCGCGCCGAGACGCCGCGTCCGGATGCTCGGCTCGTGAACCCAGGCTTCCCGCGCGAACCAGTCGTGATAGGTGCGGCAGATCGGGCAATGAGTGCGCGAGAAGAACACCGCGCTGCGTCCAAAGCTCTCGCGATCGATCTTGATGCCGGTGGGGATCGCGCGTCCGCTTTGCGGACATTTCACCATAACCATACCCATGTGTCCCTCCCTTGAAATGGTACTTGCTGTCTTTGCAGCAAAGTACCGGCCGGTTGGATTTGCGCCTCTTGTCGGTGCGGTGACTTGGGGGGCATAGCGCACCTGTGCATTTGTCTGATCGAGCATGGGGTGGGCATACTCGTTGCGGGGCTTACTCCAACCGGCCGGATCCCTCCTGAACGAATCCTCTGTGTAAATTGGGCGCCGCTTTTTTAGCTGGCTTTGTGCAGAATCTTGGCGAAGTGATCCCTGATCGGCTCACCCGTTTCCGTCGCAAGCTTCTGGGCAAGGGCCAGTAATTCCTTGTTCTGGCCGGATGCGGCGTCGAAGGTCTTGCGCGCCTGCGACGCGGACAAGGTAAAGACTTCCGAAACTGACTTGCTGCCCAGCAGATTGACGAAGAAATCGATCGCGGAGGCAGCATTGGCGTTTGAGATTTCGAGCACCTTGAGGCCGTAGTCTGTCGTGCTTCTGGCATTGCTCGAATAGCTCTCGCGCAGCGCTTCCGTCATCGCCTCTGACGCGACCTTCATCTTCTCGCAACCTTCCCGCGCGCGGGCAAAACCCTGCTCGGCCAGCTCGAAGCTCACGCCCGGCAACGCGATCTTCGGGAGTTCCAACAGTGGCATCCCGAATACATTGGTTCCGTTCGGTGCAACTTTCGTTTCGCTTTCACTCACTGCGGCATCACCTTTCTCAAGCGAAAGCCATTTCCCGAGACGCTCGCTTGCGTCACGAGAGCTCACGCTCCGTGTTCGATCTGTTTTTTGATGAGCTTTGATCCAGCCCCGCACCCACTGTGCCCTGCGAAAACGGGGCGGTCGGTTCGATTTGCGACTCTCGGTTAAAATTTTTTCGACGATGTCAATTCACACCATCGTATATAGCTATGGTTAACGGGGAAGACGTTGTGAATAACTGGACATTGCCAGGCGCGGGCTTTCGTTCGTTTCCGACGCTGCCTTGGGCGGCCGCGCTGACCAGGGGTAACCCAATAGGGCGAGTCTCAGGGACATGCCCCGGGCGGTAAAATTGCTGCCGATCGGCATGCACGCAGTATCGGCGCGGAGACCGAGATGCGCGAACCGACCGAGCAATCGCATTCAAAAAATGGAGCTGATCATGAGCAGGATGGCACTGGTGATTGCATTCGTGCTGGCGTTGATTGGACCAGCGTCGGCACAGAAGGCGGAGATCGAGGCGGCAAACGCTAAATGGATTGAATTCTTCAACAAGGCCGATTTCGCCGCGATCGCGTCATTCTACACCGCTGATGCCATCGCACTTCCGCCTGGTTCTGCGATGGTCCAGGGCCGAGCCGCGATCGAGGCAATGTGGAAAAGCATGGCCGAAAAAGTTGGCGATCCGAAACTCACCGTCCTGGACGTCAAGCCGCTCGGCCCCTCTGCGGCGCGCGAGATCGGGAATTTCAGCCTGAAGACCAAGGGCCCGACGCCGCAGGAACTGAGCGGAAAATATGTTGTGGTTTGGGAAAAGGTCGGAAATGACTGGAAGATGGCGACCGATATCTGGAACGACGGCAAATAGGCTCTTCGCGGCTGTTGGCTGCTGATCACAACACCACGCTCGTGATGCTTGGCTCGCCGCTGCAACCATGTTGGTCAGATCATCCTGGCCCGCATCGGTAACGCCGACGCTTCAGGTCCGATTGCCGCTCGGATATGGCTCGGCAATCCAGGTCCGAAAGTGCCAGACGCGGAACGCTAACTTATTCTTCGTTTGGTCAGGATCTGCGCCCGCACGTGCGCGTCGTCGGCGACCCTGACCACGTAGGGCTTCTCAAGTTTGCGCTCTACATCAAACTCGGAGCGTCCAGTGTAGTTGATGTGCCGGCCGTAAGTGTGCAGCGACATCGAAATGTCTTTTCCAACGTTCCGGACGCTATGTATGTGTTCTGGATAACAGCGGGCCGTGTCACCAGCGGTCATCACGTGTTCACCGCTGCGTTTCAGGTCGGCATAGCCGGGCTTACCACCGTCATCGCGCCGGTCATAGTTGATCTCTTGTTCCTGGCCTTCGATGCCGACCACCACGGCCCAGGTTTTGTGGTTGTGCGGGTTGGTGCCTCGGTTCGGCAGCCACGATACCAGGAAAACGGCCAGATCGTGATTGGGCTCTTCATGGAGCATGTGAACGCCGAAGCCTTGCTCGGCATCGCATTCACGATATTCGGGGCGGCGCAGTTCCGGCGATTTTGCAAATTTCCTGGCGAGCGGTACGACCAGATCCGTGATTTCGACCGGATCAGAACGCTGAGCAGTAATCTCCCGCAGGTCGCGCACGTACTGGTCGAGGGTCATTGCATCTACCTCCAGGTTTTCAAGGCGTTGCAATCCGGACGAAATTTACGACGATCGCTGCGAAATTCAATGTCTGCTCCGGGTCCGAAAGCCGACATCGTCGCGCGGACGCCGTGTCTGGGGATACCTCTGTGTTGCCCGACGGGCAAATCAGTTCCGGTTTTCAGAAATCGTGTCAAGTAGAAAATTTCCGTAAATCAAAAATATTTCTGTTGTCGGCCGACCCAAATCAGTGCGCATCTATCGCCATCCCGTCCTGGTCAGAAGGGCGTCGGCCGTCGTCACGGACGTTGGGCGGGTTGCGGTGGACGCTGGTTTGCGCTGAGACGATGGCGCGGACCAAGCGTACGGCAAAACCGTGTGGTCCTGGCACCCGTTGCAGGTGTCAAGCTGTCGGGTAGGCGAGAGCCGAACGGCAGCGACGGAGTCAACCAAGAACTCGTCTCCGGGGAGAGCACGGCATAAGCCGTAAAGCCATTGCGCAGGGAATGTCGGATGTTCTCCGCTGCCCTGTATGCTCATGTGCACTTTGTTTTGTGCTAACCGCACATGAGACCGCGGGTGCAGCGCGCATCCGGCATTCCCTGCGCCCTCTGTTTTGAGAGGGTGGAAGTTCAAGAGCAAACCTCGGGCGCGATGCGTCGCGAGATCGCGAGGGTGTGTTCAGTGCACTGTGCAACAACACTACGGACGTCGTCCCGGCTCAAGGCCGGGACGACGTAGCGTAACCCGGATCCACCGAGCGACATCCGGGGCTGGCAGAAATCCCGCATGTCGCTATGCTCATGCGGGCTGCAATTCACATCAATCGAGGCGCCCCATGCCCATCCAGCACTTTCTTCCTCCCGCCGGCATCAAGTCGCCGCCGCTGTCGTTTGCCACCCGCGTCGGCGATCTACTGTTCATCTCGGGGATTCCCGGCTTCGACGACAAAGGCGCGCTGCCCGACGGCTTCGAGGCGCAATTCGGCAACGTCGTGATCAACATCAAGCGTATCCTCGTTGAGGCCAACGCGACGTTTCGCGATCTGGTCAAGGTCAACGTGCTGCTGACGCGCGCGTCCGACGTCGCCACCATGAACAAGCTCTATGCGGAAGCGTTCGGGCCGGCGCCCTATCCGGCGCGCACCACCTGCGTGGTGGTGGCGTTGCCGAACCCGCAGATGCTGATCGAGATCGAGGGCGTGGCGTCGCTGAAGGCGCGGTGACGCGATGCTGACGCTTTATTCCTATCCAACGCTGTTCGGCGTCGCCGACAATAATGGCTATGGGCTGAAAGTGTTCGCCTTCCTCAAGCTCGCGGGCGTGCCGTTCGTCCATGAGCATCTGTTCGATGCCTCGGCGGCGCCCCGCGCGCAGCTGCCTTACATCGTCGATGACGGCGAGACGATCGGCGACAGCGAGACCGTCATCGCGCATCTGGTGCGAAAATATCATCTCATCATCGATGCTGCACTGACGCCGGCGCAGCGCATGACCGATCATCTGGTCACGCGCATGCTCGACGATCTCTATTGGGTGATGTCGTATTCGCGCTGGAAGGACGATCGGTATTTCCCCGCGTTCCGCGACGGCTTCATGGCGCAGCATGCGCAGATCGACGCGGCCGGGCTGAACAAGGCGCGGGACTACAACGCGCAGCGCTATTATTTCCAGGGCATTGGCCGCTACACGCCCGACCAGGCCTACGCACGCGGGCTGGCTGACTTACAGGTGCTTGCCGATCTGATTCCGGCGGATGGATATGTGCATGGGGTGACGCCGACCAGCGTCGATGCCGGCATCTACGGCTTCATCGCCAATATCCACTTCTTCCCGATCCCGACGCCGCTGAAGGCGTTCGTGTCGGATCATCCCAATCTCGTGCGCCATTGCGAGGCGATCCACGCGATGGTGAGCAAGAAATCGTAGGGTGGGTTAGCGAAGCGTAACCCACCAAAGTCTCACCGCGCGTGAAGATGGTGGGTTACGGCTACGCCTAACCCACCCTACGCACCTTCTACCTCAACGTGATCGCGAGACCGCTCAAATCCGCATTCGCCATCAACCCGGTCTGCTGGCCGGCGAGCTCCAGCACCGCGCCCTTCTGGTTGGTCAGCACGATCGCGCGCGCGCCGCGGCCGATGGCAAGGCCCGCGCCCGCCGCGCCATAGACGCCGGCGACGTCGGACGGGCGATAGATGTTGCTGACGCGGCCGCGCAGCACCGTCTTCGAGCCGCCGAACACCAGGCCGTAATCCAGCCCGCCGGTGGAGAGCGCGTAGCGCCGGCCGCGAAAAGTCAATGTGCCGCTGCCGCCGGAGCCGCCGATGACCCATCCGGCCTTGTAGATCGTCATCGCGATGGTGCCCTCATCGGCACGGGCGACGGAGGACAGCGCGGCGCCGGCGAAAGCGATCAGCGCGACGAGCGCGACACGAATGGCGGATGACTTCTTCATGCAGTGTTTCCTTGAGCGTGGAGAGCGAGCGCCGCGACGGTGAATCAGATCGCGGTTCGCCGATTGTAACCGATTGACGGGATCGACAAAGCCTATTCGCGCCGCGCGATTTGCAGGGTTCCACCGCGCTTCAGGCTCGGCCATTTCCGCACCGCGGCTTTGAACCAATCGGGCACTCGCGGGACATAATTCATGACCGGGACATGACGTCTCGGGCGCCTCCCCGATCGGATTTCATTGCCTGGGAGAGCAGCAAACCCCCTGATATCCAGGAGACCCTCGATGCGCCGCCTTTGCCTCTTCGCCGCCACCGCCGCTGTTGCCGTCACCGCGCTTGCCGCCATGAGCCCCGCCGAGGCCTCCTTCCACCTGATCCGCTGGCAGGATTCGGGCTTCTGCCAGATCTGGGACCAGAACATCCCGACCGCGCCGTATCCGGGCAACTACACCGTCGTCGTCGGCAGCGAAGTGCCGACCTTCGGCGATGCGCTGGTGCTGAAGGACGGCCTGCTGCACAACGGCACCTGCTCGTTCTGAGCGCACGTTAACGCTTCGATCAAGGCCGGCCCCACCGGCCTTTTTCGCGGCTAGAAAATTGAACCAATCACGCTTTCGCCACACTCAATGAATGCCCGGATCCCCATCGGGCGCCGTCCCTGCCAGCACGCATTGCGGGGGCCGGCCGACATTTCCCAACAGGAGACCTTTGCCCATGCTTCGAGTTACCGCTCTCAGTGCCGCTGCCGCTATTGCACTGTCCGCTTTTGCCGCGACCGCTCCTGCCGAAGCCGCGTTTCATTTGATCCGCTGGGAAGGCACCGGCGCCTGCCAGATCTGGGACGAAAGCATTCCGGGCAAGCCGATCCCCTCGAACTACAAGACCGTCAGCAAGCCGGTCCCGACCTTCGCCGCCGCGCTCGCAATGAAGGACGGCATGCTCAAGAAGGGCGCCTGCAATATCTAAGACCTTGCATCGGCGGTGGGTTACGGCTTCGCCTAACCCACCCTACGATCAAATCGAAAAAGGCCGGTGGGTGATATCCGCCGGCCTTGCCGTTTCGCCGCACGCTTCGCACACACCTGCCCCGCGCATGACGGCGGCCGCTAGGGGCTGACGGCCCGCAATCCGCATCCTAATATGGCCTCACACAAAAACAGAACCGTTGAGGAAACACCCATGCCCCTGCTCCAAAATCACATCGCTGTCATCACCGGCGCAGGCTCCGGCATCGGGCGCGCGATCGCGAAAGGCTACGCCAGCGAGGGCGCGCGCGTGGTGCTGCTCGACATGAACGAGCAGGCCGCGGCCAGCGTCGCCAGTGAAATCCGCGACGCCGGCGGCAAGGCGGAGAGCTTCCTGCTCGACGTCACCAGGCGCGAGGACTGCGTCGCGATCGCCAGGCGCGTCGCCGATAAAGTTGGCCAGGTCTCGATTTTGGTCAACAATGCCGGCATTGCCCGCCGCAACGGCATGCTGGGCGCAGCCGAAGCCGTGATCAATGATTGGGAAGACATCATCGCGATCAACCTCACCGGCGTCTTCAACGTGACGCATGCCTTCCTCGAACCGCTGCGATCAGCCAAGGGACGCATCGTCAATATCGGCTCGATCCAGTCGTTCGTGCATCTGAAGACGCCGAGTTCGCCGGCCTACACCGCCTCCAAGCACGGCGTGCTCGGCTTCACCAAGGCGCTCGCCGCCGAACTCGGCAAGGACGGCGTCCGCGTCAACGCGATCGGCCCGGGCTTCATCGAGACGCCGCTGAACGAAAAGGTGCGCGCCAGCAATCCGGCGCTGGTGAAAGTGTTCGTCGACCACACCCCGCTCGGCCGCGCCGGCACCGCCGAAGACATTGTCGGGCCCGCGGTCTTCCTGGCGTCCGATCTGTCTGCCTATGTCTCGGGGTCGATCGTGATGGTGGATGGCGGCTACCGGACGGTCTGAACCGACGGGACCCGATATTTGGTGCGGGAACCCAGAAAACGGATTGCCGGGTCGGGCCCGGCAATGACATATTTGCCTAGGCAACTAGTTCGCTCTCCCACCCACGGCAACCGATCATGTCCAACGCCCCGCATTTCGAGATCGACGTATCCACGTTCTGGGCCGATCCCTATCCGGCCCTGGCTCGGATGCGGAAGGAGGCGCCGATCGCTTTCGTGCCGCAGCTGGGCTCGACCGTCTTCACCCGGCGCGACGACATCTTCACCCAGGAAAAACGCATCGACGTGTTCTCCTCGCACCAGCCGGCGGGGCTGATGAACGTGCTGATGGGCCACAACATGATGCGCAAGGATGGCGATGCGCATATGTCGGAGCGCGCGGCGATGTTTCCGGCGGTGTCGCCGCGCACCGTGCGCGACACCTGGGTGCGCCAGTTCCAGGCCCATGCCGACCGCATCCTCGACGAACTCGTGCCGCAGGGCAAAGCCGACCTGTGCAAGGCGCTGGCGCTGCCGCTGTCGGCCGAATGCCTGAAGGACATCACCGGGCTGACAAACATGCGCTACCAGGACATGGACGCCTGGTCGCAGGCGATGATCGACGGCATCGCCAATTACACCGGCAACAAGGAAGTCGAGGCGCGCTGCCATGCCGCCACCGCTGGCATCGATGCCGCGATCGACGACATGATCCCGGTGGTGGAGAAACATCCCAACACCTCGATCCTCAGCGTGCTGCTGGCCTCGGGCCAGAACATGGAAAGCATCCGCGCCAACATCAAGCTGGCGATCTCGGGCGGCCAGAACGAGCCGCGCGACGCCATCGCCGGCTCTGTCTGGGCGCTGCTGACGCATCCCGAACAGCTGGCGCTGGTCCAGGGCGGCAAGGCAAAATGGCTGGACGTGTTCGAGGAATATGCGCGCTGGATCGCGCCGATCGGCATGTCGCCGCGCCGCGTTGCGAAACCGTGGTCGTTTGGCGGCGTCGATTTCGAGCCGGAGGATCGCGTGTTCTTCATGTTCGGCTCCGCCAACCGTGACGAATCCTGTTTCGGCGACCCTGATCGATTCGACATCACCCGCAACACGTCGAAGAGCATCGCCTTCGGCGCCGGCCCGCATTATTGCGCCGGCGCCTTTGCCTCGCGCGCGATGGTCGCGGATGTCGCGCTGCCCGGCATTTTTGCACGGCTGACGGATCTGCAACTCGACGACAGCGAGCCGGTACGGATCGGCGGCTGGGCGTTCCGCGGCCTGCTCAATCTGCCCGTCAAGTGGGACGCGAGCTAGAGCGCAGCGTTAACTTTCGCCATTTGAATCCGGGCGGCGCCAGTCAAATCGGCAAGTCAATGCCCGTACTGATCCAATCCTTTAGAAGCGGACTGTCGCGACGGTCAAGGAACTTTCCGAAGTCAATCCGCTTCGGCTTGCTCTCTTCCAACTTCCTCTCGATGATACCGGTCGCGTATTGCCAGTACTCCTCACCATACCCTGGATTGGATTCAACGAGGGATTTCGCGAGAATTTCTACGTAAATCGCACCGATCGCCCTCCTCCAAAACTCTGACGCTTTGAATAGTCCGTCAGCGCGCCCGGCCGGCCATACCACATGATCCAGTAGTCCTCTTCTGCGGCAGCCCAGCCTTCAGGTGACAGCGTCAGATCAAGGCAGGGCGACCTGCACACCAACGGCTCCTTCATCTCCTTATCGAAGAAGAAGTAGCAGCCCAGCTTGTGATACCAGGAGACCCGCAGGAATTTTCGCACCTCATCCCGATCTTGCTGCAGCGCGACCTGCCGCGCTCCTGTGCGCTTGAGATCGGAGACGATTCCTTCAACTCGCTCTCTGCTGAACTTCTCGACCTCGAAAACCATCCCTTTGTACGTCGGAAACAACTCCTGGAGAATTACCATGATCTCGGAAAAAAAATTGCCGGCAATATTGCCGCCGCGCCAGCACTCCTGCACGCCAATATAATTTCCGTAGATCAATTCGCTGGAAAAGTCATAGGTGAAAAACCCCAAACCGACGGCCCGATCGGCGAGCTTCAATATGAAGTAGCGGGAGTCGAGCGTGTAAGAGATTTCCTTGCCATTCGATATGACAAAACTCCGCCGCACTCCGATATCGCCGTGCAGCGTCCATCGGATAATGTCCTGGGGATCATCCCTTTCGATTGCCGGAAACAGATCTTCATAGAGATCGAAGACTCCGGAATCATAAAATGTCTGATGGTCCCAAAAATCCAGTCGGGTGACCCAAATCGACGGCCTCAGAAATGCAATCAGCCTCTCGTCACTGTCGACCTGCGGATTTGCATATTTGTCGACGCCCCGCACGTCGCCGAGATTGAAAGCCGTCTCGCCGGGTTCACCCGTTTCGAAATCACGCACGGGAAACTGCCGCGGTCGGACGCTGGCTTTTCTCCATTCCGCATCCTTGGCATAAATCGGAATAATGATGGGCCGGTAGTTCTTGCGTTGTTTTTGCAGAGCGACCGCCAGGCCAAGCTCTCTCTGAACCCAAGGCGAGTTCAGCGAATGCTCACTGACCACCAGAAAAAAGAAGTGACACTTTGAAATCCTGTCCCGGACCACATCTTGAACCTGGCTACCCAATTGAAGATCTTCGCCATACTGGAATACGGAAAATCCGGCCTCCTCAAGGACGCGCTCGTAACCTTCGGCCTCGTTGTAGTCCTTGGAGCTATGCGAGATGAACGATGAGATGTATCGCTGGGCGCTGCCTAAGAAACGCAAATTGACCTCCTAATCCGAGAGCAAAATTCCTGTGCTAAAATCTCTTTTGGTAGAACTATCCAAGTGATACTACCTTCAGGCATAGCGTGAGACAACTCGATATCGCGACGCTGGTCGTCTGGCCGCAAACCACGATGCTCCAGCGCTCGAACCGCATGCTGATGATTCTGCGCATAAGCGCGGTTGCGTATCTGCCTGTGATCTGGGTCACGTAGACAACGAGAGACCTCCCTGTTCGGGCCGAAAAATCGAACTGATATCGACAAGCTGACGACCAATCTCCACACACGCCAACAATGGAGAACGACAATGCTTGCTGAAATCTTTTTGCTGCGCCTGGAAGCCAAGTTGCGCTCGAACCAACAAACCACGCCAGTGAGGAATCCTCGCTTCGTACCGATCGTGCTGCGTTCGTAACCGAACCGTCATCGGGGGCTCGCCAACGGTGACGCCTCCATGACAATTTCGTTGAGATCGACAACTCAATTGAAGCCGTCATCAAACGTCTGATAAGAAGCCCTTCGGAATCATATTCGGAGCGTGCACGTGGCGGACGAAGCAGGTCCCCGGCAGGGACGACAGGGACCACAGGGTCCGCGCGGCGAACCCGGACGTCCCGGGCCGCAGGGGCATCCCGGACCGCCCGGCCTGGAAGGCCCGCGCGGCAAGCCTGGCGCGGACGGCAAGGCCGGCGCGCAGGGTAAAGCCGGACCGCAAGGCAAGCGCGGCGAGACTGGCCCGCAGGGTAAAGCCGGCGCGCAGGGTCCGGCAGGCCCCCGCGGCGAACCCGGACCGCCCGGCCAGCTGCCCTCGATCGAGCAGGTGATGCCGTGGCTGCATCTGATTTTCGATGCCTGGGAAGATCACCGGAAAATGCGCGAGCGCGAGGCCGCGGAACGCGAAGCCGCAGCACTCGCGGACACCGAACGTGAGGCCGCCGAGCGAGTGGCGCTCGAGACGGCCCTGCACGGTGATGATGGCGACGCTGATGATGACGACGATCGCCACAAGGACAAGAAGAAGCACAAGCGCAAACACAAGGACAGGAAGTAAGCGCGCCGCTCAGCGCCGCTGACAAACAGGCCCGCGAGCGTCGCCTACCATTCGCCCAAAGGGATCATGGGATCGACCTGGCCACACAGCCAGGCCGTCGCCAATCCGGTGAAAAACGTCAGCAACGCCCGGCCCAACAAACACGCGATTCAATGTGCGGCGCTGGGCCCGGCGCCAATATCCGGCAGCAGGCGCATCAGCCGGAAGCACCAGCGCATGACGCGATACCAGAGAAAACCCGCAATGGAGCCCGAGATCGCGAGAATGGTGATGATGGCGGGCTCGTAGCTTCCGCCCACCCACAGCATCCAGCCGGACCACAGCACGGTGAAAGCGATGGCGCTCAGTTTCAGGGGAATCGTCGGCTTCATGACACCCTCCACGGCAATCGGATGGTGCCAACCTATGCCCGGGCGACCGGCCGCACTGTGAGCTACGTCACGTGGGCTACCCGGGAAAACGCGATCAGGAACGGCCTCCAATTCAATTGCCGGGCGGCGAACGCAGCCTGTCTTATCCGAATCTCGCCCGCGAACGCTCCCGTGCCTTCTCGGCCTCGACCTCGCGGTCGCGGGCCGGCGCGTTGGTCTGCAGCGACGCCAGCAGGCGGCGGGCGCTGTCGGAAACCTCGGAGACCGCGCGGTTGAAGGCCTCCGCATTGGCCTGCGACGGCGAGTTGAACCCGGAAAGCTTGCGCACGAATTGCAGCGCCGAAGCATGGATTTCCGCGTGCGTCGCCGGCGGCTCGAAATTGAACAGGGTCTTGATGTTGCGGCACATGGTTCTCTCCTCGGGATGCAGGCTGGCCATTCCAAGGACGAACGGCCGATGCAAAATCCGACAGTTTCGACTATTCTGTCATAGATTGACCGGCGCGTTCACCCTCTCGGCAATGGCAACAGCGAGTTCCCGATGAGCCACGTGACCTACAAGATCGTCGAGCATGACGGCGGCTGGGCCTATACCGCCAATGGCGTTTTTTCCGAACCGTATCCGACCCACGCCGCGGCGCTCGCGGCCGCGCGGCGTGCGGCGGCCGAGCAGCGGGTGCCGGGGCGCACCGAGGTGATCGAATACGAAACCGCAGACGGCAAGTGGCAGACCGAGACCGCGGCCGGCAATGACCGGCCTGAGACCGATGTCGAGGACACCGCCTAGCCGCGAACGCACACAATCCGGTGAACGCGCAAGACAGAAACGGCGACCAACGGTCACGCGCCAGTGAAAGGCATCCGATGATCGTACGGTTCGGCCGCGGCCTAAGCATCCTGCTCGCATGGTTCATCCTGAGCCAAACCAGCCCGGCCCTTGTCTCCTCCGCCCTCGCCTGCGCTTGCTGCACCAATGAAGGTCAGCGCAACGTCGCCACCGTGGCGCTGGATTCCGGCAAGCAGCAGGAGATTGAAAGCCTGCGTTTCGGCAGCAAGGCGACCTTGTTCACGGGCGAAGGCGACGTCGAGGGCATCCCGGGCATCGCCACGCCCGCCGGCACCTACAAGCTTTCGGCGCAATGGCGCGAGGACAGGCTCGTGCTTTCATTCCGCGACGCCGCCGGCCACACCGGCACATTAGCGTTGACGCGTTCCCCAACGATCTCGGTGTTCGAGGTCGACCCGCGCGACCGGCCCGACAGGGGCCAGGGACCGACGCTCTACAAGGAATGGAAACTGTCAGCGCCCGCCTCAGGCAGCGGCGTCTTTCAGCCCGGTATCGCAAGGCAGCAGATCCTGACGCTGATCCTGCAGGGCGGCGGCAATTCCTGCACCTCCGGGGTCGACTTTACGCACTGGACGCTGGTGATGCAGGGTCCGAAAGCCAATTACACGCTGTACGGCAATCTGGTGCGGTAAAACGCCCTTGTGATATGCTCCCCAACAAGTGGCCCAAGAGAGCGCCGCATCAGGGGAGATCAGCATGAATTTTTCGCAAATCACGTTGACGGCCGCACTCGCCTTGACCTCCTTCGCCGCATCTGCCGCAGATTATCCGGCGCCCAAACAGGGCGACTGGATCGCCAGGGATTTCAAATTCCACTCCGGCGAAACCATGGAGCTGCGGCTGCACTACACCACGATCGGCGAGCCGACCGGCCAGCCGGTGCTGGTGCTGCATGGATCGGGCGGCTCCGCCACCAACATGTTGACGCCGACCTTTGCCGGCGAATTGTTCGGCCCCGGCCAGCCGCTCGACGCGGCGAAATACTACATCATCATCCCGGACGGGCTCGGCCACGGCAAATCGTCAAAGCCCTCCGACGGCATGAAGACGGCATTCCCGAAATACAATTATGAGGACATGGTCGACGCGCATTACCGCCTGCTCAAGGAAGGCCTCGGCGTGAAGCACCTGCGGCTGGTGATCGGCAACTCGATGGGCGGCATGCACACCTGGATCTGGGGCGGCAAATATCCGCAGTACATGGACGCGCTGGTGCCGATGGCCGCGCAGCCGACCGAGATGGCGGCGCGCAACTGGATGCTGCGGCGGATGATGCTGGAAACCATCCGCAACGATCCCGACTACAACCGCGGCAACTACGTCACCCAGCCGCGCATGATGAAATACGCCATCGCCGCCTATGGCATCGCCACCGGCGGCGGCACGCTGGCCTATCAGATGCTGGCGCCGACGGGCGCGAAGGCGGACAAGATGGTGGACGACCGGCTGGCGCTGCCGATTACGGCCGATGCCAACGATTTCATCTATCAGTGGGAAGCCTCGCGCGACTACAATCCGTCCGCGGGCCTCGACAAGATCGAAGCGACGCTGCTGGCGATCAACGCCGCCGACGATGAGCGCAATCCGCCGGAAACCGGCGTCACCGATGCCGCGATGAAGCGCGTCAAGAACGGCCGCCTGTTCCTTATCCCGGCTTCGACCGAAACGCGCGGACACCTCACCACCGGCAACGCCGCATTCTACAAGAAGCAGTTGCAGGAGTTGCTGCAGGCCGCGCCGCAGCGGAACATGTGAGCCGGCGCACAAACCGGATCACCCGATAGTGGCGGAGCCTATCCGGTAACAGCCGCTTACGCCTTGGGACTGCGACCGGGCGAAGCCTCGACATATTCGATATCGCGGCCGAAACCGGTCAAAGCCGCCTTCAGAGCTTTGACATCCTTGGCGTCGGCCTTCGCGACGGTGAAAATCGACGCGAGCTTCGGACGCTTCTGGCCGGGGTACAAACTTTGCGCAACGAAACCCGCACGCTGCAGCGCTTCGATAATCTCCTGACGCCTGTCGTGGTCGACGGAGTCGCTGAACTTGAACTGGACCGACATCCTCCTTAGTTGGGCCACCCTCGTTGCCTAATCAAGCCGACTTCCATCTGCTATGCCTGCTTTTTCGCCTTCTTTTTTGCTTTCTTCTTAGCCTTCTTTTTTGCTTTCTTCTTCGCACGCTTCGCCAGCGCAGCCGCGAGATCAAGCAGGCCTGAACCGTATTCCTGCGTGAACTTCTTTTTCTTCATCCCGGCCACCTTCTTGGCCGTCGAGGTCAGCCGCTCCACCACGGCGTCGGCCGCGGCTTTCGACTTTGCGGTACGGCCATAAACCAGTGCGGCCGCGCCGGCCACATGCGGCGTCGCCATCGATGTGCCCGGCCAGGAGTCGTAGTCCGTGGTGTCCGCAAAGCTCGCCTTGACGCGCGGCACGGTGGACAGGATGTTGACGCCGGGCGCCACCAGCCCGATATGCGCGCCGGTGCAGGAGAACGACGCCCGCCTGTCGGTTTCGTCGACGGCGCCGACGGCAAGCGCGCCAGGGTAACCGGCCGGGAACTCCTTCGGATTACCCTTCTCGAACTCGTTGCCCATGGCAGCCACGACGACCACGCCGGCATCCGCCAACTCCTGGAAAATGGCGGCCTCCGCCCTGGAATTTTCGGTGCCACCGATGCTGAGGTTGACGACCTTGATGTCCGAATCGAGCGCGGCCGCCAATGCCTGGCTGTAATATTCGAAGTTGAAGTTCTGCTCGGCGCTTCCGGGCTTCGGATCGTCGAATATCTTCCAGCAATGCAACCGGCAATTGGCGACGCCGGCGACCCCGATCGAATTATTGACGATGGCGGCGATCGTGCCGCTGACATGCGTCCCGTGACCGAGAAAGTCCCGGGAGACGTTGCCGTCATGGTGATAGGCGTCGATCGCTTTCTTGAGGTCGGGATGCCCCTCGTCGATGCCGCTGTCCAACACCGCGACATGGATCTTGCTGGCGTCGGGATGCGATCCGTCGAACCACCGGATCGCACGCAGTCCCCACTGGCGATTGACCATGGGATCCGCCTTGCTCAGCCAGCGGTTTGGAACGGGCTCGACCAGATCGATTGCTTTCGAGGCCCGCAGCCGCTTCAGCAGCGCGGTGGTGGCTTTCTTTTCCTTGACCTCCACGAGTTGAAATCCGGTCAGGGATTTTCTCGAATTGGTCGACGACCTGGCGAGAGCACCATGAACGGATGCGAGCGCCATGACTCCAGGCCGCGAAACCTCCGTCCCCCCGCCGGTAACAAAAAGCGGCTTCATCGACTGAAGACCGGCTTCGTTCCTGAGCATTTCGAGCGGGCCGGCAACTTCGTCCGGCATGGCACGCGCCGCCATGCGGGCGGTCGCCGTCGAGGCCAATGGGCTTGCCGCGACGTGTCTGACGGCAGATGTCTTGAAGCGGATAATGAACTGGCCCGCGACGTGGTTGCTCTGCGAGGAAGTGCGCAGTTCCGCATGTCGTCGTGATCTGCCAGCGGTTTCGACTTGCCTTGTACGTTGTGTTGCCATGGGCCAATTCCTTCAAATAGTAGGAATAAAATAATACCCGTTATAAGCGAAAATATCCTCCCGCGCTACTCCGAACAAGAGCCCGGGACCGGCAATGTCGACGGCACCGCGCAAGTGATGCTAAGGCAACGTTGTGCTGGATGTGAGCGCTCGATGTCGTCGCACCGCTTTCGCTTGATTGCACTTGGTCTGTCCGGAGTGATCGAAGGCTCGCACCAGGGCCACGCCGACTTCCGCGTCGGCAAACGCATCTTCGCTACGCTGGGCCATCCCGACGAAAACTGGGGCACGGTGAAGCTGACGTACGAGCAGCAATCGATGCTGGTAGAGGCGGAGCCCGAAATCTTCCGCCCGGTGCCGGGTGGATGGGGCAAACAGGGCTACACCAATGTTCGCCTGGCCAAGGCCAATGCGGCGACGCTAAAAAGCGCGCTGACAATGGCCTGGCAGAATGTTGCGCCGAAGGCATCCGCCAAGCGACGCGGGATGACGCAATAGCGATTGCTGCAATCATTCCTTTCCATTGCTGCATCATCCGTCGACCTGCCGGGGTATTCGAAACTCGGGACAACTACCCCATGGGACGTTGCGCGCGCGATTCTTGTCGGGGGTACCTTTCAGCCCGGCATGCAGAACGTTCACTTCCTGCAACTCGTATCGGCCGGTGGCAAAGTCATGAGAAAAGATCACGTCAATGGTTGTGTGCGACCATATCAGGCAAAGAACACACACAGGCGCGAAACGCACTTGCGCCAAGTAGTATGTGAAACGGACGCGCGAACCGGAGCGATCCCCTCGCGCATCCGGCACTTCCTGAGTCTGGACGTATTCTGCGCCCATGCTGCGCATGACGGCATGGCCTGAAGCCAGCAGCCGATTCATGGACGCGCCGGGCCCGGCAAGTTCTCTGACATGTGAGAGAAGCTGATCATTGATATTGCTGTTGAAGGTTGCTGTCGGGCCTCGAAAGCCATTGTCCGACGGCCAAAACACCCCATTCGACAGACCGGGCCATACTGTCCAGCGTTGCGCGCCGGCCCGAGACAGGATGCGCTCGTATTCAGCAACGCTAATCGAACCGACGCTGCATTTCTCCAGCCCGACGAGTTCGGTAAAGCTGAAAGCCCAGAGCAAGACGGGGAGCGCAAACAGCAATCCCACGGGTGAAAGCAATCCTATCGCAATCTTCGGGTTCGTGCTCAACGCGTTTCCAATCGTGAAGATTGACCGTAGAGCGGTTCCTTCCCCCGATCACGGGAGGTCAGGCCGGATATTAGGCAACTTGCTGCGCACAGCTCACCACGAATCTGCACGCACGGTCGATAGCACGTTCGTGCTGCGCTTATTTCAAGCCAGCAATCAGCTCGGCACGACGAATGAGCTAGCCTTGCCTCGCATCAAACTGTGTAAGGACGATCAGCCAGCAGTCCCGATTTCGCACCGCATCAATTCCACTTCACTATCGTGCCAGCGCCACGATCGCGGCAATCCGATCGCCGAAGCCGTGGTGCTTACGTGCTTCATCGTGGCAGCATCATCAGCTGTTTTGTGCCGGCGGACGCGGTGCAAGATATCGGCAGTCTCCGGGACCGTAGGACCATTCCAAAAGATAATGGGTGGTCGCCGGAATATCGCGATGGTACCTTCACGTTATCGCGCCGCATTCATTCAGGAGATACGCCTTGACCGACTTTGCCGCCAGCGACCTCGCCGCGATCTATCCTGCCCCCTCGCCGCGCGTGATCGCGAAGGCGCGGCCCGAGATCGACGTCCATGCCAAGAAATTCATCGGCATGTCGCCGTTCTGCGTGCTGGCCACGTCGGGCTCGGACGGCAGCGTCGACGCCTCGCCGCGCGGCGGCAATCCCGGCTTCATCCATGTCGCCGGACCGAACGCGCTGCTGATGCCGGACCGCTCCGGCAACAACCGGATCGACAGCTTTCGCAACATTGTCGAGGGAAGCGGCTTCGTGCAGCTGATCTTCTTCGTGCCCGGGATCGACGAGACGCTACGCGTCGGCGGCAAGGGCAAGGTATCGGCGGATCCCGAACTGATGGCGTCGATGGTGGAGTTCGGCAAGCCACCGCGCGCGGTGCTGCACATCGACGTGCACGAGGCCTATTTCCACTGCGGCAAAGCACTGATGCGCTCAAAGCTGTGGGCGGGCGATACGCGGGTGGAACGCGCCGTGATGCCCAGCATCGGCGAAGTCATTCACGACCAGACCGGCCTTGGCGAGCGGGAAAGCCAGGAAGTGATTTACGAGCGCTACAAGACGCAGCTGTAAGGGAAGGTCGAACCTGGTGCGGTTGCCGGGATCAGCGATCGGTCGCAGGGCTGCTTGCGCTACCGGCCAGGCGAAGTTGGGCCAGCCGCACTTCCCTGTCTGCAATCCATTGCTCTACTTTTTGAGCCTGGCTTGAGCCGAACTCGAATTCCCCCATCGGCGTGCCCGCATCGATCCATCGCCGGTTGCTGGCAGGCAAGAAGCAGACAAGCACGGCAATAGCCGCCGCCACGGCCACAGCGAGCGCGCCCATCACGAAATCGGCCCACAAGAGATAGCCAAGGAAAACGGCAAGCGCGGCGAGCATGAACATGCTGCCGCGCTTCATCACCCGCCCATTACGCTCGAGATGCGCATAATGCGATCTCAGCTCCGCCAGCTCTCGCTCGAGCCGGGCAATTTCCTCAGAGGGCGCCATCGCGCCTCCGCTCAGTGCTCGCTCTCGAGCCCGCCGACATGCTTCTGGGTGTAGAGCTCAAGCCCGATGCGCTTGATCAGGTCGAGCTGGGTCTCGAGGAAATCGATGTGATGCTCCTCGTCCTTCATCAGCTGCTCGAACAGGTCGCGTGAGACGTAATCTTTGACGCCGTGGCAGTGGGTAGCGGCTTCCTGGTAGAGCGCGCGCGCGGATATCTCGGAGGCCAGATCGCATTCGATGATTTCCAGGACATTCTGGCCGATCCGCAAGGGATCGAGAACCTGCAAGTTGGGAAAGCCGTCGAGGAACAGGATCCGGTCGGTGAACTTGTCGGCGTGTTCCATCTCCTCGATGGATTCCTTGCGCCAGACCTTGGCCATATTCAGCAGGCCCCAATTGTTCAGGAGCCGGTAATGCAGCCAGTACTGGCTGATCGCGGTAAGCTCGCTGCGCAGGCCCTTGTTGAGATAATCGATAACTTTTGGGTCGCCCTGCATTGGTGCACTCCGGGTTTTTGAGGCCAAATCGGCCCGAAACGGTATTTAGAACGCTTCTAAATCAGTTTGGAGGCAAGAGCAATGGTTCCCGCAAAAAAGCGGTGGGGAACCGATCTATCCAGCGGATTGGGAAGGTATCAGGAGGCGGCGAGCGCGAACTCGTGGGCCTGCTCCTCGGTCACGGCGTGACTATGCGGGCAGCCCGAACAGCAGGCCTTGGCGCAGGGACCCAGCGCTTCGTCGATGATGGCCTTGATGGTACGCGCGCAGCGACCGCACTCGGCGCTGCAGCCGAGGCATCCGTAGATCTGCTTCGGATTGCGCGGCAGGTCCGAAGCTGCACTGACGGCATTGCGGACATCATGGTCGCTGAGGACGTTGCAGGAACAGACAATCATGAAGTCGGCAGGCCCTTCGGTGATGCTCGTGATCATCGATATTGAAGGGCCGGCCCCGATGCAAAAGGAAAAACCGTACTTTCAAGCAATTCCAAACTGACGCCGGAGCAGTTTGGAACGAGTCTAAAAAATCCTTGTCTAGCAGGCACAAATGGCAGATTTCCGAGGTAGCTCCGTAACGTCAATCGCTATCACTGCTCCCGTTGTCACTGTCACTGTCACTGTCACTGTCACTGTCACTGTCGCTATCGCTGTCACTGTCGCTATCACCACCGCTGTCGTCTCCCCCGCTATCGTTGCTGCAGGAATCGCTCGACGAGCTGGAATTTTCAGACGGATTGGAACTGTCGGACGAACAGTTCGAAGTGAAATTGTCGGTCGGGCTGGAATTGCTGGACGAGCAGTTCGAACTGGAATTGTCGCTGCTGAACGGGTTGGCGATACTCCAGCCAGCGCTGCCGCCGCCGCTGCTGGAACCAACGCTGTAATCATTGCGGTCGCGGTCGCTCGCCGAGATGCTGCGCCATACGCTGGTATCCTGCGTCCGGGTCATCATCCAATAGCACATCGCTGACATGCTGCCGGCCGCGATCAGAAATGTTGTCACGTCGCTCATCCCGGAATCCTCTTCAAAAGCGGCTGGGAAAGGGGCCTTTTGCACCGCAATGAAGCCCAACCGCACGCCCCTTCGTCGCCAAATGAGGCGATCCCGTTCATTGATAATTTCAGCAAAATATGGAACTTTCCGCTGCGACGGACCGCTTTCCCCGCCGTCCTTTTGCTCCATCAGAAAGGTGAGGCCCATGAAGAAGACATTGATGGCGCTGACTGCCGTCACCGCTTTGGCTGTGTCCGCGGTAACTGTTCCAGCTCCCGCCCATGCGCAGCGTGGCGTAGCGGCCGGCGTCGCAGCCGGATTGATCGGCGGCGCCATTGTCGGCGGCGCGATCGCCTCGCAGCACGGCTATTACGGTGGTCCGGGGTATTATGCGCCGGCCCCGGGCTATTACGGCGGCCCGGCCTATGTTGCCGAACCCGGCTACGGTCCGGACTGCATCTGGCAGAAGCAGCGCTTCTGGGACGGCTATGGCTGGCGGGTCCGCAGCGTCCGGGTTTGCGACTAAACACCCGTTCACCTTCATTAAATCGCACGCCAAATCCCGGAAACCCGATGGGTTATCCGGGACTTGGCCATTCCATGGCCAGAAAAAACCGCTTTTTTCGACCATCAAGACTGCACGTTTACTTTCGGTTGACCGTTGTGCGCTTTTTTGACTGACGGCCAATTCGAGTACGGCGTGTGTGCCTAACCCTAAACCCGGCGTCGGCTGATCAGGCGCCACCTCCAGGAGAGCCCCCAACATGAAGAAGACATTTGCTGCCTTCGTCGCGGCCGCAACGATTGCCGGTTCGCTCGCTGCGGCACCCGCACCCGCGAACGCCCAGCGCGGCGTGGCAGCTGGCGTGGTCGGCGGCCTGATCGGCGGCGCGATCATCGGTGGCGCGATCGCCTCCAGCCGCCCGGCTTACGGCTACGGCGGGCCGGTCTATGTGGAAGACGCCCCCCCGGCCTGCCGCCTGGTTCGCGAGCGCTTCTGGGACGGCTACGGCTGGGCCTACCGCCGCGTCGAAGTCTGCCACTGATCTGACCGACCGGCGCGCCTGCGCGCCTTGCGAGTTCAAGCCCGGCCGGGATCCTCGGCCGGGTTTTTTCGTTTTGTTTCTTCCTCATCCCCGGACGAACGCACTTGCGTTCGCTCGGGAGGAGCGGTCGTCAGGCCACGTCTCGACGGATGCAGGCTGTCTGTGGCCTCATGGTTCGAGACGGCGCGTTGCGCCTCCTCACCATGAGGATAGACCGCGTCAGCGCGACGAGCTGATCGAACGCAGCACCGCTTCGCTCGGCCAGCAATCGACCTTCAATCCCGCGGATTTCTGATAGGCCCCCAGCGCCGCGCGGGTCTGCATGCCGGCCTTGCCGTCGAGCTTGTCCTTGTAGAGGCCGATCCGCGTCAGATGACGCTGCATGGCTTCGACGTCCTTGCTGCGCATTTGCGTCGATGCCGACCATGGCGTCGCGAACGGCAACGGGTTCGACATGCGGTCGGCGAGATGGCCGACGAACAGCACGTACAAATCAGAAAAGTTATATTCCTTGATCACGAAGTAGTTCTTGGTGGTCAGGAACGCCGGACCATAGATGCCTTCGGGCTGCAGCAGCGAGGCCGGCTGGGCCTGTTCGACCGCACTCAGCTTCGCGCCGCGCACCGGCACGAACCCTGCGCGCAGCCATTCGCCGATCGGCTTGCTCACCTCGGGCACGCCCATGGTGCAGTCGGCATTACCAGGCGCACGCACTTCATAGGCCCAGCGCAAGCCCGGCTGCCAGCCTTTGTTGACGAGTTGCTGGGCGGCGGAGGCGAGCGCGTCAGGTACCGAATTCCAGATGTCGATGCGGCCGTCGCCATCGAAATCGACACCATGCTTGTAATATTCGCCCGGCAGGAATTGCGTCAGGCCGGTGGCGCCGGCCCAGGACGAGCGCATGTCCTTGCGCGTCACCGCGCCCTCGCCGAGGATCTTCAGCGCCAGAATGAATTCGGCGCGGTACTGATCCTTGCGCCGGCCGATATAGGCCTGCGTCGCCACCACGCGCACGGTGTCGTAAGGCAATCGATGACGGCCATAATCGGTTTCGCGGCCCCAGATCGCGAGCACGACCGTCGCGGGCACGCCGAAGCGGCTCTCGATCTGGCTGAGCGCTGTGCGATGCTTTTGCATCAGCCTCTGCCCCTCCGCCGCCAGCCGCGCGATCGACGCCTCCTTCACGTAATCGGCCGGCACCTGCACGAACTCGGCCTGCGACGGCGCGCCCGTAGCGGGCCGTCCCGGCAGGATCAAATCGGGCAATTTGTAATCCGGCTCGAGGCCGCGGGTTTCGGCGTCAAACGTCGCCCGCGAAACGCCGGCGGCCTGCGCCTCCGGCCACAGGGAGGCGATGAACTGCGTGAAACCGGCATCCGCGGCGCGGGCTGGGCAAGGCGGCAGCAGAGCCACCAACAGGAGACCAATGGCAGGCAGCGAGCGTACCGCCAATCGAAATGCCTCGCTCACGCGTCGGTCAGGTCGAGACGCCGCTCGATACGCTCGATGCGCACGTCCATCCGGTCGAGCCGATTGGACATGTTGGCATACTGGTTCTCGAGATTGCCGACGCGATGCTTGATCTCGCGAATTTCATCGCGCACGTCATCGATCGCCCCACGAATATGGCGCAAATGCTCAAGCACGATGTTGTCCGTGTCAGCCATGGTGCAAGACTATCATAGCACCCCGTCATTGTGAACCACGACGCTGGGTCCTGACACCGCCCCACCGCCCCTAATGCGAGACGGCGTGTTTGGCATTCTCCGTGGAATCATTCGACAGCTTGTCGACATAGGCAATGCCGATCGCCGACAGAATGAAGACCGTATGGATGATGGTCTGCCACATCACGCCGGTTTCGGTGTAGACGCTCTTGCCCGAGGCCAATGCACCGGCCTCGATGAAAGTGCGCAACAGATGGATCGACGAGATGCCGATGATCGCCATCGCGAGCTTGATCTTGAGCACGCTGGCATTGACGTGGCTGAGCCATTCCGGCTGGTCGGGATGCCCTTGCAGATTGAGCCGGGAGACGAACGTCTCGTAGCCGCCGACGATGACCATCACCAGGAGGTTCGAAATCATCACCACGTCGATGAGGCCGAGGACCGCCAGCATGATCTGCTGCTCGCTGAAATCGAAGGCGTGGGCGAACAGGTGCCACAATTCCTTCAGAAACAGCACGACATAGACGCCCTGCGCGACGATCAGGCCGATATAAAGCGGCAATTGCAGCCAGCGCGAGCTGAAGATCAGCATCGGGATCGGACGTAATGCCTTCCTCTCAGCTGGGGGCGGCAAGGGCGTTTCCGGCGTCATGGACATGATCGGGGATCTCTCTGTGCGGGACTCAAGTGGGCAATCGCGGCCAATCTAATAGCCGGATATGGCACATTCCGGACGAGCGGAACTGAGCGGCCATTTGGCGCAGGCGGAGTAGCGCCTGCGACACGGCTTCGTCATCTCAACGCGAACCACAACTCAGCGCGTCAGCTTCTTGTACTTCACGCGATGCGGGATGATGGAATCCTGCCCGAGGCGACGCATCTTGTCCTTTTCGTAATCCTGGAAATTGCCTTCGAACCATTCGACATGGCTGTCGCCTTCGAAGGCCAGGATGTGGGTGGCGATACGGTCGAGGAACCAGCGATCATGGCTGATGATGACGGCGCAGCCGGCGAAATTCTCCAGCGCCTCTTCCAGCGCGCGCAGCGTGTCGACGTCGAGATCGTTGGTCGGTTCGTCAAGCAGCAGCAGGTTGGCGCCGGACTTGAGCATCTTGGCCAGGTGCACGCGGTTGCGCTCACCGCCCGACAGCGCGCCGACCTTCTTCTGCTGGTCGGCGCCCTTGAAGTTGAACGACGAGCAATAGCCGCGCGAGTTGACCTCACGCTTGCCCAGGAGGATCAGTTCATTGCCGCCGGAAATTTCCTCCCACACGTTCTTCTTGCCGTCGAGATCGTCGCGCGACTGGTCGACGTAACCGAGATGCACGCTTTCACCGACGGTGATCGTGCCCTTGTCCGGGGTTTCCTGCTTGGTGATCATGCGGAACAGCGTGGTCTTGCCGGCGCCGTTCGGCCCGATCACGCCGACGATGCCGCCTGGCGGCAGCTTGAAGGTGAGATCGTCGATCAGCATGCGGTCGCCAAAGCCTTTGCTGAGGCCTTCGAAATCGACGACGTTCTGGCCGAGCCGCTCGGCCACGGGAATCGTGATCTGCGCGATCTGGGTCTGCTTCTCGCTGGCCTGTTTCAACAGGTCCTCGTAACGCTGGTAACGCGCCTTGGACTTGGCCTGGCGCGCCTTGGGCGAGGATGCGATCCATTCCTGCTCACGGGCGAGCGTCTTCTGATGCGCGACGTCCTCGCGGCCTTCCTGCTCGAGGCGCTTCTGCTTCTGCACCAGCCACGACGAATAATTGCCCTCGTAGGGAATGCCCTTGCCGCGATCGAGCTCGAGGATCCAGCTCGTGACGTTGTCGAGGAAGTAGCGGTCATGGGTCACGATCAGGATCGCGCCGGGATAGTTGCGCAAGTGGCCTTCCAGCCACGACACCGACTCGGCGTCGAGATGGTTGGTCGGTTCGTCCAGCAGCAGCAGGTCCGGCTGGTCGAGCAGCAGCTTGCATAGCGCGACGCGGCGGCGTTCGCCGCCCGAGAGCTTGGTGACGTCGGCATCGTCGGGCGGGCAGCGCAGCGCGTCCATCGCCTGGTCGACCTTGCTGTCGAGATCCCAGAGGCCGGCGGCCTCGATCTCGTCCTGCAGCTTGGTCATCTCGTCGGCGGTCTCTTCCGAGTAGTTCATCGCCAGTTCGTTATAGCGATCGAGGATCGCCTTCTGCTTGGCGACGCCGAGCATGACGTTCTCGCGGACCGTCTTGGTCTCATCGAGATGCGGCTCCTGCTCGAGGTAGCCGACCCGGGCGCCCTCGGCGACCCAGGCCTCGCCGTTATATTCCTTGTCGAGGCCGGCCATGATCCGCAGCAAGGTCGATTTGCCGGAACCGTTGACGCCGAGCACGCCGATCTTGGCGTCCGGGTAGAACGACAAATGAACGTTATCGAGCACCTTGCGGGTCGGGTAGCTCTTGGTCAGACCCTGCATGAAATAGACGAACTGGCGAGCCATCGCGATCCCTTGAAACCAGAGGATTTATGGAAATTTTGCTGCCGCTGATGTAGCGGCGCGGCCCCCAAAGGGCAACCGCGGGAACGCGTTTTCTGTTCGTTCACCACGGATGAATACGGGATGGTCACCATGTGCGCCCATGTGTGCGCCGGATCACGACAATTGAAACCAACTTTTAATAAATCAGGCCAAAAGTCGTTCAAGACGCCGAAAAACGGCGTCTCCGCGGCGAAACCGCGAATGGCAACCAGAGACCCTCGTCATGGCGACGACCAACTCAGCATCCCTTTCCACCCCGGCGCACGGCCACGGCCTTGCCAAGCCGCTTGCCGAACTCCGCAACTTCTGGCGCCAGTTCGTGGCCAAGGCCTTCAACACCTACCGTCCGGAACTGCACTATATGCGCGGCCCCGGCCCCGCCTGGCGCGCCAAGCACCTCGCCCGCTCGAACTGAGCTTCCCGGAATTTTGACCTGGCCCTGCTTTTAGGCCGCTTGCGCGCCTGTCGATTGCGCGCGACCATGGCTATCTCCCCTGACGGCCCGATTCCGCCGTCACCCTCGCCATGATCGGACCTTCCAATGACGCGGCTGCGCTGTGCAATTCTCGACGACTATCTCGATGTAGCCTTGAAGGTCGCGGACTGGTCCGAAATCGCCGACCGGGTCGATGTCACCGTCTTCAACCAGCCGTTTGCGAACGCGGAAACCGCCGCCAGTGCGCTGAAGGATTTCGAGATCATCTGCGCGATGCGCGAGCGCACGCCGTTTCCGCGCACGATGTTTGCGGCGCTGCCGAAACTGAAACTGCTGATCACCTCCGGCATGCGCAACGCCGCGATCGACATGGAAGCCGCCAAGGACCACGGCGTGCTGCTGTGCGGCACGCAATGGGGCCGCGATCCCACCGCGCCGCTGACCATGGGCCTGATCCTGGAATTGACCCGCAATATCGGCCGCGAAAACGCGCGCATGCATGCCGGCGAGCCGCTGCAGAAATTCGTCGGCATGGAGATCGAGGGTCGGACACTCGGCGTGATCGGCCTCGGCAAGCTCGGCACCAAAGTGTCAAAACTGGCGCAGGCCTTCGGTATGAACGTGATCGCCTGGAGCCCGAACCTGACGCCTGAGAAGTGCGCGGAAGCTGGCGTCGGCTACGCTACCAAGGAAGAGCTGTTCGCCACATCAGACATCGTCACCATCCATGTCGTGCTGGGCCCGCGCTCACGCGGGCTGGTCGGACGGGAAGATCTCGCCCGCATGAAGCCGACCGCCTACCTCGTCAACACGGCGCGAGGGCCGATCGTCGATGAAGGCGCGCTGCTGGAGGTGCTGACCGAGCGAAAGATCGCGGGCGCCGGCATCGACGTGTTCTCGGTCGAGCCGCTGCCGGTCGACCATCCGTTCCGCAAGCTCGACAACCTCGTGCTGACGCCGCATCTCGGCTACGTCACCGAGGACAGCTTTCGCAACCACTATCGCCAGATGGTCGAAGGCATCGACGGCTGGTTCAAGGGCGAAGCGCCAAGGAAGCTGGCCTGAGGCCGCAGGTCTCAGTCAGGCCGCCGCCTTCTCCGCCGCTTGCCTCGCGACCATTGCAAATCCGTTGCGCCAGGATGCATAGGCCGGCCGCCAGCCCAGTTCCTGCCGGGCCTTGGCGTTCGATCCTCCGCGCACCTTGGTCATCATCGAGACCATGTGCTCACCCGCCAGCAGCCGGCCGAGCCAGGCCGGTACGTGAAACGGCCGTTTGGCGCCGAGAATGCCTGACAGCGCGGGCAGCCAATCCCTGACTTGCGCCGGTTCGTCGTCGACGATGTTGTAGATGCTGCCGGGCCTGCCATGCTCGACGGCGGCTACCGTCGCGGAAGCCGCGTCCTCGACATGCACGAAAGACCACCAGCCGCCGCCGTCGCCGATCAGCGGCACGCGGCGATGGCGCAGCTGGCCGATCATGGCCGGCGACAGCATGCCGGTATCGGGTCCATAGAACGATCCATAGCGCAACACGATGCCTTCGGGCGCGACTGAGGCGGTCACGGCACGCTCCAGATGCTGGATCGCTTCGAGCGTAGGGCGCAACTCCTGCGGCGGATCAGGATCGAGTTCGTCGGCCTCGGTCTTGACCGGTCCGCCACCGCTGCCATAGGTCCAGCCGCAAAAGCTCTGGGCGATGAAACGCTTCGCGCCGGCATCGCGCGCGGCAACCAGCAGAAAATCGGTGCCGCGCGTCCGCAGCTGATTGGTGGCGCTGAAGGCGCGATCGAAACGGCGCAGATCCGTCACCGCGGCAAGATCGGTCATCTCGTCGATGACGACATCGGGCTTCGCCGACATCACGGCGGCATGAACGGCCGGTGCGTCGAGGCCGTCGGCGACAACCGGTTCAGCCCCCAGACGTTTGATGGCCTCGGCCTTCGCCGCCGTCCGCGTCATGCCGGTGACGGAATGACCGGCCGCAACCAATGCAGGAACGAGTTCGCGGCCAACGGCGCCGGTGGCGCCCGCAACGAAAATTCGCATGCTGAGATCCTTCCTTTGCCGCCCAGCCTCGTTGTCGGCGGCAAATAGTCGGAAGAAATGTGAATTCAAGCGCGCGCCCACCTCGCGCCCAATGAAAAAGGCACGCTTTCGCGTGCCTTTTTTAAATGATGTCGGTCCGAACCAGTGCCTAGCGCACCGTCACCGGCGCGGGCAGCGGGGGCACCACGGTCGGCTGCATGCCGGGAACCGGGGCGAGTTGCGCCTGAGTCGGCCCGCCCTGGGCGGTTGCAGGCGGCAAGCCTTGGGCAGGTGGCAAGCCTTGAGCAGGGGCCAAGCCCTGGGCAGGCGCGGCCGAAGCGGTCGCGGTTCCCGGCGGCGGGCCACCGGGCATCACGACGACGCGGGTGCCGACTTTGACGCGTTCGAACAGGTCGGACACGTCCTCGTTCAGCATGCCGATGCAACCCGACGAGACGAACTTGCCGATCGTCGAAGGCTGGTTGGTGCCGTGGATGCGGTAGACGGTCGTACCCAGATACATCGCGCGGGCACCCATCGGGTTGCCGGGGCCGCCGGCCATGAAGCGCGGCAGATAGGGCTGGCGTTCGATCATCTCGGACGGCGGATGCCAATCCGGCCACTCGGCCTTGCGGGTAACCTTCTGCACTCCGGTCCAGGTGAAACCATCGCGGCCGACGCGGACGCCGTAGCGGATCGCGCGGCCACCGCCGAGCACATAATAGAGGTAGGTGTTCGGCGTATCGACGACCAGCGTGCCGGCGGGCTCCTTGGTCGCGAACGAAACTTCCTGACGGCGCAGATGCGGCGGCAGCTGCGCGGGCGCGGCTTCCGGCTGTTCTTCGGGCGGCAGGGCTGACAGCACCAACGGCTTGCCGTCGGCGCCGACAGCCGGCTGCTGCGGTTGCACGGCGCCGGTGACGGCGGGTCCGCCGCCGACCGCTTCCGGCGGACGCATGCGGTCGTCACCCAGAACGCGACGATCATCACCACGATCCGAATAGATCACGGGTGGCGGACCGGCGGGCCGCCCGTAACGCGGATCATCTGGCGAAAGAATCGGGCCCGTAGGCATCGGCTGGCCGCGGTCCGAATAAACCGGCGCGCCGGCAGGACGACCGTAACGCGGATCATCCGGCGAAAGGACGGGGCCTGTGGGCATCGGCGGGCCGCGGTCGCTATAAACCGGGCGGCCGTAGCGGGGGTCGTTCGGCGACAGCACCGGACCAGGCGGCGGGAGCGCGGTCGAACTCTGGGCGTTCGGCGCGTCGTCGTCGTCATCGTCCAAGGCATCGAAATCGGGCGCGGGTCTGCGGCGTTCATCGACGCCATAACCACCGGGAACATACTGTCCGGCCTGGTAGCCTTGACCCTGGTAGCTTTGGCCTTGGTAGCCTTGGCCCTGGTAGCCTTGGGCCTGGGCAAGCGAGGTTCCTGCCATTGCAGCAGCGATGGCAGCGCTGATCGTCAGAATACGGTTAATCATCATCGCTCTTGTATAGTCCCCAAGCCACACCGGACCGTTAACGGCAGATGACGGAAGATAGCGGCGCATTCAAGACAAATCCGTCAAATTCGGCCCAAATCGGTCATTTTGTGATGGACCGTGAACGCTGCGGCAAAGATGCCGCACGGCGCGAAAAACATCGTCTACCAGCCCCTCGCCGCCATTGGCCGCCAATTTTGTAACAAACAGGTTCGAGACGTTGAGATACTCTCGAATCGGCCTGATTCGCGGTGCGAATCCAGCCGCTTCCCAGTGGTCACCGCGTTCCCTTGGCATCAACAGCCCTGCATGTTCCCGGCAAGGCGGAACTCGCGTCCATGCTCCCCGGTTTTCGCTTTCTGTTCGCCGCGATCGTGCTGTCGATGTCGGTTCTGGTCTTTGGGCTGGGTGCGGCGGCGCTGCTGCGTGCCTCGCATGAGCAATTTGCCAGCATCCCGTCGCGGCGGCCGCCGCCCGAACCCGTATTTGTCAGGCAGAACGAACCGCCCCAGCCGACCCTGGCCCTGCTGCGCGTCGAGCCCGATGTCGCAGAGAAGGTGCCGGACAATGTGCCGGCGACCATCATCGAGACCGTGACCCCTTCCGCGCCAGCTCCGGAAGCGCCGCCGGCTGAACCGGAAAAGACGGCTGCGCTGAAGCTGGACGAACCCGTGAAGCTGAACGAGGCCGTGCCGGACGAGACGGTGAAAGCGGAAATCCCGGCGGCAGAAACAATACCGGCTGTTCAGGCTGCGCCGGCGGAGATGCCTGCCGCCGAGACTCCTGCTGCCGAAACGCCTGCGGCCAATGGGGAAGTGAAGCTCGCGGCGATCGCGGAAACGCCGCCGCCGGCAACATCAGCCGTATCGACCGAGCCTGCGCCGGTGGCGGAAGCGCCCTCCCTGGCAGACAACCTCGCCGCGATGAAGATCGCCACGCTGGGCGGTCCTGCCGTCGCTATCCAGGAAACGGCTTCGGTGAAACCGGCGGCCGCAAAATCAGAGCGCAGCGTCAACCGGAAGCGGGCGCAGCGCGCCAAAGAGCGCCGGCGCATCGCAGCGGCGCGACGCGCGCTGCAGGCGCGGCAGGTGGTTCAGCAAACGGCCGACCCGTTTGCGCAACTAACCTCGCGCAGCAGATAATAAAACGCGCACCGCTCAGGTCGGGCCGGTCGCAACCGGCGGACCGCCCTGCACACCCCATTCGGTCCATGAGCCGTCATACAGCGCACTGCCGCGCACGCCGAGGCGATAAAGCGCCAGCGTCAGTACCAGAGCGGAGACGCCGGAGCCGCAACTCGTCACGATCGGCGCGTCGAGCTTGACGCCGGCGCCGACAAACACCGCGCGCAGCTCCTCGAGCGACTTCATCGCACCGGTCGAGGCGTCGAACAGCTGGTTGTAGGGCACGCTGAGGCTGCCCGGAATATGACCCGAACGCAGGCCCGGCCGCGGCTCGGGCACCTTGCCCTGATAGCGCTCGTTGGCGCGCGCATCGAGCACCTGCTCGGTGCGGCTTTCGAGATTGTCGACCATCTGCTGGAGATTGCGCGTGTACCGCGGATCGAACGTCGCCTTGAACGTCGCCGGCTTCGGCGTGACCTCACCGCTGTCAATCTTGCGGCCTTCGGCACGCCACTTCTTCAGGCCGCCATTCAGGATCCGGACGTTCTGGTGTCCGAACGACAGGAACATCCACCACACGCGGGGGGCTGCGACCCATCCGCCGGAATCGTACAGCACGACCGTATCGCCGTTGCCTATTCCAAGCCCGCCGACATCGCGGCCGAACTGCTCGGCGCTCGGGAACATATGCGGCAGCGGATTGGAATGATCGGACACCGCGTCGACGTCGAAGAACACCGCGCCCGGCAGGTGGGAGGCGAGATAGTCGTCCTTCGGCAGCGGCAGAATGCCCGGCATCTTGAACGACGCGTCGATGATCTTGATTTTGGGATCGTCGTAATGCGCGGCGAGCCAATCGGTGGAGACAAGCGGATCGTCGGTGGTGGTCATGTTTGATTCCAATTCTTCGGTAGTGGGGCCGTCGCCCTTCGAGGCGCGCAAGAGCACGCACCTCAGGGTGACGGGAATCGAAATTCGTCATCCTGAGGTGCGAGCGCTTGCGAGCCTCGAAGGATGACAGCCCGGCTGTCACCCCTTCTTCTTCGGCTCCCACTTCTCGACCGGGCCGCCGGCGTCGCGCCAGGCGGCGAAACCGCCGGCCATGTGCGCGACCGGCTTCAGGCCCATGTCTTTCGCGGTCTTGGCCGCCAGCGCCGAACGCATGCCGCCGGCGCAGTGGAAGATGAATTTCTTGTCCTGTTGGAACACCGGCTTGGCGTAGGGGCTTTCCGGATCGATCCAGAATTCCAGCATGCCGCGGGTGCAGGAGAACGCGCCTGGAATTCTACCGTCGCGCTCGATCTCGCGGGGATCGCGGATATCGACGATCACGACATCGTCGCCGGCAGCCGCCTTGATCGAATCCACAGCGCTGAGGGTTTCGACCTCGGCATTGGCTTCGTCGATCAGGGATTTGATACCGCGGTGGATGGTCTGGGGCATTGATTGCACCTTTATTGTTGTCCGCTGTTGTTTTTGTTGCCGTCATTCCGGGGCGATGCGAAAGCATCGAACCCGGAATCTCGATCCAGTAAAACAACCTCGAGGTTCCGGGTTCGCTTCGCGCCCCGGAACGACGGTGAAAGCCTACCGCACCAATTCCTTCATCGCGCCTTCGAGGCCTTCGATCGTGATCGGGTACATCCGCTCCGAGAACAGCCGGCGAATGATGGTGGTGGATTCCGAATAGTCCCAGTGCTTCTTCGCCACCGGATTGAGCCACACCGCGTGCGGATAGGTGCGAATGATGCGATCGAGCCAGACCGAACCGGCCTCCTCGTTGACGTGCTCGACCGAGCCGCCGGGGACCATGATTTCGTAAGGCGACATCGAGGCGTCGCCGACGAACACCACCTTGTAGTCGTGCGGGTACTTATGCAGCACGTCCCAGGTCGGCGTGCGGTCGGTGAAGCGCCGCTTGTTCTGCTTCCAGACGCCTTCATAAAGGCAGTTGTGGAAGTAGAAATATTCCATGTGCTTGAATTCGGTCTTCGCCGCCGAGAACAACTCCTCGACCTGCTCGATATGCGAATCCATGGACCCACCGATGTCGAAGAAGACCAATACCTTGACCGCGTTGCGCCGCTCGGGGCGCATATGCACGTCGAGATAGCCGTGGTTGGCGGTCTCCTTGATCGTGGTGTCGAGGTCGAGTTCGTCAGGCGCGCCGGTGCGGGCGAATTTGCGCAACCGCCGCAGCGCGATCTTGATGTTGCGGATGCCAAGCTCGACATTGCCGTCGAGATCCTTGAACTCGCGCTTGTCCCACACCTTCACGGCGCGGTTGTTGCGGTTCTTTTCCTGGCCGATCCGCACGCCTTCGGGATTGTAGCCGTGGGCGCCGAACGGCGAGGTGCCTGCCGTGCCGATCCACTTGCTGCCGCCCTGGTGGCGGCCTTTCTGTTCCTCTAGCCGCTTGCGAAGCGTCTCCATGAGCTTGTCCCAGCCCATCGCCTCGATCTGCTTCTTCTCTTCCTCGGTGAGGTATTTCTCCGCGAGCTTCTTCAGCCATTCGGCGGGAATGTCCGCCTTCTCCATGGCGTCGAGCAGGTTCTCCAGCCCCTTGAATACGGAACCGAACACGCGGTCGAACTTGTCGAGGTTGCGTTCGTCCTTCACCAAAGCGGCGCGGGAGAGGTAATAGAAATTCTCCACCGTCTGATCGGCGAGGTCGGCGTCGAGCGCCTCCATCAGCGTCAGATATTCGCGCAAGGTCACCGGGACCTGTGCGTCGCGCAGCGATGTGAAGAATTGCAAGAACATGGAATACAGATTGCCCGCCGGGCCGCTGACGTCAAGGGCTGGCGGATTCCCGACAGGGAAGGCCAGCGCATACCAGACAGGCCTAGACCGGGAGGGTTTTTCCTCTAGAATTGAGCCATAAAGGGCTTATTCCGGCAGGGGAAATTCAATGGGGATCATAGCTGCACTGATCATCGGTGCAATTGCGGGCTGGCTGGCCGGAAAGATCGTGCGCGGCGCGGGTTTTGGGCTGATCGGCAACATCGTGATCGGCATCATCGGCGCGTTTCTCGCGAGCTGGCTGTTGCCGCAACTGGGCGTCAGCCTCGGCGCAGGCTGGATCCGCGACATCGTCAACGCCACCATCGGCGCCGTGATCATCCTGGTGATCCTCTCGCTGGTCAAACGCTGACAGGCGCGCATCACCTCCCATCGCGACCGCCGATCCGGCGGTCGTTTACTGTTCAGGCCGCTAGCGGCGCAAGAACGAACAACAAGGCAAAGAGATAGATGAAATTTACCGGCACCAAGGACTACGTCGCCACCGAAGACCTCAAGGTCGCGGTCAACGCCTCGATCGTGCTCGAGCGCCCGCTGCTGATCAAGGGCGAGCCCGGTACCGGCAAGACCGTGCTGGCCGAGGAAGTCGCCAAGGCGCTCGGCGCGCCGCTGCTGACCTGGCACATCAAGTCCACCACCAAGGCGCAGCAGGGCCTTTACGAATACGACGCGGTATCGCGCTTACGCGACAGCCAGCTCGGCGACAGCAGGGTCTCCGACATCTCCAACTACATCAAGCGCGGCAAGCTGTGGGAAGCCTTCACCCACGACAAGCGCCCGGTGCTGCTGATCGACGAAATCGACAAGGCCGACATCGAATTCCCCAACGACCTCCTGCTCGAACTCGATCGCATGGAGTTCTTCGTTTATGAGACCGGCGAGAACATCAAGGCGAGCCTGCGCCCGATCGTGATGATCACCTCGAACAACGAGAAGGAACTGCCGGACGCGTTCCTGCGCCGCTGCTTCTTCCACTACATCAAGTTCCCCGACGCCGACACCATGGGCCGGATCGTCGACGTGCACTTCCCCAACATCAAGAAACGCCTGGTCGAGGAAGCGCTGCGGATCTTCTTCGAGGTGCGCGAAGTGCCGGGCCTGAAGAAGAAGCCCTCGACGTCGGAGCTGCTGGACTGGCTCAAGCTGCTGCTCAACGAGGACATCACCCCGGAAATGCTGCGGGAGCGCGATCCGCGCAAGCTGATCCCGCCGCTGCACGGCGCGCTCCTGAAGAACGAGCAGGACGTGCATCTGTTCGAACGACTGGCGTTCCTGAGCCGCCGCGAAGTGTAATCGCAAGACGACAGCGCCAGAACCTCGGTTCTGGCGCTTCGCTTTTGAAACGACAAAATCAACGAAAAGAAGAACAGGGAAGATGAACGTTCAAAGCCAGATTCACGCCGCCTCGCCCGGCCATACCGAGCATTTCGACGTCCTGATCGCGGGCGCCGGCATCTCCGGCGTCGGCGCGGCCTACCACCTCACCACGCAATGTCCGGGCACCAGTTTCGTTGCCCTCGAAACCCAGAAGACGTTCGGCGGCACCTGGAGCACGCACCGCTATCCGGGCATCCGCTCGGACAGCGACCTGCATACGTTCGGCTATCGCTTCAAGCCGTGGACCACGGCGCCGATCGCAAGCGCGGCTGAGATCCTCAAATATATGGGCGATGTGATCGAGGAGAATGACCTCGCCCGCCATATCCGCTACCAGCACACCATCACTTCGGCGACCTGGTCGAGCGAACAGAACCTCTGGACCATCGAGGCCACGCGGAGCGACACCGGCGAAAAGCGTCGCTTCACCACCAATTTCTTCTGGATGTGCCAGGGCTATTACCGCCACACCGAAGGCTACACACCAGAGTGGAAGGATATGGCCAGGTTCCAGGGCCAAATCGTCCATCCGCAGAAATGGCCTGAAGATCTCGACTACAAGAACAAGCGCGTCATCGTGATCGGCTCCGGCGCCACGGCCGCAACGCTGATCCCGGCGCTGGCCAATGACGTCGCGCATGTCACCATGCTGCAGCGTTCGCCGACTTATTTCCGCACCGGCCGCAACGCGATCGAAATCGCCGAGCAACTACGGCAGTTGCAGGTCGACGAGAAGTGGATCCACGAAATCACCCGCCGAAAGATCCTGTTCGATCAGGATGCATTCACCCGCAAGACCTTCGAGGAACCGGAAGCGGCGAAGAAGGATTTGTTGTCGGCGGTGGAAGCCTATCTCGGCAAGGACTACGACATTGCGACCCACTTCACGCCAAAATATCGGCCGTGGCGGCAGCGCATCGCCTTCATTCCCGATGGCGATTTGTTCCAGGGCATCAAGTCGGGCAAGGCTTCGGTCGTCACCGACGAGATCGAGTGCTTCACCGAGAAGGGCATCCTGCTGAAATCCGGCAAGGAACTGGAAGCCGACATCGTCATCACCGCGACCGGCTTCAACCTCTCGGCCAATGGCGACATCGAATTCGCGGTCGATGGCAAGAAGCTGGATTTCGCCGATACCGTGACCTATCGCGGCATGATGTTCACCGGCGTGCCGAACCTGGTCTGGGTGTTCGGCTATTTTCGCGCCAGCTGGACCCTGCGCGTCGATCTCGTCGCGGATTTCGTGTGCCGGTTGCTCAACCACATGAAGGACACCGGCGCGAAGAAAGTGGTGCCCCAGCTGCGGCCGGAAGACCACAACATGCCGCTATTGCCGTGGATCGATCCGGAAAATTTCAACCCCGGCTACATGATGCGCGGCATGCACTTGTTGCCCAAGCGCGGCGACAAGCCGGAGTGGCAGCACAACCAGGACTACTGGGCGGAGAAGGATGAATTTCCGGCCATCGACCTGAAGGACCACGTGTTCGTTTACGGTTGACCAACCCGGATTGGGTTGAGGCTACTGAACCGCTCCCCGCTCGGGAGCGGTTTTTTATTACCTTTCTCAGAGCAACTAAAGCCAATACTGTATACCGGAATGGACATTTTTCAGCATAACTCATAAAATATCTCGACTTGCGGCCACTAATGTATACAGACTGCACTCAGGCCATAGTATTGGAGTGCAGCCATGCCGTCGTCATTCCCGCTCAATGCCTGGTACGCCGCCGCCTGGGACGTCGATCTCAAGCACGCGCTCTTCCCCCGTACGATCTGCGGCAAGCATGTGGTGATGTACCGCCGCTCCGACGGCCAGGTGGCCGCGCTGGAAGACGCCTGCTGGCACCGGCTGGTGCCGCTGTCGAAAGGCCGGCTCGACGGCGACACCGTCGTCTGCGGCTATCACGGGCTGAAATACAATGCGCAGGGCCGCTGCACCTACATGCCCTCGCAGGAGACCATCAACCCGTCCGCCTGCGTGCGCTCCTTTCCCGTGGTCGAGCGGCATCGCTTCATCTGGCTGTGGATGGGCGACCCGGCGCTGGCCGATCCGGCGCTGGTGCCCGACATGCACTGGAACGACGATCCGGCCTGGGCCGGCGACGGCAAGACCATTCACGTGAAGTGCGATTATCGGCTCGTGGTCGACAATCTGATGGACCTCACCCACGAGACCTTCGTGCACGGCTCCAGCATCGGCAACGACCACGTCGCCGAGGCCCCATTCGACGTCACCCATGGCGAGCGCACCGTGACGGTGACGCGCTGGATGCGCGGCATCGAGGCGCCTCCGTTCTGGGCCGCGCAGCTGGGCAAGCCCGGCCCGGTCGACCGCTGGCAGATCATCCATTTCCAGGCGCCCGGCACCGTCAATATCGATGTCGGCGTGGCACCCGCCGGCACCGGCGCGCCGGAAGGCGACCGCTCGCAGGGCGTCAACGGTTTTGTCCTTAACACCATGACTCCGGAGACCGACACCACCTGTCACTATTTCTGGGCCTTCGTCCGCAACCACCGCCTGACCGAACAGAAGCTGACCACCGAGATCCGCGAAGGCGTCTCCAATATTTTCCGCGAGGACGAGATCATCCTGGAAGCGCAGCAGCGCGCCATGGATGAGAACCCGGACCGCACCTTCTACAACCTCAACATCGACGCCGGCGCGATGTGGGCGCGGCGCGTGATCGATCGCATGGTGGCCCACGAGACATCGCCGCCGACCGCACAAGCCGCGGAGTGAGGCCATGAGCGAACGCGATTCCGAACGCTCGATTTCGCAGACGGTGCGGGCCCAGCTCGCGCTGCGCGACATGATCCTGTCCGGCCGGTTGCGGCCGGGCGAGCGCATCAGCGAATTGCAGGCGGTCGAGATCACAGGCGTGTCGCGGACGCCGGTGCGGCTGGCGCTGGTCCGGCTCGAAGACGAAGGCCTGCTGCAGGCGATCCCCTCCGGCGGCTTCATGGTCAAGGCTTTCACCGAGCGCGACATTCTGGATTCGATCGAGCTGCGCGGCACGCTGGAAGGCCTCGCCGCCCGCTTCGCCGCCGAACGCGGCGCCAGCGCGCGCAGCCTCGAGCCGCTGAAGGAATGCCTTGCCGACCTCGATCAGCTGGTTCGCCAGGACCCGGTCTCGGTCGAAGCCTTTTCCGCCTATGTGACCATGAACGCGCGCTTTCACGCGCTGCTCACCGAACTTTCCGCCAGCCCGCCGCTGATCCGGCAGATCGACCGCGTCTCGGCATTGCCGTTCGCGTCGCCGAGCGGCTTCGTGATGGCGCAGTCGGCGCTGCCGGAAGCGCACCAGATCCTTTTGATCGGACAGGACCATCACCGCATCGTGGTGGACGCGATCGAGAACCGCGAGGGCGCGCGCGCCGAAGCCATCATGCGCGAACATTCGCGCCTCGCCGCACGCAATCTGCGGCTGGCACTGCGCAATCGCACGCATCTCGATTTGCTGCCGGCCCTCGCATTGCTCCAATCCCCGGCCTAGAGCCCCGTTCCGATTGAATCGGAACGGGGCTCTAGATTCTTTTTTTGACGCGTTTTCTTGACGCGAACCGGAATCCACTTCTCTTGAAAACGCTCTAGGAGGGATCGTCATGCGCTTCGTCGAACAATGGAGCTGGTGCACGGTCGACGCGATCCGTGACGTCACGCCTGGCATCCGCGAATTCCGCCTGCGCCCGGACGGCGGCGTGGCGCCCTACCCGGCCGGCAGCCATCTCAACGTCGCGGTGCTGATCGACGGGCAGCCCGCACGGCGGTCCTATTCGCTGGTCGGCGATCGCGATCCGGAAGTGTATCGCATCGCGGTGCGGCTGGCGCCGGACAGCCGCGGCGGCTCGCGCGCGATGTGGAGCCTCAAGCCGGGCGCGCGGATCGAAATCTCCAATCCAACATCGCTGCTCGATATCGACTGGAACAGGAAAAATTATTGCCTGATCGCGGGTGGCATCGGCATCACCCCGATATCAGGCATCGCCAGCGCCCTGCACCGCCGGAACATCGACCTGCGCCTGCACTACGCAGTAAAATCGCGCGGCGACGCCGCCTATCTCGACGAATTGTCGTCCGTACTTGACAACCGACTGGTCGTCCAAGCCAGCGACGAAGGCGAGCGGCTCGATCTCGATGCCACCTTCCGCGCACTGCCATCGGACGCGATGGCCATCATGTGCGGGCCGATGCGGATGCTGGAGACGGCGCGGCGCGCCTGGAACGAGGCCGGGCGAGCGCCCGCCGATCTGCGCTACGAAACCTTCGGCTCCAGCGGCCTGCTGCCGACGGCGGAATTCCGTGTGCGCCTGAAGGATATTGGCGCCGAGCTTGTGGTCTCGCCCAACAGTTCGATGCTCGACGCGCTCAACGACGCCGGCTTCGAGGTGATCTCGGACTGCCAGCGCGGCGAATGCGGCGTCTGCGCGGTCGATGTCATCGCCGTCGATGGCGAGATCGACCACCGCGACGTGTTCTTCAGCGACGCGCAGAAGCAGGGCAACCGCAAGATCTGCCCATGCGTGTCACGCGCCGTGGGCGTGGTCACGATCGACACGCTGTACCGGGCAGAGGCACCTCTGCGCGGCTAAACCCGCGCTGCCTCAGGCGCGGCCTTGCCGCGGATCATGTCGGAGGCCTTGTCGGCGATCATCATGGTCGAGGCGTTGAGATTGGCCGAGATCATCCGCGGCATGATCGACGCGTCTACCACCCGCAGGCCCTGCAGCCCGTGGACGCGCAGCTGGTCGTCGACGACAGCCCATTTGGTATCCGCCGGTCCCATCCGGCAGGTGCAGCCGGGGTGGAACGTGGTGGTGCCGCGCTCGGTGGCCGCGGCGAGAAACTCGTCGTCGCTTTGCACCTTGGGCCCGGGGAAATCCTCATAGGCGTAATATTGCGACAGCGGCGCGGAAGCGAGCAGCCGGCGCGCCAGCTTCATGCCGGCGACGACGACGCGGCGATCGAGCTCCTCGACCAGATAATTGGTCTGGATGATCGGCGGCGCAAACGGATCGGCCGAGCGGATACGGACAAAGCCGCGGCTTTCCGGCCGCTGCTGCCATGAGGCGATGGTCATGCCAGGCTCGTCCTCGAGCTGGCCCTGCACGCCCTCCTTGTAGCTTGCGGGCGTGAATGTCAGCTGCAGGTCGGAGCTTTCGGTGGTCTCGCCGGAATGCCAGAAGCAATAGACCATGGTCGGCGACAGCGACAGCAGCCCGCGTCGCGTCGTCGCCCATTTCAGCGCCTCGACCCAGAGGCTGAGGCCGCGCCGAAGCTCGTTAATGGTCTTGATGTTCTTGACGCGCGCGACCGAGCGCGGCGCGTAATGATCCTGCAGGCCCTCGCCAACGCCTGATAGCGCGTGACGCACCTCGATGCCGTGCGACTGCAACAGCTCCGGCGAGCCGACGCCGGACAATTGCAACACTTGAGGTGAATTGTAGGTACCGCCGGAGAGGATGACTTCCTTGTTGGCGCGCACTTCAGTGGGCGTGCCGCCCCTGCCGCCCTTGAGGTAACGGACGCCGACGGCGCGCTTGCCTTCGAAGATGATGTTGGTGACATGTGCATGCGTCCGCACATCGACATTCCCGCGTTTTACCGCCGGATGCAGGAACGCGGTCGCGGCGCTGACGCGCAGGCCGTTTTGAATGGTGCGCTGGGCGTAGGAGACGCCTTCCTGGATCGCGCCGTTGTAATCGGGGTTGCGCGGAATGCCCAGACTCATGGCGCCTGCCATGAATGCCTCGCACAGCGGATCGCGCCAATCCATGGTCGTGACGGTCAGGCTGCCGTCGCGCCCGCGATAGGTTTCATCGCCCTCGCCGACGCGCCGCTCCAGCCGCCTGAAGTAGGGCAGAATGTCCGGGTAGCCCCAGCTCCGATTGCCGAGTTGCGCCCAGGTATCGAAGTCCTGGCGCTGGCCGCGGTTATAGATATGGCCGTTGATCGACGACGAGCCGCCGAGCGTCTTGCCGCGCGGCGCGTAGATGCTGCGGCCGCCGGTCCACGGCCCCGGCTCCTGCTGATACGCCCAGTTGACGCTCTTCATATGGAACGTCTTGATGAAGCCGGCCGGCAGATGAATGTAGGGATGCCAGTCCTTGCCCCCAGCTTCGAGCACACACACGCGGGTGCCTGCATCTTCGCTCAGGCGATTGGCGAGCACGCTGCCTGCGGAGCCCGCGCCAATGATCACATAATCGAACGTTTCCATCACACTTTTTCTGCCGCGGGCTGAAAAACTACCGCAGTCTATCGTTGAGTTGATAATTGAGATGCGCCTTCACCGTCGGCCACTCGCTGGCGATAATGCTGAACACCACGGTATCGCGCAACGTGCCATTCGGCGCGATCACATGGTTGCGCAAGATGCCATCCTGCTTGGCGCCCAGGCGTTCGATGCCGCGGCGGCTCTGCTGGTTGAAGAAGTGCGTGCGGAATTCTACCGCGATGCAATCGAGCGTCTCGAAGGCGTGCGTCAGCAACAGCAATTTGCACTGCGTATTGAGGGCGCTGCGCTGCACGCGCTTGGCGTACCAGGTGGAGCCGATCTCGACGCGCCGGTTGGCGGCATCGACATTCATATAGGTCGTCATTCCCGCGATCTTGCCGTCGGCATCGAACACCGTGAACGGCAGCATCGAGCCTGATGCCTGCAAGCCGAGCCGGCGATCGATCTCCTTGGTCATGTCTTCCGGCGCCGGCACGAAGGTGTACCAGAGATTCCACAGCTCCCCGTCCCGCACCGCTTCGGTCAGGCCGTCGCGCTGATCGTGCGACAGCGGTTCGAGCCGCGCGTAAGCGCCGCGAAGGGTAATCGGTTCAAGCCAGGGCATTCAGGACTCCGACGTCGTCGTTGCGAGGAGTGTAAGCGCAATTTCAGAGATCGTCATTCCGGGATGGTCCGAAGGACCAGACCCGGAATCTCGAGATCCCGGGTTCGATGCTTCGCATCGCCCCGGGATGACGATCGCGTTTTGCGCGATCGTCACTTATTCAAGAAATTCAGCGGCAGGCCGGGGCGCGGCCAGTCCATCGCGACCAGCTCGCCCTTGCCTGACAGCGTGATGTACGCGGTCTTCAGGTCGGGCCCGCCGAAGGCGATATTGGTGGTCATGCGGTCGCCGGTCGGCACCTGCTCGACCAGGGTGCCGTCGGGGGCGATCACGGAGATGCAGCCCGAGATCAGCGTCGCCACGCAGACATTGCCTGAGGCTTCGACCGCGAGCGAGTCGAACATCTGGTAGCCGCCGAGGCCTGTGATCGGCTTGCCGCGTTCACCGCGATAGATCGGCTCGCGCGGCTTCAGCGTGCCGGGCGCGGAAAGTTCGTAGGCCCAAAGCCGCGCGGTCGGCGTTTCGGCGATGTAGACAGTGTTTTCGTCTGGCGACAGCCCGATGCCGTTGGCCGGCAGTACGCCGTGCACGATCTCGACGATCTCCTTCATGCCGGGTTTGACGTAGTAGACGCCGCCGACATCCATGTCGCGAGCCCGGCGCTTGCCGAGTTCGGAGAACCACAGGCCGCCGTGCTTGTCGAACACGAGGTCGTTGGGGCCCCGCAGCGGATACTCGCCGCATTTGTCGACCACCGTCTCGACCTTGCCGTTCGACAGGTCGACGCGCTGGATCGAGCCACCGAGATAGTCATCGGGCTGCGGACCCGGCATGATCACCTTGCCCGTCGGAATCCAGCTAAAGCCGCCATTGTTGCAGAAATACATTTTGCCATCGGGGCCAAGCGCTGCGCCATTGGGGCCACCGGGGACTTCCGCGACCACCTCCTTGCGGCCGTCCGGCCAGATCCGTGTCAGCCGTTTCCCGCGGATTTCGACCAGCACGACCGATCCGTCCGGCATGACCACCGGGCCTTCCGGAAACTCCAGATCGGTGGCGAGAACGCGGACATTTCCCATGAAATCCTCCCGGCTTTTTATGGCTGCAGGCGGACTCCAAGCTCATTTCCGCACGCGCAACACTGACGTTGCGTCATGTTATGGCAAAGCAGATCACGCTTGCCAAGCAACCGCAGGCCATTGGGACACGCAGGGCTGCCCTGCGGGAGATTGCGTCTGCCCCTACTCGCGAACCGGTATCCATATTTCCAGTCCGCCATTGCCGGTCGCGGGATCGAACTTCTCGTCATAGCGCTCGAAATTCGGCGCGTCGGCGGCTTTCATGCCGGACGCCGGCAGCCAGTGATTCCAGATCGTGTTGACGGTACGGCGAATGGTCGAGATGTGCTCGGCGTGGGTAAACACGGCGTATTTCTGTTCGGGAATCCGCACCCGCTGGAATTCGCGCGGCAGGTCGGAAAAATCGGTCACTTCGACGGCGGCGACATAGTCGAAATTGCCAGCATCGTCGGCGTTGCAACAGACGCCATAGGCCACCTTGCCGACCCGGCCGGGGACATTGTCGATGGCCTGATTGAAACGCTGCCACAGGCTCGGAATGAAGGCGCCTTCGTTTTCGTGGGTGCAGCGTTCGCCGATACCGGCGACCAGCAAGGCCTTGCCGGTCTCGAAACGCGGGGGCTTGAGATGATCGAGCGCGGTTGAAATCATGACGATGGGCTCCTGAAGCTTGAGACGATCGAGGCACGTTCCTGATCGAACCATCTCAGGCGTGATGCCGAAATGGTCGCGGAACGCGCGGGTGAAGGCTTCGTGAGAGCTGTAATCCGCATCCAGCGCGAGGCTGAGAATGTCAGGCGCGCCGGCGCCAAGCGCACGCGCCGCATTGCTGAGGCGACGCGCACGCACATAGCGCATGACCGAATATCCGGTCGCGGCCGCGAACGCCCGCACCAGATGGAAGCGCGAGACGCCGGCGATCGCGGATATCTCGTCGAGGGTCAACGGCCCGGCGAGATGACTTTCGATGTACCAGAGCGCCTTCTGGGCTGGATTCATCGGTGACAGCTTTCTTGTCGAAGCGGCCGCATCATGAACGCTTGCAACGCGCCGCATTTGACCGGCGTTGCTCTCGCGGTCGCCATAGCGTCGCGGGGAACCGCGGGTGTGCTACGCATCGCCCGGAATGACGGCGTTACTTCGCCGCAGCCGGCGCCGCATCCTTCGCCGGCGCATCGGCCTTCTTCTTCAATTCTTCCGCGGTTTTCTTCTGCAGATCGTCCACGAACTTCTGCAAGGCGATGACGCTTCCCTTCAGCGCCTCGATCTGCCGGTTGGCGGCATCGAGCTTCTGCTGATTGTCCTGCGTCATCTTGTTGATGGTCTTTTGCAGGAAGTCGACATTGCTCTGCAGGCAGGAGGTGCGCCGCTCCATGGTTTTTTCGACGGTGCAGATCTCGATGCCGGGAACATCCTGCGCGTAGCTTGCGCATGGCATCAGCAGCGCTGCGACGGCGGCAGCAGTCGTTGCAATCCGGGCGATCATCCAATCCTCACTTAGACTTCATTCGGTCAATCACATCAATTTGCTCGTATCAGGCCGCAGGCTGCAGCGATACCACACTGATACCGCATTCAGGCGGTGAGCTTCCCCTTTATGGGTGTGGATGGACTTTCGCCGGGGAACCCAAACGTCAGGTTTGCACGCCCCGGCAATGGAGATTGAACATATGGCAACGCGCGAGAAGCGGCTGGCACAGTTCGATGGCAACGGGGAACCGCCGCCGGACCGGCCGGTGGAGGTGCTTTGCGAGGATCACAGCGGCACATATCAGTTACCGTTCGCCTGCCGCTGGATCGAGGGCCAATGGCGCAACGAGCGGACCGGTGGCGCTCTTGAGGCGACCGTGGTCGGCTGGCGGCTGCCGCGGGTCAGCAGTCAGGTTTGACAGTTTTTTTCCGGGGCTAGGCGGTTGCAGGCGCAGCCGCGCGCGGCGCATTGTGTCAGAATGCGACGATGTCGCGCGTTGTCCGAAACCGCTCTTAAGTTTTGGAACGCGGACGGAACGAATCGCGCCCGAATCACTGCTTGGCGGCTGTGCTCCCCTGTTCACGGCTAGATATCGGCTGGAACGTGATGCGGCGCACCACATGCAGCACCGCCACGATCGGCCGCAACCAGCGGCCGACGACAAGGGTTAATTCCTCCGGGGATGACATGACGATCTCCTTGGCGGTCACTTCCAGGGTGTCGGCGGCGGCACGTGATCGACGGCCGGGTCCACATCGACGGTCTTGAAGTCGGCCGGGCTGACGATCTCCAGGTACTCCATGTCTTCCGAGTAGTCGTAGAGGTAGTGCGTGATGCCCGGGCGCTGATGCACGACGTCGCCGGCTTGCACCAGCGTCGACTTGTCCTCGTACATGAAGCGTGCCCAGCCCTTGGTCATGATCACGATCTGGAATTCGCACAGATGCTTGTGCCAGCCGGTGCCTTCTTCGGGCGGCAGATCGGGATTGGCCTTGACCAGATGGCAGATCACCTGGCCGCCGGTGGCGTCGGCGATGCCGAGGTCGCGGTAGAGGAAGAAGTCGCGCAGTCCCCCGCCTTCGAACTCGGTATCGCCGGGTTTGACGTGGGAGAATTTGCTGACGACGGCAGTCTGATTCATTGAAGCCTCCACGGTTCTCGTTCGCGAGATCGCGATCACGCAAGGCGTCCAAATTTTCGGCAGCGTCGCATCGTCGCGTTCACGGCTGCATGCTGCTATGCGAAATCTGCGCCAGTCGCGTTGCACTGCGGCGATCACACCAGTGACCGGCCGAAGCGCTTGACGGGAGACTGGAATCCGCGCCCGGTGATTTCTGCCGCAGCGTTGCTGCATCGCGGATGTCAGCGGCGATACACCGCGATGGCACCGGCTTTAAGCAAACCCTGCCCGAAGCTTGAGCCCGTCAAACGGGCAGCGCCTGGCGCGCGCTGCCTAATATTCCACCTCGAGCTCCTCGATGTCGGCGGGCTCGGCCTTGGCGGCTTCGATCCACTCGACCATCTCGGGCATCGCCATGATGGTTTTTGCGTAGGCCGCAAGCTTCGGGTCGAGCTTGACGTCATAGGTCATGAAGCGGGTCACGACCGGCGCGTACATCGCGTCCGCCATGGTGCGTTCGCCGAACAGGAACGGCCCCCCGGACTGGGCAAAGCACTCGCGCCAGATGGTGCAGACGCGGTCGATATCGGACTGTGCGCGCGACCAGATCTTGAAGTTCGGGAAATGGCCCTTGAGATTGACCGGCAGTGAGGCCCGCAGCGTGGTGAAGCCGGAATGGATTTCACCGCAGATCGATCGGCAGTGCGCCCGCCGCACCCGGTCCGCCGGCAGCAGGCCGGCGTCCGGCATCACCTCGTTGAGATATTCGGCGATCGCCAGCGTGTCCCAGACGGTGGCGCCTTCGTGCCGCAGGCACGGCACCAGGATCGACGACGACAGCAGCAGGATTTCGGCCCGCGCCGACGCGTCGTCAGGTGCGGTCACGACCTCTTCGAAGGGAAGACCTGAGAATTTCGCGAGCAGCCAGCCGCGCAGCGACCAGGACGAATAGTTCTTGCTGCTGATGGTCAGTGTCGTTTTCGTCATAGGGCCTTCCCTCACGCCTGAACGTCTTCCGCAAGGCTGAGCCGGCCGCACCAGCGCGCCGCCGATAGCTTACGCCGGTCACTTGCGCCGGTCACGTTCCGCAGCAAGCCACGTGCCAGTTTTTCGGGCGGTTCGCTCCGCTTTGGCTTCGATATTGCATGGCATCATCGGGCAAGGGCGGATGCGTATGATGTCATTGATGTACCAAGCTTATCAGAACCATATGGACCTCACGGCGCCGTGGCGGACCGGGGCCGGAGCGGCGCTGAAATACCTCAACCTCGTGCCGCAAGGCGTGTCCGACAAGGCGTTCGGGCGGCTGGCTGCGGCGCTCGAACTGATCTCGCGCACCTCGCTGACCTACACCCGCCCGGCCTATGGCATCGACAAGGTCATGGTCGGCAATCAGGAACTGGAGGTAACCGAGGAAGTCGCCTTTGCCACGCCGTTCGGATCGCTGCTGCGGTTCAAGAAGGAGCACGCGCCGGAGCAACCGAAGTTGCTGCTGGTGGCGCCGATGTCCGGCCATTTCGCGACGCTGCTGCGCGGCACCGTGAAGACCTTGCTGCAGGACCACGACGTCTACATCACCGACTGGCACAACCCGCGCGACATCCCGCTGGGCGCCGGCCGCTTCGGCCTCGAGGATTACACCGACCATCTGATCACTTTCCTGGACAAGATGGGCCCGCGCTCGCACATGGTGGCGATCTGCCAGCCCTCGGTCTCGGCGCTGGCGGCGGCGGCCGTGATGTCGGAGCAAAATCACCCGGCTCGGCCTGCGACGCTGACGCTGATGGCGGGGCCGATCGACACCCGCATCCAGCCGACCAAGGTCAATGACTTCGCCAAGAGCAAACCGATCAAATGGTTCAAGGAGAATTTGATCAACTACGTGCCCGTTCAATGCAAGGGCGCGTTCCGCCAGGTCTATCCGGGCTTCGTGCAGCTCACGGCGTTCGTCTCGATGAACCTCGAACGCCACATCAAGCAGCACATCGACCTTGCCCAGCATCTGGCCAAGGGCGAGAAGGAGAAGGCGGAAGTCATCAAGACCTTCTACGACGAATATTTCGCCGTGATGGACCTGCCCGCGGAATTTTACATCGAGACCGTGCGCGACGTGTTTCAGGAGCATCTGCTGCCGCTGGGCAAGCTGATGCATCGCGGCAAGCCGGTGAACCCGGCCGCGATCAAGCGCATGGGCCTGATGACGGTCGAAGGCGAGAAGGACGACATCTGCTCGATCGGCCAGACGCTGGCCGCCCAAGATCTCTGCACCGGCGTGCGCGCCTATCGCCGCGTCCATCACATGCAGGCCGGCGTCGGCCATTACGGCGTGTTCTCCGGCAAACGCTGGAACAACGAGATCTATCCGCTGCTGCGGGATTTTGTTCATGTGAACTCGTGAGGGGGCAGGCTTTGGCTTGGCGTCGTTGTGAGCCCGGCTGCTCCACGCACCACTGTCATCCCCGCGGATGCGGGGATCCAGTACGCCGCGGCTTCTCGGTTCTATCATCGGCGCCTCTGGAATACTGGGTCGCCCGGTCAAGGCCGGGCGATGACAACTGAATATGTGGCCGCATTCTCGCGACGCCTTGCGCCCGAGGCTTGCTAGAAATTCCTTGCCCTCTCATTGAGAGGGCGCAGGGAAGACCGGGTGCGCGCTGCACCCGCGGTCCCGTGTGCGGTTTGCACTAAGTAGGCTGCACACGAGCATACAGGGCAGCGG
>NZ_JAFCMD010000030.1:0-66761 GCF_018130105.1 Bradyrhizobium sp. AUGA SZCCT0160
AAGCCGTAAAGCCATTGCGCAGGGAAGGCCGGGTGTTCTCCGCTGCCCTGTATGCTCGTGTGCAGCCTACTAAGTGCAAACCGCACACGGGACCGCGGGTGCAGCGCGCACCCGGTCTTCCCTGCGCCCTCTCATGAGAGGGCGGGAAGTTTCTGGCAAAGCTCGGGCGCAGTGCACCGCGAGAATGCGAACTCATATTCCGCTGTCATCGCCCGGCTTGACCGGGCGACCCAGTATTCCAGAGACGCCGATGATAGAACCGAGAAGCCGCGGCGTACTGGGTCCCCCGCTTTCGCGGAGGACGACAGCGTGTTGCGGAGCGACGTCGAGTAACCGACCCCTACAGCAAATCCCCGCCCACAGCACTCGCCGTAGTGCCATGCTCGCGGAATGCCTTGATGACGTTCTTGCCGATCTTCCACCGGTGCACCTCGTCCGGACCATCGACCAGGCGCTGCGAGCGCACCTGCGTGTACCATTTGGCGAGCGGGGTATCCTGGCTGAAGCCGAGCGCGCCGTGGAGCTGGATCGCGGTGTCGATCACCTTGTGCACCATGTGCGCATGATAGACCTTGGCGATCGAGTTCTCCTGGCGGATGTCGAGGCCCTTCTCCGCCTTGTAGGCGATATGGAGCAGCATCAGGCGGCCGATATAGAGCTGCTCGGCGCAGTCGGCGAGCATGAACTGCACGGCCTGGCGGTCGGCGAGCAGCTGGCCGAACGTCGAGCGCTTGGTGATGTGGCCGACCGCCATGTCGAGCGCGCGCTGCGCCTTGGCGACGTTGTGCATGCCGTGACGCAGACGGCCGTAAGCCAGCCGATGCTGGCCCATGTTGAAACCGTTGCCTTCGCCACCGAGCAGATTGTCGGCTGGCACTTTCAAATCCTTGATCTCGATCTCGGAGTGGCCGCCGTGGATCGCATCGGCATGCGGCCCCTCGATCGCCATGTTGGCGACGTTGCGCTTGATCTTGTAGCCGGGGTTCGGCAGCTCGACGATGAACGTCGAGTGCTGCTTGTGGCGCGGCGCGTTCGGATCGGTTCTGGCAACCACCAGCGCCATGTCGGCCACGCTGGCCGAAGACGAAAACCATTTCTCGCCGTTGAGGATGTAGTTCTCGTTGCCGTCCTTGACGGCTGTTGTCTGCATGCCTGTCGCGTCGGCGCCGGCGGCCTTTTCGGTCATCGAGAAGCAGATGCGTTTGTCGCCGTTGAGCAGGGGCTTGAGGAACTTCTCCTTCTGATATTCCGTGCCATGGGCCAATATCGTCATCATCGAGGCGTCGTCGGGGCCCTGCGTGTTCATCGACAGCGCCCCGAGCATGCTCTCGCCGAGCTCCATCTGCACCAGCGCATTGGCGAGGGGCCCAAGGCCCATGCCGCCATACTCCTTCGGCACCCACGGGCACCACAGGCCCTGCGCCCGCGCCTTCTTGCGCAGCGGGCCCAGCACTTCAGCGAGCGGCTTGGTATCGAGTTCCTTCTCCGCCGGAATGCACTCTTCCTGCACCCATTTGCGGACCTTCTCGCGGATCGCCTTGGCTTCGGCCGGAATCTCGAAATCGATCGACATGGCACTTCCTCGCTTTTTGGTTCTTGTTGGGCAGACTTGATGAATGGCATAAACCCGGGACGTGCCAGCGGCAACGCTAAACAATGTTTAAAGCAGCGCGGGCACAAGGGAGCGCTCACCATGCCCGATCTTGCCGACCTGTTTCCCGGCTACGCCTCCGAATGGATCAATACATCAACGGGCCGCATTTTCGCCCGCGTCGGCGGTAAGGGGCCGCCGCTGTTGCTGCTGCATGGCTTCTCGTCCACGCATGTGATGTGGCACACGGTAGCACCACAGCTGGCGGACAAGTTCACGCTGATCATCGCCGACCTGCCGGGCTATGGCTGGTCGGACATGCCGCGCACCGACGAGCACCACACGCCCTACACCAAGCGCGCGATGGCCAAGGTCATGGTCGAGGCGATGGAGCAGCTCGGCCATGTGCATTTCGCGCTCGCCGGCCACGACCGCGGCGGGCGGGTGTCGTACCGGCTCGCGCTCGACCATCCCGGCCGGCTGTCGAAACTCGCCGTGCTCGATATCGCGCCGACTTATGACTACTGGGAGAAGCTGAACCGGCTCTCCGCGCTGAAAATTTATCATTGGGCGTTCCTGGCGCAGCCGCATCCGCTGCCGGAAACGCTGATCGACGGCCATGGCGAGTTTTTCCTCCGGCTGAAGATGGCGAGCCAGACCAAGAGCAAGACGCTTGACGCCATCGACCCGCGCGCGCTGGAGCATTACCTCGCGCCGTTCCGCGATCCCGCCCGCGTCCATGCGATGTGCGAGGATTACCGCGCCGGCGCCTATGCCGATTACGAGATCGACAAGGCCGATTTCGACACCGGCAAGAAGATCACGATCCCGATGCTGGCGCTGTGGGGCGACGCCGGCGTCGCCAGCGCCGCGACCACCCCGCTCGACACCTGGAAGAAGTGGGCGACCAACGTGCAGGGCGCACCGGTCGACAGCGGGCATTTTTTGCCGGAGGAGAATCCGGAGGTGACGGCGAGGTTGTTGAAGGAGTTTTTCACTGGCTAGTCATTCCCGTCATTGCCTACGACAAACGCAAAGCGTTTGCGCAAGGGAGCGAAGCGACGAAGCAATCCATCCATCCGTTTTGCCGCGCGATGGATTGCTTCGCTTCGCTCGCAATGACGGGCGTGGGTGGCCGCTACCTCCTCACCCGGAAAAAATCCTTCAGCAGCGTCGCCGCCTCGGTCTCGCCGACCGACGAATACACTTCCGGCACGTGATGGCAGGTCGGCTGCGCAAAGAACCGCACGCCGGAATCGACCGCGCCGCCCTTCGGATCGGCGGCGCCGTAATAGAGCCGCCGGATCCGCGCGAACGAGATCGCGCCGGCGCACATCGTGCAGGGCTCGAGGGTGACATAGAGGTCGCAATCGACCAGCCGCTCGGTCCCGATGGCATCCGCGGCCTGCCGGATCGCCAAAACCTCGGCATGGGCGGTCGGATCGCGGTCGGTCAGGGTCCGGTTGCCGGCGGTGGCGATGACCTCATAACCCCGGACAATGACGCATCCGATCGGAACTTCGCCCGCCTTGGCGGCGTTTTTGGCCGTTTTGAGCGCCAAATCCATGAAAGAAGGGGCAGTCATCCCTCGTATCATCGGAAGAAACCTGCTACTAGAAGCGCCTTCAGCAAACGTGGATACCGGTTTTGCGTGAGATTGCGCCTTGAGCCAAGTGCGCGCGCGTTACCGCTATGACAGCCGATCCACATCCGCCTGATCGCCATTTCAGCTACGAACGAGAGACTATTCATGCCCCGCGACAACGACAAAGACAACGATTCCCGCGGCCGGCGTGATCGCCCCGGTGGCGGCCAAGGCCGCGCCGGCGGAGGCAAAGGCCGCTCGGGCGCGGCGAGGGGTCCGGAGAAGAAATTCGCCAAGCGCGGCTTTGCCGGAAAAAGTGACAGCGACAAGCGCGACGGCGAGCGCCGTCCCTATGCCGGCAAGTCCGACGGCGCGCGGTCGTTCGACAAGAAGCCTTATGCGGGCGGCGGCAAGCCCTACGCCGGCAAGCGCGACGGCGATCGTCCGCCGCGCCGCGATTTCGACGCGCCGCGTCCGCCGCGTGGCGACCGGCCGTTCCGCGATCGCAGCGAGGGCGGGGATCGTCCGCAACGTTTCAATCGCGACGACCGTCCCCGTGGCGATCGTCCGTTTTCCAGCCGTCCATCCCGTGGTGACGATGGCGAGAAGCGTTCGTTCAAGCCGCGCGAGGATCGGGGTGGCGAGAAGCGCCCGTACACGCCGCGCGGCGACCGCCCGAACTTCAATCGCGACGACCGTCCGCCGCGCCGGGACCGCGAGAGCGGCCCTCGGGATCGTGACGATGCGCGTCCGGCCTCGCGTTTCGGCGAGAAGAAATTCGGCGAGAAGCGTCCCTACACTCCGCGTGGCGAGGGTGGTGGTGAGAAGCGGCCGTATACGCCGCGTGGCGACGGCCCTCGCGGCGATCGTCCGGAACGAAAATTTGGCGGTGACAAGAAATTCTCCTCGCGCGGCGCGCCCGATCGCGGTCCGCGCAAAAGCTTTGGCGCTGATCGCAGCGACTCAAAGCCGTGGCAGAAGCGTGAAGATCGTGGCGGCCGGGATTCCCGCCCCGCCCGCGACGGTGCGCGCGGTTTCGACAAGCCGCGCTTCTCCCGCGACGATCGCGGCGGCGAAGAACGTCCGCGCTTCTCGCGTTCGCGCGAGGATCGTCCCGCTGGCGATCGCCCGAAATTCGACCGCCCGCGTCAGCGGCCCGAAGGCCGCACGGACTGGCAGGAACATCCGCGCAGCGACGCGCGTGACGAACGGCCGCGCCGCGAGAACGAGGACGACAGCAAGATCTTTGCAAAACGTCCGGCGTTCGGCGGCCGTGGCGCCTACCGTGAGCGCAAGACTGAATTTGAGAAACGGGGTCCGCAGCCACCGAAGGTGAAGAAGTCTGGCGAGCGAATTGCAAAAGTGGTGTCGCGCGCCGGCCTGGCCTCGCGCCGCGATGCCGAGGAATGGATCACGCAGGGCCGCGTCAGCGTCAACGGCCGCGTCATCAATTCGCCGGCGCTCGATGTCACCGTCAATGATGTAATCACCGTCGATGGCAAGCCGTTGCCGCCGCGCGAGCGCACGCGCCTGTTCATGTTCCACAAGCCGCGCGGCTTGATGACGACGCATGCCGATCCCGAAGGGCGGCCGACGGTATTCGATAATCTGCCCGAAGGCCTGCCGCGGCTGATCTCGATCGGGCGGCTCGACTTCAACACCGAGGGCCTGCTGCTGCTGACCAATGATGGCGGTCTGGCACGCGCGCTCGAACTGCCCGACACCGGCTGGCTGCGGCGCTACCGCGTCCGTGCCCATGGCGAAGTCACGCAGGCGCAGCTCGATGAACTCAAGAAGGGCGTCGAGGTCGACGGCGTCAAATACGGCTCGATCGATGCCACGCTGGAGCGCGACCAGGGCGCCAATGTCTGGCTGGTGTTTGCGATCCGCGAAGGCAAGAACCGCGAAGTGCGCAACGTGATGGCGCATCTCGGCCTCGAGGTGAACCGGCTGATCCGGGTCTCCTACGGCCCGTTCCAGCTCGGCGAACTCGCCGAAGGCGAGGTCGAAGAGGTCAAGACCCGCGTCCTGCGCGAGCAGCTCGGCGAGAAGATTGCGACGCTCGCAGGCGCCGACTTCAATCGACCGATGCCGGGCGACAAGGAGCCAACGCCTCCCAAGCCGGTGACCCAGCGAGGCGTGATCGCCGACCGCAAGGGCCGCCGCGTGCTGGTGCAGCGCACCGGCAGCGAGGAAGCCCGCGCGCGCAACGAGGAAGAGGCCAATGGCTACGGCCCGCCGCGCCGCCCTCAGCGCGGCTATCACGGCAAGCGCGATCTGAAGCCACGGGACGAGTAGTTGGCCTATGCGTGTCGTCGGCGGACGGTTGAAGGGTCGTAATCTGGCCTCGCCCTCATCGCGCGAGATCCGCCCCACGGCGGATCGGCTGCGCGAATCCGTGTTCAACATCCTCGTCCATGCCTATGACGACCCGATCGAAGGCGCGCGCGTGCTCGACCTGTTCGCGGGCACCGGCGCGCTCGGCATCGAGGCGACCTCGCGCGGTGCCGCGTTCACGCTGTTCGTCGACAATGGCGCGGAGGCACGGGCGCTGCTGCGCAACAATGTCGAGGCGCTCGGTCTTGGCGGCGTGACAAAAGTCTATCGCCGCGACGCCACCAATCTCGGCCCCGCGCATCCGATGGAGCCGTTCTCGCTGGTGTTCCTCGATCCGCCCTATGGCAAGGGACTCGCCGACAAAGCGCTGGCCTCGATGCGCGAAGGCGGCTGGCTGACGCCGGGCGCGCTGCTGATCGTCGAGGAGGCGAAGGTCGCGGCGTTCGCGGCACCCGAAGGGTTCGAAGAGCTCGAGCGGCGAGCCTATGATGACACGGAGTTCGTGTTCCTGAAGGCGAAGTAGGGCGGATTGAGCGAAGCGTAATCCGCCCTCAGGCTGGCAAAATCGGTGGATTACGCTTCGCTCAATCCACCCTACAAATCCATCACGCTATCTCCGCCCGAACAGCTTCTCGATATCCGACAGCTTCAATTCGACATAGGTCGGGCGGCCGTGGTTGCACTGGCCGGAGTTCGGCGTGTCTTCCATCTCGCGCAGCAGCGCGTTCATCTCGTCCGGCTTGAGGCGGCGGCCGGCGCGGACCGAGCCGTGGCAGGCCATGGTGGCGGCGACATGCATCAGCCGGCGTTCCAAAGGCAGCGCCTCATCCCATTCCGCCATGTGCTCGGCGAGATCACGGAGCAGCCCCGCGGCATTAGCCTTGCCGAGCAGCGACGGCGTTTCGCGCACCGCAACCGCGCCGGGGCCGAAGGAATCGATCGCCAGTCCGAACGTTGCCAGCTCCAGAGAACGATCGAGCAGCTTCTCGACCGTCGCTTCGTCGAGTTCGACGATCTCGGGGATCAGCAATATCTGCCGCTGCACGCCATTGCGCGCCAGCGAGGCCTTGAGCTTCTCATAGACGATGCGCTCATGGGCGGCGTGCTGGTCCACGACGATCAGTCCATCGCGGGTCTGCGACACGATATAGGTCTCGTGGATCTGCGTTCGTGCCGCACCCAGCGGGCGATCCAGCATGTCGGCAGCGGGCTGCGCTTCAAAACGCACATCGGCCGTCGGCGTGCCGACATCGAATGCGGCCTGTCCGGCTTCCGCGAACGACGGCGCCGCCGAACCGGTGAAGGAGGGCGTCGGCCCCGTCGGATAGGAGGGCGAACTCCGCCAGTCCCAATTGGTCGGGCGCGGGGCGAAGGATGGGCGGAACGAGGCGAGCGCAGCCCCATCGGTATTAGCCGCGGTGCGCCGGCCTTCGCGGGCGAGGCCGTCCTTCAGCGCATGCACGATCAGCGCGCGGACCAGGCCGACGTTGCGGAACCGGACCTCGGTCTTGGCGGGATGCACGTTGGCATCGACTTCCTGCGGCTCCAGCGTCACGAACAGCGCCACGACCGGATGGCGGTCGCGCGGCAGATAATCGGAATAGGCCGCGCGCACCGCGCCGAGGATCAGCTTGTCGCGCACCGGGCGGCCGTTGACGAACAGATATTGCCCGAGCGCATTGGCGCGCGTCAGCGAGGGGGCGGCGGCAAAGCCTTCGACCACCACGCCCTCGCGCTCGCTGCGCACTTCGATCGCGCTGGAACGGAAATCCGCGCCGAGGATATCGCCGAGCCGCGTCAGCCGGCCGGCAGCGCCGGGCAGTGCTGCGGCCCAAGTCACCGGTGCGCGCTCCTCGCCGGCCAGCGTGAAGGCGATGTCGGGGCGCGCCATTGCCAGCCTTCGCACCACTTCGCGGATCGCTTCGGCTTCGGTGCGGTCGGTCTTGAGAAACTTCAACCGCGCTGGTGTCGCATAAAAGAGATCGCTGACCTCGACGCGGGTGCCCTGGCTCAGCGCCGCCGGCATGATCGGCGACTTCGCGCCGCCTTCGACCGACAGCGACCAGGCGTGCGGCTCGCCTGCATGCCGCGTGGTGATGCCTAATCTGGCCACCGCGCCGATCGAGGGCAGCGCCTCGCCGCGGAATCCCAGCGTGCGAATGCGCAGCAGGTCCTCGTCGTCGAGCTTGGAGGTGGCGTGGCGATCGACCGCCAGCGCCAGGTCGGCATGGGTCATGCCGCTGCCGTCGTCGGTGATGCCGATCCGCCGCCGGCCGCCGCCATCGGTGAAGATATCGACCCTGGAGGCGCCGGCGTCGATGGCGTTCTCGACCAGTTCCTTGACCACGCTGGCAGGCCGTTCCACCACCTCGCCGGCGGCGATGCGGTTGGCGACCTGTTCTGGGAGCTGGCGGACGGGCATGTCGTATGGGTAGCCGATTCAGGGGCGAGGCGGGACCCCATCGGCGCGGATGTTCCCGGAATTCTTGAGCGAAATATAGTTCGGGACTCGCGAACCGAAAGCCCGGCGGGGCGGCTCTATGACACGAGAACGCATGAGTTCTCTCGTGAAATCAAAGGAGCTAGAATGTTCTATCGTAAGAATCTGCCGGGCTGGGAGCGGGCGATGCGGACCGTCGGGGGCATCATGATGATCGCGTATGGGCTGATGGCGATGTTAGGCACGACATCAGGCTATTTGATCGCCGGCGCCGGAGCCGTCGCGATCGCGACCGGATTCTTCGGATTCTGCCCGATGTGCGCCATGGTCGGCCGCCGGCTGCCCTCGCCATGAATGCGCTTGTCCGAACCAGCCGCTGCGATCCCGGGCTGATCGAGGCGGCGCGGGACGGGGACGCCGATGCGCTGGTGTCGCTGATATCAGCGGCCCAGCCTGACGTCCGTCGCTACGCGGCGCGCAATTACCGCGCAGCCGACATCGACGATGCGGTTCAGGAAACGCTGCTGCTGCTCTACCGGCGCGTCGGAACGCTGCGGGCGGTGACGTCGTTTTCGGCGTGGCTGTTCGCGGTCGCGCGGCGCGCTTGTCTGCGACTCTTGCGCCGGTCGATCGGAATGGCCGACGCGTCGGCGGCAGACACCGAGGCGCGTCTGGCGCATTGGTGTCCTGAAGACCTTCGCATCGATCTTTCGCGTGCCATCCAGTCGCTGCCCGAGCATTATCGCGAAGTGATCCTGCTGCGCGACATCGAGGAATTGTCGATCGACGAGATCACCGGCGCGCTCGGCCTCTCTCGCGAAAGCGTCAAGGCCCGCATTCACCGCGCGCGGATCATGATCCGGGAATATTTGATTCGCGACTGACGGTTCCACGTGCCGCATATTGGGTCGACCCGTGGCCAAGTTTTCGCGAAATTGCCCCGAAATCCCTAAACGAAGACCACACGGCGCGGATTGTCTGGTGCGTGCGCCGTTCGCCACAAATTGCTCTGTGCGATGGGCAGGTCCGGACGGATGGCGCATGGAACAACCGAACCGCTCATCGCGAATCAAACCTAGGAGAACTGAATGAAGTTAGTGAAAACCTCGGCGATCGCGCTTGCCATCTCGGCCATGGTGGCCGGTCCCGTGCTGGCGCAGGGTGCCTCGTCCGATAGCAAGATCCGCGGCGGCGTGCAGGGCAAGAGCCAGATGCAGGGCGGGGCAGCGGCCACCGACGACGAGGAACTCAGTGCGCAGCCAGGTGCCGCCGGACAAAAGGCCGCGAAGACTGGTGCGAAGGGCACGGTCGGCGCCGGCAGTGGCGCGGCCAAGGGCACTGGCGGTGCTGCCGGCGACACCGCGACCGGCGGCAAGCGCTACTAGTACCGCGCGCCCTTCAGCAGGTTCCAGTCACAACTCGGAAACTCCGGTCGCATGTCGGCCGGAGTTTTTTCTGACTCAATTAAGCCGAAGCTCTGGCGCAGCAAACCAATGCTCGCCGCCATATCCGTCAGTCGTCGAAGCGCACCGCGCCGCGCTTCGACTTGACGTCGCTGCGGCTCTTCTTGCCCTCCAGTCGCCGTTGCTTCGAGCCGAAAGTCGGCTTGGTGGCGCGCCGCGGCACCGGCCTCACCATCGCTTCGCGCAGCAGTTCGAGCAGGCGGTCGATGGCGTCGGCGCGGTTGCGCTCCTGGGTGCGGAAGCGCTGGGCGTGGATCACGATCACGCCTTCCTTGGTCATGCGCTGGCCGGCGAGCCGGTTGAGCCGCAGAGCGGCGTCTTCCGGCAGCGATATCTTGCGCGTGTCGAAACGCAATTGCGCGGCGGTCGAGAGCTTGTTGACGTTCTGCCCGCCCGGACCGGAGGCGCGGACAAAGCCGATCTCGATGTCGTTCTCTTCAATTGAAAGGTCGCGGGAGACCCGCAGCATGGCGTTCACCGGGCGTGGAAAGAATCGGTGCGCGCAAGATAGCGTTTTTGGACAGAAGTTGCTCTGTCAGTTCGCCTTCGGCGGCGGCGCGGCAACAGCCGGCTGGGCGGCGGCTTGCGGGGCGCGGCCGACGATGACGGTGAGCAGACCGTTGGCCCACAGCAGCTGGGCGGCCTTTTTGGCATCATCGAGCGTCACGGCATCGACGAGGGCGTTGCGCCGTTCGATGTAATCGATCGGAAGCCTGTCGAGCTGGTATTGCAGCAGTGCCGCGGCGAGCTTCGAGGAGGTGTCGAGCGCCAGCATCTGCGAGCCCTTCAGATAGGACTTGGCCTCATCCAGTTCCTTCTGGGTCGGGCCGTCCTCGGCGATACGGCGGATCTCCTTTTCAATGGCATCGACGGTTTCACCGGCGCGGTCGGCGCGGGTGCCGGTATTGCCTACGAACAAGGCGGAGCGTTCCATCCAGAGCAGGGATTCAGAAATCGAATAAGCCAGCCCGCGTTTCTCGCGGACTTCCCTGTAAAGCCGCGACGATGATCCGCTACCGAGGATATGGTTCACGACATAGGCGGCCATGAAATTCGGATCATGGCGGCGGATGCCGGGGCCGCCGAACATGACCACGGTCTGCGGCACGTCGAGCGGAACGAAGGCGCGCTGCGGCGGCTGGGCGGCCTGGATTTCGGCGACCGGCGTCAGGCTGGCTTTGGCCGGCAATCCGCCGAACGTCTTGTCGAGGAGTTTGCCGAGCGTGTCGGCGTCGACATCGCCCACCACGGATATCCGCAATGTGTCTTTGGCGATGATGCGGCCGGCATAGGCCTTCATCTCCGACACGTCGATCTTGGGCACGCCGTCCAGCGTGCCGTTGGACGGACGGCCATAGGGATGATTGCCGAACGCGACTTCCAGGAATTTGCGGCTCGCCAGCGAGGAGGGGTTGGTGGTCTCACGCCGCAGACCGGAGATCACCTGCGCGCGGATGCGCTCGACGTCGGCGGCGTCGAAACGTGCCGAGGTCAATGCCAGCTGCAGCAGGTTGAAGGCTTCGTCCTTGTTGTCCTTGAGCATGCGCAAGCTGCCGCGGAAGTAATCTCGCGTCGACGAGAAGCTCAGTTCGATGGCGCGGCGGTCAAGCCGCTCGTGAAAGGTCTTGGAGTCGAGATCGGCGGCACCTTCGTCGAGCAGACCGGCGACCAGATTGCCGGTGCCGGGCTTGTCGGCCGGGTCCTGGCTCGAGCCGCCGCGGAAGGCATATTCCATCGCGATCAGGGGCACGGTGGCGTCCTGCACGAACCAGGCTTCAATGCCGCCGGGTGACACCAGGTGCTGGATTTTTGCGGCGGCGTGCGATGGTGCCGAACTCAGCAACAGCAGTGCCGCGAGGGCGACAATGGTTGATGTGAAGCGCTGCGCGCCAATCGAAAAATGGATCACGAGCGCTTCTCCTCGCGTTTCGGTGCGGGGTCCTTGATCAGATAGCCCGTCACCGAACGCTTCTTGTCGAGCCATTTATGAGCGGCGTCACGGACCTGTTCGGCGGTGACGGCGCGGATGCGATCAGGCCAGCTGCGGATGTCCTCGATGCTCAGGCCCGTGGTGAGCGCGCCGCCATACCAGCGCGCCAGCGTCGCCTGATTGTCCTGCGCGTAGATCGCCTCTGCGATCAGCTGGGTCTTGACCCGTTCGATATCCTCGGCGCGGGCGGGATTTTGGATGACGTCCGTTATCACGTCGTCGATCGCTTGCTCGATTGCCGAGAACTCCACGCCGGGTTTCGGCGAGACCGAGATCGAGAATTGCGACGGATCGAGCGAGGTGCCCTGATAGCCGGCACCGGCGTTGATCGCGAGCGGGCGGTCGATCACCAGCGCGCGGTAGAGATAGGAGTTGGAGCCGCCGCCCATCAGTTGCGCAAGCACGTCGAGCGCCGGGCTTTCGCCGGCAGCCGCGGTTGTGGAGGAGGGAACGAGGTAATAGCGCCGCAGGCCGGACTGTTCGACGCGCGGATCGGACAGCGTCACGGTGCGCGGAGCCGCAGGCACCGGCTCTTGCGGACGAATCCGCTGCGCGGGAATCGCCGGCTGCGCGGGGATCGCGCCATAGGCGCGCTCCACCATTGGGCGAATCTCCTTGGCATCGACATCGCCGGCAATCACCAGGGTGGCGTTGTTCGGCGCGTAGAAGCGCTTGTAGAACGCCAGCGCGTCCTCGCGGTCGAGCTTCTCGATCTCCTGTCGCCAGCCGATCACGGGGCGGCCATAGGGATGGTTGAGATACAGCGCGGCCATCATCTGTTCGTTCAGCCGCGCGTCCGGGTTGTTGGCGACCCGCATGTTGTATTCCTCCAGCACGACGTCGCGCTCGGGCAGAACATTTTCGTCCTTCAGAATGAGGCCGGTCATGCGGTCGGCCTCGAATTCCATCATCCGCCCCAGCTGGTCTCGCGGCACGCGCTGGAAATAGCCGGTATAGTCGACCGAGGTGAAGGCGTTTTCGTTGCCGCCGATCCGGCGCACGGTTTCGGAGAATTCACCGGCGGGATGCTTGGCGGTGCCCTTGAACATCAAATGCTCGAGGAAATGCGCCAGTCCCGATTTGCCCGGCGTCTCGTCGGCGGAGCCGACCTTGTACCAGATCATCTGCGTCACGACGGGGGTGCGGTGATCGGGGATCACCACCACCTGCAGGCCGTTGCCGAGCGTGAAGCTGGCGGGCCGCTCCGATGTCACCGTGGTCTGGGCCGGCGCGCCGCTGCTGGAAAAAGCGATTGTCGAAATAAAAGCGGCAACGAGCGAAACGGCAAAGCGATGTGGGGACATCATGACCTATCTGGAAGCCCGAACCCAAGCGTTCGGGACAAAGCCCGCGGCATCGTATACCGCGCGTATCACGCCTGATGTCACGATGCAGAGAGCAAAACGCCTGGCGGTTCCAACAGCGGTCCTCGCAGGCGACGGCGCGGAGCCGAAATTGGCGTCAGCGTTCCTTGCCCGTCATGACGTCGTAGTTCTTGTTCAGCGATTCCTTGGGCCCGGTGCCGTAGGCAAAGTTCGGCGAGGGCGTCTGGTACCCAGCCGGAGGCTCGACCAGCGACTGTCGCGGCGGTTCGCCCTTGAACTCCGCCGACTCAGTCTTGTTGCCTTTGAACATACCGAACAAACCGCCTTCATAGCCGAGCTGCGATGGGCTCAGCTGCGGGGCGTTGTTGGTGGTGCCCGGCTGGACCGGATCGTTATTGGTGCGGACGGGCGCGGCGGTCCTGCCGACGTTGAGTTCGGCCGGCGACAGGGCTCGGGCCGACTGGGAGGAGTCCTTGTTTTCTTTCTTGCGGGCCGCGATCGCAGCCTTGCGGCGTGCCTCGTCGGGATCCTTTGGCCAGTTCGGCGCGTTCGCTGCGGCCGAGGCGCCAGCCGGCGGCGGCAGATCGAGTTTCGGAGGCACCACCAGCGGCGAACGCTCGCGGTAATCGATGCCCTTGCTTTCCATGTTCTTGCCGCCGAGGCCCGTCATGATGTTGTGGATGATCTTTTCCTCGAAGGTCCTGTCGTCATCCTCGTCGTCATCGGCGGCGCGCACCGGACCAGCGGCCATCACGAGGCCAACGCCAAGGGCAACGGCGGCGAACCGCATCGCCCGTGTCAGCGAGGTTTTCTGCACCATCCAGAAGCCGGTTTCGGTCTCGCGCATCGCGCTCGTTCCCATTCAATTTTCCGCAAAACTTTCCGGGGTGGCCTTGAGGCACAAACCCGTGTTTGCAAGGCAGTTAACGCCCAAATAGGGACGGCTGCCGCCAACGGCCCGTATCGACCGGGATCAGGGCGCTTTTGCGGCGGGTACCCCCAGGAAGGAATCATACAATAGGGCCGCTACCCCGGCAACAATGGCCACATCGGCCACGTTAAACACGTACCAATTGTAGGTATTTCCGCCGATCTCGACGTGGAACAGGGCAAAATCGACCACCGCGCCATAGGCGACCCGGTCGATGGCGTTGCCAATTGCCCCGCCGATGATCAGGCCGAGCGCCACGGTGGCCAGCCAGTTGCGCGAGTGGGCCATCCAGACCGCCAGAACGACCACGGCCACCGCCTTGATCGCGGTCAGGATGGCCTGGGCCAGAAAACCGTCGTTCTGGAACCAGCCGAAGCTGATCCCGACATTCCAGGCCAGCACCAGATCGAAAAACGGCGTCAACTTCACCGCGCCCCGCCGGCCGATATCGAACACGAACAGCAGCCAGAGTTTCGAGGCCTGGTCGAGCACCAGGGCTGCGACGGCGGCGATGATGCCGGTGCGGAGGTGAGGGCTCATGGCGACGTGCCCGACACAAACTCCGGTGTCGTCCCGGCGAAGGCCGGGACCACCAGCGTGAGAGCGATAGCGCTCATCGCGTCGCCGTGTCGGATTTTGTTGGAAAGACTTTGGGTCATCTTCCTTTGTCGATCTCAGACGCCGGTGGTTATGGGTCCCTGCGTTCGCAGGGACGACGATAGAATTTTAGACACTCACTCCGAGCGCTTTCCACTCCCGTAGCGCCTGCGCGTCGCGCGGCGAGACATCAGGGTATTCGGCGTCATCGCCCACGGTCGGCAGGATCTTCCACGACCGCGCGCATTTGATGCCCTGGGCCTTTTCGACCACGACCGCGACGCCGGGAACGTCGGCGAGGGTGAAGGCCGCGGCCGGCGCGTCGTCATTGGTCACCATCGCGTTCGAGGTGATGCACACTTCGGCCAGATCGACGTCGAACAGCGTGTTGAAGATCGCCTTGTCCGACACATAGACCAGAGGCGACGCTTCCAGCGACGAGCCGATGTTCTTGGCGGCGCGTTCGAGTTCGAGCGCGCCGGTGACGACGCGCCTGACGTCGCGGATGGTTTCCCATTTCGCAGCCAGCGCATCGTCCTGGAATGAACCTAGATCGGTCGGGAACAGTGTCAGGTGCACCGACGGCGCGGCGCCCGGCCGGTACATCCGCCAGGCTTCGTCGGTGGTGAAGCTGAGCACCGGCGCCAGCCATTTCAGGATCGCGTCGCAGATGATGTCGATCGCGGTCAGCGCCGCCTTGCGCACCGGCGAGGACGGCGCATCGCAATACAGCGCGTCTTTCCGGATGTCGAAATAGAACGCCGACAATTCGGTGTTCATGAACGCCGACAGGCTGGCGACAACTGTCTTGTAATCGAACTCGGCATAGGCCTGCCGCACGATCGCGGCTTGTCCCGCCAGTTGATGCAGCATCAGCCGCTCGAGTTCCGGCATCTCCTCATGCGCGACCGCGTCACTGGGCTTGAAGTGGTGCAGCGTGCCGAGCATCCAGCGGATCGAGTTGCGCAGCTTCTTGTAGGTCTCGATGGTATTTTTCAGGATTTCCGGCCCGATGCGCTGGTCGTCGGCATAGTCGGTCGAACTGACCCAGAGCCGCAGGATATCGGCGCCGGAATCCTTCATCACCTTCTGCGGCTCGACGGTGTTGCCGAGCGACTTCGACATCTTGCGGCCGTTCTCGTCCAGCGTGAAGCCGTGCGTCAGCACCACGTCGTAAGGCGCGCGGCCGCGGGTGCCGCAGCTTTCCAGCAGCGAGGAATGAAACCAGCCGCGATGCTGGTCTGAGCCTTCCAGATACATCACGGTATCCTCGCCGCCATCGACCTTGCGGACGATGTTGCCGAGCGTGGGAAAATTCTGGCGGTCTTCCAGCACGAAGGCATGCGTCGAGCCGGAATCGAACCAGACGTCGCAGATGTCGTCGACCTTCTTCCAGTCTTCGCTCGCACGGGACCCAAGAAAGCGTTCGCGGGCGCCTTCCATGTACCAGGCGTCGGCGCCTTCCTCCATGAAAGCCTCGGCGATGCGCTGGTTGACGATTTCATCCTGCAGGATTTCGGCGGAGCCGTCGCCCTTTTCGCGGACGAACACCGCGATCGGAACGCCCCAGGCGCGCTGGCGCGAGATCACCCAGTCGGGGCGGCCGGCGATCATGCCGTTGATGCGGTTTTGCCCGGCCGGCGGCACCCATTGCGTCACCGAGATCGCATGCAGCGCGCGGGCGCGCAGCGTGTCGCCGGGCTTGGCCTTGCCGTTGTCGGCGATGTCCTTGTCCATCGCGATGAACCATTGCGGCGTATTGCGGAAGATCACCGGCTTCTTCGAGCGCCAGGAATGCGGATACTGATGTTTGAGGCGGCCGCGCGCCAAGAGCTTGCCGCCTTCGACCAGAACCTTGATCACGGCCTCGTTGGCGTCGCCCTTTTCGCCCTTGTCGTTGATCACGCGCTTGCCGACAAAGCCCGGGGCGTGGTCGGTGAAGGCGCCGTTCTCGTCGACGGTATAGGGGATCGCGGTATTGATGCCGCGGCTGTCGAGTTCGCGCCCATTCGCCATCCAGGCGTCGAAGTCTTCGCGGCCGTGGCCGGGCGCGGTATGGACGAAGCCGGTGCCGGCATCGTCGGTGACGTGGTCACCGGGCAGCAGCGGTACGGTGAACTCGTATCCGCCGCTGAAGCCTTTTAGCGGATGGGCGCATTCCACCGCGTCGAGCGTGTCGGCCGGCAGCTCGCGAACCTTCTTGTAGGCGGTGACGCGCGCCTGCTTGAACACGCTCTCGGCCAGCGCGTCGGCGAGGATCAGGAGGTCGCCGTTCTTGGCCCAATTGTCCGCCGGCGCATCGGTGACCTCAAACAGACCGTAGGCGATCTTGGGCGAGAAGCTGATGGCGCGGTTGCCGGGCAGCGTCCATGGCGTCGTGGTCCAGATCACTACGGATGCATTGGCCAGCGCCCCATGCGCCGGCGAGGTCACCGGAAATTTCACCCACACCGTATCCGAGGTGTAGTCCTCATATTCGACCTCGGCCTCGGCGAGCGCGGTCTTTTCCACCACGCTCCACATCACGGGCTTGGAGCCGCGATACAGCGTGCCGTTGGCGGCGAACTTCATCAGTTCGCGCGCGATCTGGGCTTCGGCGGGATAGCTCATGGTGGCGTAGGGATGATCCCAGTCGCCGATGATGCCGAGCCGCTTGAATTCCTCGCGCTGCACGTTGAGCCAATGCGTGGCATAGGCGCGGCATTCCTTGCGGAACGCCACCATCGCCGTGGAGTCGCGGAAGTCGGGCTTCGGCTTGCCCTTGGAGCGGTAGTTCTCTTCCTCGATCTTCCATTCGATCGGCAGGCCGTGACAGTCCCAGCCCGGCACATAGTTGGAGTCGAAGCCGAGCATCTGCTGGCTCTTGGTCACGACGTCCTTGAGGATCTTGTTCAGCGCGTGCCCGATATGGATGTTGCCGTTGGCATAGGGCGGGCCGTCATGCAGCACGAATTTCGGTCGCCCCTCGGCCGCCTCGCGCAGCTTCTCGTAGAGACCGATCTTGTTCCAGTGGTTGAGGATCTCAGGCTCGAGCTTGGGCAGGCCGGCGCGCATCGGGAATTCCGTCAGCGGCAGGAACAGGGTCTTGGAATAGTCTGGTCCTTCGGACTTTTCGGACTTTTGCGGTTTTTCGGACATGAATGCTCTGGTTTGGCTCAAAGGGCGCGAGATACGCTGGTCATTCGCGGGGTAAACGGGGAAATCCCGGTCTTGCGCCGAGCCAAAGCTCAGGCGGAAGCCGGGCCGCTAATGGGGATGGTGCGCCGCGCAAACATGGGCTTTCCATAGCAGCCGGAAGCGGAAATCGCAAAGGCCCGCCGGGCCCCGCATCTCAGGACGACCGTTTCGGCCTTGCCGGGTTTCCCGTGACGGTCACCTCAGCGCCGACGTCGCGCGTGACCACGCTGCCGGCGCCGATCACCGCACCGTCGCCGATGGTGACGCCGGGCAGGATGATGGCACCGCCGCCGATCCAGACGTCGCTGCCGATCCGCACCGGGCGTCCGAATTCGAGGCCTTCGCGCCGGGTCCTGGCGTCGCGGGGATGGTCGGCCGCGTAAATCTGCACCGCGGGCCCGATCTGGGTGCGGTCGCCGATCGAGACCTCGACGACATCGAGGATGACGCAGTTGAAGTTCATGAACACGCCGTCGCCGAGGCGGATGTTGTAGCCGTAGTCGCAAAAGAACGGCGGCCGGATCACGGCGTCCTTGCCGACATGGCCGAGGCGTTCGCAGAGCAACGCGTGCCGTTCCGAGACCGGCTGCGCCAGCGCTGCATTGTAGCGCGCCAGCCAGGCCTTGTTGACGGCCTGTTCGGCGCCGAGTTCGGCGTCGGGGCGATACAGTTCGCCGGCGAGCATCTTTTGCTTTTCGCTTCTGCTCAATCGATCACTCCAAGCTTCGGAAACGCATCGGGCGCGGCTGCGAGCGCTGCCCGGGCCCGGACGCTGTCGTCGTCCATCTGGCGGATCAACGCCTCGATGCCGTCGAATTTAAGTTCATCGCGGATGAAGGCGATGAAGGCGACGTCGAGCACCGAGCCATAGAGATCGCCTTTGAAGTCGAACAGGAACACTTCCAGCAGCGGTGCGCCGTTGTCGAAGGTCGGACGGCGGCCATAGCTCGCCACGCCGTTGAGCCGCTCGGCTCCGCGGCCGACCCGCACCGCATAGATGCCGTGCTTGAGCGCGCAGTTCTTGTCGAGCCGGATGTTGGCGGTGGGATAGCCGAGGTCGCGGCCGCGCTTCTCGCCATGGATCACCTCGCCGGTCGCAAACCACGGTCCGCCCAGCATCGCGGTGGCGTCGTCGATCTGGCCCTCCGCCAGCGCCATGCGGATGGCGCTGGAGGACACCGGCCGCTCGGCGATGTCGACATGGGCCTGGACGTCGACCTCGATCCCGAGCCGCGGCGCCTCGCTGACCAGGAGGCTCGGCGAGCCGACCCGGCCCTTGCCGAAATGGAAGTCGTAGCCGACCGCGATGCCGCTGATGCCGAGCCGGCCGATCAGGTCATGGTGAATGAAATCTTGCGCCGACGTTCCGGCGCGGCCCTTGTCGAAGGTCATCACCACGGCGCCGGCGAGCCCGGTGGCGGCCAGGAGCCGCAGCTTGTTGGTCTCGTCCGTGAGACGGAATTGCGGGCTGTTCGGGCTGAAGAAGCTGCGCGGATGCGGCTCGAAGGTCACCGCAAAAGCGGGTTTGCCGTGGGCGTGCCCCATGTTCAGCGCAGCCGCAATCACGGCGCGGTGACCGAGATGGACGCCGTCGAAATTGCCCATGGCGACCACCGCCCCTTTGGGGATGTCGGCGGCGGGGGTGGTGTCTCGAATAACGGTAAAACCAGTTGTCATGTGACGGATTCTTGCAGGATTCTTGCGGATTCAAAAAGACCTTGGGTCGCGATGCGCGCGGCCGGACCGTGACGTGGGCGCGCGGGCGAAGTCAAGCCGGACGGCTTTGGTTCAAAACCGAGGCAATCCAGCCGCGCCCGATTAACGCGCTGTTTAACGCCTTGATGCTAGGGGTGGGGCGAGGACTGCGGGTCGCGCAGGCCTGCCGATATTTAGTGGCGTAAGCGTTAGTGGGGGAAGAGATGGCGGTTGATTTGTCGATGTCGGTTCTGGTGGTCGATGACTACAACACCATGATCCGGATCATCCGAAATCTTTTGAAGCAGCTCGGCTTTGAGAATATCGACGATGCCAGCGACGGTTCGGAAGCGCTGAACAAGATGCGCGGCAAGAAATACGGGCTCGTGATTTCCGACTGGAACATGGAGCCGATGACCGGCTACGACCTGCTCAAGGAAGTCCGTGCCGATCCCAATTTGGCCACCACGCCCTTCATCATGATCACAGCGGAATCCAAAACCGAGAACGTGATCGCGGCCAAGAAGGCCGGCGTGAACAATTACATCGTCAAGCCGTTCAACGCGGCGACGCTGAAGACCAAGATCGAGGCGGTCTTCCCGGACATGGCGACGGCGTAAAGTTGCTCTAGCTTCTTTCTTAACCTCGCCCCGCTTGCGGGGAGAGGTCGGCGCGTAGCGCCGGGTGAGGGGGTACCGCTCTCACCACATCTTCAGAATTCGCCGAGAGAGCCCCTCACCCCAACCCTCTCCCCGCAAGAGCGGGGCGAGGGAGCAGAGGCGCGTGCCGCCACTACCACTTCAGTTCCCGCATCAGCGCCTTTGGCGGATGGCCGAACAATTCCCTGACCGAGGCCGGGTCGAGCTGGTCGATGCCTTCGAATTCCTCGGAATGGATGCCGCGGGTCACGAACAGGCAGTCGATGCCGAAACCCAATGCCCCGGTGAGGTCGGTGCGGACGGAATCGCCGATCGCCAGCACCCGGTCGAGCGGGGCGGCATGGCCGCGGTGCTCGGCGGCGAGCGCCATCGCGCGTTCATAGATCGGCCGGTGCGGCTTGCCGTAGAAGATCACCTCGCCGCCGAGTTCGCGATAGAGCTCGGCGATCGCGCCCGCGCAATAGATCAGCCGGTCGCCGCGTTCGACGACGATGTCAGGGTTGGCGCAGATCATTGGCAGCTTGCGCTCGCGCGCCTGCAGCATCATCGCGCGATAATCTTCAGCCGATTCGGTTTCGTCGTCGAACGGTCCGGTGCAGACGATGTAATCAGCCTGTTCGAGCGGAGCCATCACCGGATCAAGGCCGCGGTAGATCGAATTGTCGCGCTCCGGACCGAGCCAGAAAACTTTCTGCCCCGGATGGTCGGCGACAAAGTGCCGGGTCAGATCGCCGGAAGAGACGATCGCGTCATAGATCTCGTCGGCAACGCCGAGCTTGCGCAACTGCCGCTGCACCGAATCAGCGGGCCGCGGCGCGTTGGTGATGAGGATGACGGTGCCGCCGCGCTGGCGAAAGGTATGCAGCGCCGCGCAGGCCTCGGGAAATGCCTCGAGCCCGTCGTGCACCACGCCCCAGATATCGGACAGGATGACTTCCACGCCATCGACGAGGTCGCTCAGTTTTTCGACGAACCGGAGTGCGGTCATGACATCGGGCGCCGGTTAGCCCGGTCCGGCGGCGCGGCGGGCCAGCGCGGCATTGCCGGTCGCCCGCGTCGAAGGTTCGATCGCCGGGCTGGCGACGGGAGCAGGGGGGCTTGCAGGCGGGCTTGGGCCATTGGAACCATTGGTGCTGTTCGAAGTCGTCCCGCCGGTAGCAGATGCCCCCTCGGGCCGCAACGGCCGGGGCGGCGCGAACAGGAAGCCTTGGCCGAACCGCACGTCGAAATCCAAGAGATCGACCACCGCGCGCTCGCCCTCGATCTTTTCGGCAATCAGGTCGATGCCGAAGCGGCCGAGCAGATCCGACAGGTCAGAGGGGTGAATGTCCGACGTCGAGCTCTGCCTGGGATCGAGCAGCAGCGCCGCTGGAACCTTGATGAAGCGGACGCCGCGGTCGGCGAGTTCCCGCGGCTCGACCCGGAGGTCGCTGACATGGTCGATCGAGAAACGGTAGCCGCGCTGCGACAGCGCCGCGAGATGCTCGCTCTCGGTCGGGCCGAGGTTGCGGAACGTGGCCTGCTTGAACTCGAGCACGAAGGACGGCGCCAGCGCGCGATTGGCTTCGAGGAAGTCGAGGCATTGCGCGAAGGTGGTGGGATTGGCCAGCGTCGCCGCGGAGACGTTGCAGAACACGCCGACATCCTTGTTGCGCACCATCAGGCGGCGCAGCACCTGCACACAGCGCAACATCACCATGTGGTCGATGCGCCCCATCAGGCCGCCGGCTTCGGCGGTGGCGATGAAATCGTCGGCGGCAAGAATCTGGTCGTTGTCGTCGCGCAGCCGCGTCACCGCCTCGTAGAAGCGCACCTTGCGCTGCGGCAGCGTCACCATCGGCTGCAGATAGATGTCGAGCCGGTTCTCCTCGATGGCGTTCTTCACCGCGGCGAGAAGCTGCGGCTGGCTGCGCGCGGCGGCTTCGGCCGGCGCGACGGGTGCCGGCCTGGCGATGACGGGCGGCGCTGCGGATTCGATGGACAATGGTGGTGAGATTTGCGGCCCGGCGACAGGCGCAGCCACGATCGGTGCCGGTGCCGGTGCCGGTGGCGCGGCAGCGGCGCCCGAGGCAATCAAATCCTCATGGCTGGCGACGGAGACCGCGAGCTGCTTGACCAGCACGCCGAGTTCGTTGATCTCGCCGACCACGGCCTGGATGCGGTCGCTGCTGGCGGAATTCGCCGACACCACGCGGCCCTCGACGGCCGCGAGCCGGCGGCCGAATTCGGCGACCTGGCGGGCGAGGTCGGCGGTGCCGCGGGACAGGTCCGCGATCTGGCTGCCGACATCGGAGCGATCGCGCAGCCGCATCGAAACTGCGTTGTAGAGGATCAGGAAGGTCAGCGCCGTCAGCGCCACGATCGCGGATTCGGTTCCGCTGATACCGGCGACCGCATGCAGGACGAGGCCAAGCGAGGCTGCGACCAGCACCATGCAGATGGCAATAAAAATCGTCGAAATGCGAATCATGTCGCGCGCTACGCCTTCAGGTCCGAACTACCCCCGCCCGGGAAAACGCTGGTGTCGTCAGGCATCGTCCAGTTTGCGCTCCCCCAAGCGCAACGACCTTAGCATCAATGTTGATTCGCGGGTCTAGTGTTCTTTCAGGAGGCTGGAACAGCCGGTCCCAGCGTATCGGCCATGGTGGCGCCGCGGCTACCCATCGGCTTTGGGTGGCCGGCGGTGGTATCGACCGCGGTCTGGTGCTCGATTTCCGAATTCAGTTCCGCGCCGAACAGCACGATGATGGCCGACATCCACATCCACATCATCAGGCCGATGGCGGCGCCGAGCGAACCGTAGGTCGCATTGTAATTGCCGAAGTTCGACAGATACCAGGACAGCGCCGCGGAGCCGGCGATCCACAGCAGGGCGGCGAGCAGCGTGCCGACACTGAGCCATTTCCACTGCGCCGGGCGCCGGCTCGGTCCGAACCGGTAGAGAACGCCGAGCGCCGCCAGCAGCACCGCGAACAAGAACGGCCAACGCGCCAGGCTCACGATGAACAGGATGTCCGGAGGCAGGCCCAGATGATTGAGCGCCAAAGGAAACGCCACCACAGCGCCGACCATCAACAACAGCGCCGCGATCCCGCCGATCGTGAACGCCAGCGAGATCAGGTTCAACCTGATGAAGCTGCGCTTCTCCCGTTCTCCATCGACCGCGTTGAGGGCGTCGATCACGGCTTTGACCCCCGCGTTGGCACTCCAGATTGCAAGGGCGAGGCCGAACAGGAAGGCTCCGCCGAGCGCAGTGCTGCCCTTGTCGAGCACACGCGCAATCTGGTCCTGCACGATCTGGAACGAGCCTTCCGGCAGCATCAGCGCCAGCGTCTGCAGGTTGGCGCCGATGGTCGAGGGATCGGCGAACAGGCCATAGGAAGAAACCAGCGCCGTCACGGCTGGGAACACCGCGAGCAGGCCGAAGAAGACCACGCCTGCGGCCGTGGCGAGCAGGCGGTCGTCATTGGCCTGCTGATAGGTGCGCCACAGAATGTCTTTCCAGCCCGCCCAGGGAATGCTGAACGGGCTGCGCGCGCGCCGCCCGCGGCCGCGTTGGGAAAGCTCGGGGGTAAAGTCGTTGCCTTTGGTGACCGCCGGATCGGTCGCGGGATTGGCGTGTTCAGGCGCAGACGTCTGGAAATAGCGCTGCGCGGTCAGGATCACGAGGGTGGTGGCCGCAATCAGGATCAGATTGTCCGTATGGTCGGAGCGGGCGCGGGACATCAGATCCCCGCGTGTCGTGCCTGTTGCCGCCGCCGCACCGCCGCGTAGCCCAACAAGCTTGCCATCAGGATCAAGCCGATATTCGCGTTTCTATTGCCGTGCCCCGGCCGGCTTCGCCGGCTCCGATGTCCAACCGGCGCCGCGGGGGCTTGCAGGATCGCCGCGGCGGTATCCCGGACGGCCTCGATCTGATCGGGCTTCACGGGGCTGGCCTTGATCGCCACCCGCAAGCGGCTGGCGAGCGACGGGAACTGCGGCGGAGGGCGCTTGAGTTTGATGACGGCTACCGCGGCGCAGATGCCGGCGATGACCGCGAGCAGGCCGCCGATGGCGCCGAACGCCCAAAACTGTCCGTAGTTGATTTCAACCCAGCGAAACAGCGCTGCTGCGCCGACGAGGAGCGCGGCGATCAGAAAAATACCGGCGGCCGCGAAGAGACCGGCGGCGATGGCGTAGGAAGAAACGGTGCCGGTGGCCTGGTTGGTCCGGTCGCGCAGATAGGATTGCGTCGCGCGCTTGACCTGGTTGAGCTTCAGCGCAATGCCGGCGCGCAACAAGCCGCTCGAAGGCCCGGGCATGTCAGCTTTCCTCCGTCGGCAGAGGCATGATTGTCTCCGCCGGGAGTGAACGCGAGTTGGTTTCGAATGTTCCGACAGCGCGCGTGTCCCGGCCTTGAGCCGGGACCCGTGTTGCAGATCGGATGTGGAGAGATGGGTCCCGGCTCAAGGCCGGGACACGAGAGTAGGCCCCTTACGCCGTCGCGCGGATCACCTTGGCGACCTTGTCGATGACTTCGCCGATCTGGTCCTCGCTGATGATCAAGGGCGGGGTCAGCACCAAAGTATCGCCGGCGACCCGTATCATCAAATCGTTGTCGTGGAAGGCGCTGTTGAGCCCGTCAAAGCCGCGCTTGCCGGGCAGATCCGGACGCGGCGCGAGGTCGATGCCGGCAGTGAGGCCGACGGTGCGGATATCCACCACGCCGGGTTCCTTCCGCAGCGACATGACCGCTTCGGCGAACTTCGGTTCGAGCTTGCCCGCCCGCTCGAACAGTTTTTCGTCGCGGTAGATGTCGAGCGTGGCAAGCGCCGCGGCGCAAGCCAGCGGATGGGCCGAATAGGTATAGCCATGGGTCAGTTCCACGGCATGTTCCGGGCCGCTCATGAAGGCGTCGTGGATGGTGTCGCGCACCAGCACGCCACCCATCGGCGCCGCACCATTGGTGACGCCCTTGGCGAAGGTCAGCATGTCAGGCACCACGCCATAGCGTTCGGCGGCAAAGGCAAAGCCGAGCCGGCCAAAGCCGGTGATGACCTCGTCGAAGATCAGGAGGATGCCGTGCTTCTGGGTGATCTCGCGCAAGCGCTTGAGATAGCCCTTCGGCGCCGGCAGCACCCCGGTCGATCCCGCCATCGGCTCGACCATGACGGCGGCAATCGTGTTGGCGCCGTGCAGATTGACCAGCCGCTCCACATCGTCGGCGAAATGCGCGCCATATTCCGGCTCGCCCTTGCTGAAGGCCTGCTTCTCGCGGTCGTAGGTATGGGAAATATGATCGACACCGGTCAGCAAGGAGCCGTAGATCTTGCGGTTGCCGACAATGCCGCCGACGGACGTGCCGCCGAAGCCGACGCCGTGATAGCCGCGCTCGCGGCCGATCAGCCTGTTGCGGCCGCCCTGGCCGCTGATCTGCTGATAGGCCAGCGCAATCTTGAGTGCGGTGTCGGCCGCTTCCGAGCCGGAGTTGCAGAAGAACACATGGTCAAGGCCGGCAGGCGCAAGATCGGCGAGGCGGCTTGCGAGTTCGAAGGCCTGTGGGATGCCGAACTGGAACGGCGGCGCGTAATCGAGGTCGGCGGCCTGCTTGCCGATCGCCTCTGAAATCTGGCTGCGGCCGTGGCCGGCATTGCAGCACCACATGCCGGCAGCACCGTCGATGATGTTGCGGCCGTCGACGGTGAAGTAATGCATGTCCTTGGCGGCGGCGAGCAGCCGCGGGTTCTTCTTGAAGGCGCGGTTTGCGGTGAACGGCATCCAGTGCGCGGCGAGGTCGTTCGGAACGTTGACCTTGGTGGGGCTCTTGTCCAGCATGGCAGGCCTCTCTGGTATTGCGGCGTGGAATTACCGCCAAACTACCAGTTTCGCGCTGCGTCGGGAACGCCAATGGTGCGTGATATTTCCGCGCAATCCGGCGGTTCAAGCGCCAAAACGCGCTACAGATCGTCGGCCGTGATATAAAATACTTCGGCTTCCGAATCCTCGGTGTCGAGCCACATCAGCGGTAGTTGCGGATAGGCCGCTTCAAGCGCGGGCCGGCAGCGGCCGATCTCGCAGAGCAGCCCGCCATCCGGCGTCAGATGCTGTTTGGCCTCGTCGAGGATCCGCCTGACGATGTCGAGCCCGTCAGCGCCGCCGTCGAAGGCGAGTTTCGGTTCGGCGCGGCATTCGCGCGGCAGGGCGGCCATGCCTTGCGCATCGACATAGGGCGGGTTTGAAATGATGAGGTCGTAGCGCTTGTCGCCCAGCGGCTTGAACAGGTCGCCGCGGTGCAGCGTCAGGCGATCTTGCAGCCCGTAATCGGCAACATTGTGCGCGGCGACATCGAGCGCATCCTTGGAAATATCCACCGCGTCGATTTCGGCGTTGGGGAAACTCCGGCTCGCCAGGATGGCAAGGCAGCCCGAGCCGGTGCAGAGGTCGAGCACATTTTCCACCGCCGTCGGGTCCGGGATCAGCGAACCGCCGGTCACGTCGTCACCTTCGTTTTCCTGGCCAAAATGCGAGTCGAGCAGTTCGCCGATGAAAGAGCGTGGCACGATGGTGCGCTCGTCGACATAGAACGGCAGGCCGCGCATGTAGATCTTGTTGACGAGGTAGGCGGTCGGTGTCCGCGTGGTGACGCGGCGCTCGATCAGGGCGAGGATCGCCTTGCCTTCGGCCGCCGTGACCCGGGCGGTGGCAAATGCCTCGAACTGGTCGGGGTGAAGGTGCAGCGATTCGCAGACCAGGAACGCGGCCTCGGCGACCGGATCGGTGGTGCCGTGCGCGAATACCAGGTCGGCTTCGATGAAGCGGCTTGCCGCAAAGCGAACGAAATCCAGGAGCGTCAGTAATTCGCCGGCGCGGACTTTTGGAAATCTCGGCTTGGTGTATTTCGGCAGACCGCGTTTGACGGGCGCCTTGCTCTGTTTGGCCATCAGGGTTTGGTCCAGCGCGCCGCGGCGTCGTCGTCATGGCCGCGCGCCTCGATCCAGCTGGTTCCTTTCGCGCTTTCCTCGCGCTTCCAGAACGGCGCATTGGCCTTCAGATAATCCATCAGGAACTCCGCCGCCTGAAACGCCGCCTGGCGGTGCGCCGACGCCGCCAGCACCAGCACGATGTTCTCGCCCGGCGCGATGCGCCCGACGCGATGCACCACGGTGAGGCCGGTCAACGGCCAGCGTGACATCGCTTCGTCGGTGTGCCGCTTGATTTCGGCCTCCGCCATGCCGGGATAGTGCTCGAGCGTCAGTGCCGCGATCGGTTCGCCATTCTCGCTGCCGCGGCAGATGCCGCTGAAGGTCACGACCGCGCCGACATCGTTGCGGCCCTTGGTCAGCGCCGCAATCTCCTGCGCGATGTCGAAATCGGCTTGCTGGATGCGGATGGTCGCGGTCATTGTAGAGATCAACCGCCGGTCATCGGCGGAAAGAACGCGATCTCGCGGGCGCCTGATATCATCGCATCGGGCTTGACATGGGTATGGTCGATCGCGGCGCGGATCACCTTCGGCTTCTCGAACGCGTAGGCATAGGTCTCGCCGCGCTGGGAGAGCCAGCCGATCAAATCGTCCACCGTACGCACGGCGGCCGGCGGCTCGACCATTTCTTCCGAAATGCCGATCCGTTCGCGCACCCAGGCGAAATATTTGACCTTCATCCCTCATCCTCCTTGATGAGGTGGTGGATGCCGGCGCGGAAATAGTCCCAGCCGGTGTAGATCGTGACAATCGCCGATGTCCACAGCAGGGCGATCCCGATCATGGTGGTCGGGGGGAAAATCTGTTCACCCGCTTCGCCGGCGATCAGAAAGCCTATCGCGACCAGCTGCACGGTGGTCTTCCATTTCGCGAGCTTGGTCACGGGGACGCTGACCCGGAGCGCCGCGAGATACTCCCGCAAGCCCGAGACCAGGATTTCGCGGCACAGGATCACGATGGCGGCCCACAGCGTCCAGCCATGGATGCTGTTGTCGGCGGCCAGCATCAACAGGCAGGACGCGACCAGCAATTTATCGGCGATCGGGTCGAGCATGCGGCCGAAGGCGGATTGCTGGTCCCACATCCGTGCATAATAGCCATCGAGAACGTCGGTCACGGCGGCGGCGATAAAGAGCGCCAGCGCCACCCAGCGCAGCCACAGCGGGCCGTCCATGATGGATTGGGCATAAACGCAGCCGACCACCACCGGGATGGCGGCGATGCGGGCATAGGTCAGGATATTCGGGAGGGACAGGCTCTTGGACTGGCCCTTGGTGGTCGCGATGTTCATCCGTCTTACCAATACCGCTCAGGCGTGAAGGTCAACCGTGCAGGCCCCAGATGATCTGTCGCAGGCGACGGCCAAATGAAACGTCCAGGTGAACGTCATGTGAATCGGCTCCCTTTAACCCGGTTGCGCATGGAAAAACTCGAAAATCTTGCGGGCGCTTTCGGCGCTGACCCCTGGAACCTTGCCAAGGTCGGTGATCGAGGCCCGCTCGATTTCCTTCAGCGTTCCAAAGTGATGCAGCAAGGCACGTTTGCGTGACGGGCCGATGCCCGGAATCTCCTGCAAACCCGCTTCGCGGATATCCTTTTTGCGCAGTTTGCGGTGCGATCCGATCACGAAACGATGCGCCTCGTCGCGCAGCCGCTGGATGAAATACAGCACGGGGTCGCGCGGTTCGAGCTTGATCGCCTCGCGGTCCGGCATGAACAGCGTTTCCCGGCCGGCATCGCGGTCCGGCCCCTTGGCCACGGCCAGCAACGTGACCTGCGCCAGTCCGAGGCTCTCGAAGATCTGCCTTGCCGCGTTGAGCTGGCCGCGGCCGCCGTCGATAATGACCAGATCCGGCCATTGCGGAAACGAATCGTCGTCGGCCTTGATCGCGGCTTTTGCTTTGGCGGTATCGTCTTCCGGCGGTTTCAACAGCCGCTTGAAGCGACGCTCCAGCACCTCGCGCATCATCGCGTAATCGTCGCCGGGCGTCAGGCCTTCCGACTTGATGTTGAACTTGCGGTACTGGTTTTTGATAAATCCGTCGGGTCCCGCCACGATCATCGCGCCGACCGCATTGGTGCCCTGGATGTGGCTGTTGTCGTAGACCTCGATGCGCTTGGGCGCATGCGGCAGCCCGAGCGTCGTGACCATGCCCTGCAGCAGGCGGCCCTGGGTCGCGGTATCGCTGAGCTTGCGGCCGAGCGCCTCGCGCGCGTTGGTCAGCGCGTGCGCGATCAATTCCTTTTTCTCGCCGCGCTTCGGCGTCGAGACTTCCACCTTGTAGCCGGCCTTGACGGCGAGGGCATCCGCCAGCAGCGCGCTTTCCTCGATCTCGTGCGACAGCAGGATCAGTTTCGGCGGCGGCTTGTCGTCGTAGAATTGCGCCAGGAACGAGGCCAGCACTTCCTCCGGCGTGAAGGATTTCTCGGCGCGCGGGAAATAGGCGCGGTTGCCCCAGTTCTGGCCGGTGCGGAAGAAGAACACCTCGACGCAGGAATAGCCGCCCTCCTGGTGGATGGCGAACACGTCGGCCTCTTCCACGGTGCGCGGATTGATGCCCTGCTGCGACTGGATCGCCGACAGTGCGGCGAGGCGGTCGCGGTAGAGTGCGGCAGTCTCGAATTCGAGTTCGGCGGACGCCTTCTCCATCTCGCCGGCCAGTTCTTTTTTGACCAGATGGCTACGGCCGGACAGGAAGTCGCCCGCCTCACGCACCAGTTCGGTATAGCCGGGGAAATCGATCTCGCGGGTGCAGGGTCCGGAGCAGCGGCGGATTTGATAGAGCAGGCAGGGCCGGGTGCGGCTCTCGAAGAAGCCGTCGGTGCAGGAGCGGATCAAAAACGCGCGCTGCAGTGCCGTGATGGTGCGGTTGACTGCGCCGGCGTTGGCGAACGGCCCGAAATACCGTCCCGGCCGCGACTGCGCACCGCGATGTTTGAGGATCTGCGGCGCCCAGTGGTCGCCGGTGATCAGGATATAGGGAAATGACTTGTCGTCGCGCAGCTGCACGTTGAAGCGCGGCCGCAGCTGCTTGATCAGATTGGCTTCGAGCAACAGCGCCTCGGTCTCCGTCGTGGTCGAGACGATCTCGACCGCAACGGTGGCCGCAATCATGCGCAGGATCCGCGCCGGCAGCGGCGCGTTGACGCGGGCGTAGGAGGCAAGCCGCTTGCGGACGTTCTTCGCCTTGCCGACGTAGAGCACGTCGTGGCCGGTGTTGAGCATGCGGTAGACACCGGGCGAGGTCGGCGCCAGGCGCACGGCATTTTCGATCGCGGCGTGGCCGACCGCGAGCGGGCCCTCGGCCACGGTCTCCATGGCGTCCTCGGCGGTCTCCTCCGCGGGTTCCGGCAGGCGGGCCTCATCCTCCTCCTCGGCCGCGGACGTCGCCGGATCGAGATCGGCGGAGCCAAGCTCCTGCGCGGGGTCCTTTGCAGGGTCCTTTGAAAGCAAATCCGGCTGGGAACCCCGCCGCGGCTTGCCCGGAGCTTTCGGATGGTCGGTAGAATCGTGATCCATGGGCCTAAATTAAGCGCTGCTGGCCGGCATCGCCAGCGTGCCGGCGGCGACCGAGGCCATGCCGGGTAACACATTCTTAAGACTGATGATCGGGCGGTAAGAGGGCTTAACAACCCTTTAACTTAAAACTCTCGATAAATCTTACAGGAAAAAAGTGGAATTCCGTAACCAAGCCGGCCTCGGCCGGAAGGGTGCGGCTGTTGCGTAGTGGAGTTGAGTGATGGGCAGCTTTGTTTTGCGAACGCTAGCGGTTGTCGCCGCAGCCTGGACGATGTCGGCGCAGGCGGCCGATATGAATTACGGATCGCGCGCGCCCTATACCGTCAATCAGCCGCTCAATGCCTATAGCTGGGCCGGTCCCTATCTCGGCGGCAATCTCGGCTATGCCTGGGGTTCGGTCGCCAACAATCCGACCAAGCCGTCGGGCTTCGCAGGCGGCGTGCAGGCCGGCTACAACTTTCAGAACGGACCGTGGGTGTTCGGCCTCGAGGGCGATATCAACGCGAGCGGCGCGGCGGACACTTTCGCGCCGTGGAAGTTCTCCAACCCCTGGTTCGGCACGCTGCGTGGCCGGGTCGGCTACGCCTTCAACAACGTGATGTTCTACGGCACTGGCGGTCTCGCCTTCGGCGAACTGCGCGCCACCACGTTCGGCCTGTCGGAATCCCACACCACGGCGGGCTGGACCGCGGGCGTCGGCGCTGAAATGGGCTTTGCGCCGAACTGGAGCGCCAAGGTCGAATATCTCTATGTCGACCTCGCCAACACCAATTTTGTCATCACCGGAGCATCAAACGGCTACAGCTTCGGGCTGATCCGCGCCGGCGTGAACTATCGGTTCTGAGATCAAGAAAACGCAAAGAAACCGTCTGTTGCAGCCTCCCGGCGGCGCCAAGCCGCCGGGATTTTTTTGTCTCGTGGACAGTGCGCGGCGGCACGCCTAAAACTCGTCGATGCAGCCGGGGCAGCCAAGTCTGACCGCGTTGGGCGCCGCCCGCTTGCGCGCGGCGCATCAGGTGCTGGATAACGCATCGATCCTTCGGGATCCGCTGGCGTTACGCATTCTCGGCGACGATATCCAGGTCTCGCTCGACCATGCCCGGGCCCACACGTCCGGGCCACGGCTGCGCTGGTTCATCGCCGCGCGCTCGCGCATCTCGGAAGAAGCGCTGACGGAAGCGGTGAAAAATGGTGCGACGCAGCTCGTGGTGCTCGGCGCAGGGCTCGATACGCTGGCCTACCGGACGCCGCTCGCGGGTGGCCTGCGGATTTTCGAGGTCGATTTCCCCGCCACGCAAGCACGCAAGCGCGACATGCTGGCCGCTGCGACAATCGCCGTGCCGGACACGCTGACTTATGTCGGGATCGATTTCGAACGGCAGACATTGGCCGAAGCGCTGGACGCCGCAGGCTTTGTCGCCGCCAAACGCAGCTTCTTCAGCTGGCTCGGCGTGGTGCCCTATCTGACCGAGACGGCAATGTTCTCGACGCTCGGCTATATCGCGCAGCTCGAAGGCGGCGCTGAAGTGGTGTTCGACTATGTCAATCCCGCAAGCTCGGTCGCACCGGCCGGCCGCGCGGCGCATCAAGCGCTTGCCGAGCGGGTGGCCGCGGTTGGCGAAAGCCTTCAGAGCTATTTTGATACCGCATCGCTTTGCGCCCGCATGAGCGCGGCCGGCTTCCGGCATGTCGATGATGTCGGCCCTGACAGGATCGCGGCGCGGTTCTTCCCCGAGAGCGAACGCAACGCACCGGCGCTCGGCGGCCACATCATGCACGCGTCCACGTTCTGAGCCGCGCCTCGCGCTCAGCGGGATTTGGTGCAGGCAAAACTTCAGTCCGCTTTCACCGAGAAGCTTCAGCTCGCGCGTCAGCCTACGATGAAATCACCAGGTTGACCGCCTTGGGGCCCTTGCCCTTCTTGTCCGGTTCAACCTCGAATGTAATGCGCTGTCCTTCAGTCAAATCCTTCAATCCGGCCCGCTCAACGGCAGTGATGTGAACGAACACGTCGCGGCCGCCGTCATCTGGCTTGATGAAGCCGTAGCCGCGTTCTCCATTGAAGAACTTGACTGTACCAGTCATGGCCATCGGGAAAACTCCTCCCCCGCATTGCTGTGCCGCTACGCGCAATTCGCGTATCGGCCGACCGGACATTCGCTGCCGGAAGCTTGGCCACCTGAACTGATCGGGTCACGCACCGATCAGTCTGGATTTTTTTAGGCCTTGATCACTCCGCCGCAACCATTCGCGGAAGCGGAACGTAAAGCCAGTCATAACGGCCGAGCATAATACGGTTCCGCGCAAATTGACTATGGCTCAATCGCACTTTTCGGCCCAATGCCCTGCCTTGAAGGCTTACCTCGAAAGGCTTGCTTTCAAGGCTTGCTTTCAAGGATTGCGTTCAAGACGAGCCTTCAAGGTTTGGGCGTCTCAAGCCTGAACCGGCCGGCGCCGCCCTGGCCGAGCGGCTTTTCCAGTTCGGGTAAAATGGTCTTCAGCTCGCCCGCCAGCGTCCACGGCGGGTTGACGATCAGAAGCCCGGCGGAGGTGAGCGGACCGCCGGCCTGCTGCGGTGCGACGCTGAATTCGAGCCGCAGACATTTCCCGGCCGGCTTGCCGGTCTCAGCCACGGCGGCGACATGTCGCGCCAGGCCGTCGGTGATGCGCCGGCTCTTGACCGGATACCACAACAGATAGCTGCCGGTCGGCCATTTCGCATAGGCCTCCGCAAAGCCGTCGGCGAGCTTGTCGAACTCGTCCTTTTGCTCGAACGACGGGTCGATCAGCACCAGGCCGCGCCGCTCGTTCGGCGGCACGAAGGCCGGCAACGCCGTCCAGCCGTCGAGATCGACCACCCGGGCCTGGGTGTCGCGGCGCAGCGCATCGATCAATTGCTTGTGGGCTTTCGGCTCGATCTCGCACGCGGTGAGGCGGTCCTGCGGCCGCAGCAGCGCACGCGCGATCAAGGGCGATCCGGGATAGGCTTTCAGCTCGGCTTGCGCGTTGAAGGCCCTGACGATGTCGAGATAGGGCGCCACCAGCGGCAACGCATTTTCCGAGAACCGTGCCTGCATCACCCGTGCGATGCCGGTCAGCCATTCGCCGCTGCGGCTGGCCTCGTCGCCGGACAGATCGTAGCGCCCGGCGCCGGCATGGGTGTCGATGACGCGAAAGGCGGCGGGCTTTTCCTGCAGATAGGTCAGCATCCGCACCAGCACGATGTGCTTGATGACATCGGCAAAGCCGCCGGCATGAAAGGCGTGTCGGTAGTTCATGATAAGGGGTTACGACATCGCGGCGAGGAAAGTAACCGTCATTGCGAGGAGCGAAGCGACGAAGCAATCCATTCTTCCTCTTGCGGGACCATGGATTGCTTCGCTGCGCTCGCAATGACGGTAGAGTGACCTCTAACTCCCGCGCACCGGCGGCATCACGACCTCGTCGCGGCGGCAGGTGCGGCGGTCGATTTCCTCGCAGGAGCGGAATTGCAGGTCCTTGCTCATGCAGACCCTGACTTCGCTGAGCCGCCGGCTGCTGCAGACGACCGAAATCGCCGAGCTGCTCAGGCCGGGATTGACCTTGATGAAGGCTGCCTCGAGCGCCTCGGGGGCGATCGTCTTCGATTCCGACAATTGCAGGAATTCCTCGGGGATCTTTACCGCGGCGCGGGCTTTGCGGATGTTCTCGAAATAGGCCCGCGCGCCAAGGCCGGAACAGGTGCCGTGCTTGTCCCATTCGTTGAAGATCAGCCCGGGCGCCGGCATCAGGTCGAGCATCGACGACATGACGTTGCGGTCGAGACGGGGCGACGGCCGCTGGCAATATTCGGGAAAGCCGCGCTCGTATTGCGGCCACAGGCCGTGAACCACGAAGGAAAACGGGCGCTCGCACTGGATCTGCGCAGAACGGCCGCTATTGCCGCGTTCGGAGGCGGCCTCGCAGAAGGAGGGCGACCATGACAGGGCCAGCACGTAGAAATCGAACTCGCCAGGGGCGTTCTGCCGGCGGTCCTGCGCGGCGGCGTGGCCCGCGGTGACCAAAACAAGTGCCAGGGAAATCAGCAGCCGCGAAACAATGACCGATGGAAACATCAAACGCTCCCTTAACTCGCAAAAGCATGACGGTACTCGATCACCCGAGCCTAGCAGGGAGCCGGAACATTTCAAGAACAAAAATGGCGCTAGGCGCGAATCGGGTGGCGCCGGCCACCGCGATCGAAAAACTCAGGCAGGAAACTTAGGGTAAGCTTGGGTAAGCTTAAGGCCGTGCGGCCTTGCAGCCGGGGTTATAGGCCCAGTTGCGGTCCAGCCCGGTGACGCACCATTCGACACCCTGGCCGAAGCCGGCAAAGCCGCCATCCTCGAGGATCGAATAGTGCACGTTGCGCACCTTGCCGTCGCTCAGCATCACGTCGCCGGTGCAATAGCGGCGCGGAATGTTGTCGGATTGCCAGGGCCGGAACGTGGTTTCGTGGATCCGGCCATAAGCGGTGATGGTCAGGGGCGAATTCCAGAAGGTGCTTTCCTTCTCCCGGAACTGCGAAATGATGGTCGGCAGCGCCGATTCGCACGGCGCAACGCGTCCGTCATAGCGGGGACCGGACAGCCAGAAATTCAATTCCAGCGGATTGGCGGCCTGCGCCGACTGGCCGAATGCCAGGACGGCGAGTGCCGCGGCCAGGCCGAGGGTTTTCAACGATGTGAAGAGGGTGCGCATGGAAATTCCGCCGGTCATCCAACCGTCAGGACCGTGCCGTGAAGCCCGGACGAGGTCAAGTGCAGCGCGGCAACACCTTGCAGGCAAGTCGGGGTTTGGCCGTAACCCATTCTTTTCATGGCCGCCGGCGCACTCTATGGTGGCCCCAGCGAAATGGAGTCGGCGATGCAGAGAATTGGGGCCGCGGGCCTGGTTGCGATATGCGGGTTGCTGGCGGCTGCGCCGGCGCAGGCCGACTGGGTGCCGCCGTTCAAGGGCAATGATACCGGCGGCATTGTCGCCTATTCGCTGGCGAGACAGGCGGATGCGCGCCAGCTCGCGGTCGATCACTGCGCCGGTTACGGCAAGGTGGTGAAGTTCCTGGCGGTGCAGCCCTATGAGGGCGGATACCTCTCCTTTGCCTGCCGCTGGGTGCCCTATGGGACCGACGCCCGGCCGCTGCGCACGCTCTACTGAGCGGGACCTGAGCGCCTGAACCACGAATAAGGGGAGCGCGAGCATGGCGCGACAGCTTGATTCCGTTTGTTTGGTGCTTGGCCTGCTCGCGGTGTGGCCTGCGAGCCATGCCAGCGCCGTCGAGCTGCCGGTGCGCAAGGCCGGCCTGTGGGAAATGAAGGTGGTGCAGACCGGCTCGCCGGTGCCCGAGATGACGATGCAGCAGTGCACCGACGCGACCACCGACAAGGATATGAGCACCTCGTTCTCGCCGATGACCAAGGACGCCTGCTCGAAAAACGATATCCAGAAGACCGCGACCGGCTACGTCACCGATTCCGTCTGCGGCTTCGGCGGCATGTCGGTCAAATCGCGTGCCGAGATCACCGGCGACTTCAACTCCGCCTACACCGTGAAGTCGACATCGAACAGCACCGGCGCTCCGGCCGGCGTGCCGCGCGATTCCACGGCCACGATCGAGGCGAAGTGGCTCGGCGCCTGCAAGGCCGATCAAAAGCCCGGCGACATCATCATGCCGGGCGGCATGAAGATAAACCTCAAGGACATGGAAAAGCTGAAGGGTTTGTTGCCGAAGCAGGCTCCGAAGTAATTCGCTTGAATCTCCCCGCCTAACCAATGCCGTCATGCCCGGGCCTGTCCCGGGCATCCACGACTTCCTTTGCCGCCAAGACGTGGATGGCCGGGCACAGGCGAGCGGAAGCGACGCCGTCCTTCAGACGGCTATGCCCGGCCATGACGAGATAGCGATCCAAGAAGTGGTGCGGGAGAAGTGCCCTACACCGGCACCCTGACCGCCGCCCTTAATCCCCCCATCGGACTGTCGCCGAGCGTGATGTCGCCGCCATGCGAACGGGCGATGTCGCGGGCGATCGCCAGCCCAAGGCCGGTGCCGCCTTCGTCCTGGTTGCGGGCGTCGTCGAGCCGCAGGAACGGCTTGAACACTTCCTCGCGCATGTTGGCCGGAATGCCCGGTCCGTCGTCGTCGATCGTGACCGTCAGATAGCGGTGGTCGCGATGGCCGGTGATCGAAATCGCATTGGCGTGCCGCGCGGCGTTGGAGACGAGGTTGGCAAGGCAGCGCTTGAACGAGGCCGGTTTTACGGTCACCACCGGCAGGCCGTGGAAAGCCACCGTGGCGGTATGGCCGTGGCGCTCGGCATCGCTGCGCAATTCCTCCAGCGCCATCGACATGTCGGTCGGCTGCGCGACCTCGCCGCTGTCGCCGCGGGCAAAGGCGAGATAGGCCTCGAGCATCGCGGACATTTCGTCGACGTCCTTGCGCATGCCGTCGACCTCGGGAATGTCGCCGATCAGCGCGAGCTCGAGCTTGAAGCGGGTCAGGATGGTGCGCAGATCGTGGCTGACGCCGGCGAGCATCGCGGTGCGCTGCTCGATCGAGCGCTCGATGCGCGCCTTCATCTCCAGGAACGCCTGCGCCGCGCGCCGCACTTCCCGCGCGCCGCGGGGACGGAAGTTCGGCGCCTCGCGGCCCTTGCCGAAACTTTCGGCGGCGTCGGCCAGCCGCAGGATCGGCCTGATCTGGTTGCGCAGGAACAGCACCGCGACGATCAACAGGATCGAGGACGTGCCCAGCATCCAGAAGATGAAGATCTCCGAATTGGAGGCGTAGGCCGCACTTCTTTGCGCAAAGATGCGCATGACAGCGTCATCGAGCTGGATGCGGATCTCGACGAGGTTGGATTTGCCGACGGTGTCGATCCAGAACGGGCGGCGGATCTGGCGGCCGATCTGTGCCGACAGGGTCTGGTCGAGCAGCGAGAAGAACGGCTTCGGCCCCGGCGGCGGCATGTCGCCGACCGGGAGAAAATCGACCACCAGCTGCAGCCGCTGCCCGACGAGGCGCAATTGCGCGCGGTCCTTGTCCTGCGGAAAGAACTTGTAGATGTCGATCAGGCTGGCGATATCCTGCACCACCGCGGCCGACAGGCGCCGCGTCACCGTGTTCCAGTGCCGCTCCATGAACACGAACGCGACCACGGTCTGCAGCACCACCATCGGCACGATCATGATCAAGAGCGCGCGGGCATAGAGGCCGGTCGGCATCCAGCCCTTGAAGGCGTTGCCCATCCAGCCATTGACCTTGGAGACCCGGCCGGCGGCGGTGCGGATCAGCGTGAGGCCGGTGTCGAGCGTGCTCATCGCGCTTGGTTCGTTTGGCTCACGGCGACGCCACCAGGCGATAGCCGATGCCGCGCACCGCCTGCAGGAACAACGGATTGGCCGGATCTTTTTCGATCTTGCGGCGCAGCCGGTTGATCTGCACGTCGACGGCGCGCTCGTTGACGGTGCCGCCGCCGGTCAGCGCCGCGCGCGGCACGGTTTCGCCGGGGCTCAGGCTCAGGATGCGCAGCATCTCGCGTTCGCGGTCCGTCAGGTGGATGATCTCCTCGCCTTCGCGCAGCTCGCCGCGTTCGAGATGATAGACGTAGGGCCCGAACGCGATCTGCTCCAGCGTCTCCACCGGTGGCGTCGCGGTGCGCTTGAGGATGTTGCCGATCCGCAGGACCAGTTCGCGCGGCTCGAACGGCTTGGCCACATAATCGTCGGCGCCGATCTGCAGCCCTTCGATGCGGGCTTCCGCCTCATGGCGCGCCGTCAGCATGATGATCGGCACCGAGGAGGAGGTGCGGATGAAGCGGGCGAGATCGAAACCGGTTTCGCCGGGCATCATGACGTCGAGGATCAGGAGATCGAAATGCAGGCCGAGCAGCTTGGCGCGGGCGTCGGTGGCGCTCGCCGCGGTCGTGACGCGATAGCCCTCGCCGGACAGGAAGCGCGACAGCAAGTCGCGGATACGGCGGTCGTCATCGACCAGCAGCAGATGCGGGGCGTCGTCGGCCATTTGCCGCGGCGTCCGCACGGAGGCTGCGGCGATGGTTGGGTTGGCAGTTGCGTTTGGAATTCCGTTTGGGGTTCCGTTTGGGGTTCCTTGGGCCACAGTCACTCCCTTGGCTTCTTTCCGCTGCCGAAGATCGTCTCCAGCACCTTGTCCGGGTCGTCGCGATCGATCATCGCGCGCAGGAACTGCCGCACCGTTTCCTGGCCGGCAGGATCGATATCCTGCATGGCGCGGTTGATGCGATCGGTCTGCAGCCCGGCGAGCTTGCCCACCAGGGCCTCGCCCTTCGCCGTAGCGTAAAGAAGGCGCTGCCTGCGGTCGTTATTGCCGGTCTTCTGCACGATATAGCCTTCGTCCAGCAATTGCTTGAGCACACGGCCCAGCGACTGCTTGGTGATGCGCAATACGTCCAGGAGGTCGGCGACCTTGAGGCCGGGGTAGCGGTGGACGAAATGCATCACCCGGTGATGGGCGCGACCGAACCCGAACGCCTCGAGCTCATGGTCGGCATCGCCGACGAAGTCGCGATAGGCGAAGAACAGGAGCTCGATGATATCCCAGCGCAATTCGCCCGCGCGCGGGGTTGGCGACACGCCGTCAGGCCCCCTCGAATCAGGGTCACCGGCAGGCCTTGAGAAATTTATGTCAGTCATGTTGACATATCTTGGGTTCAATGTTACAAAACTGCCAGCCACGACGAAACTTTAAGTCGTTTCGGCCTTGGCAACGTAAGGGGCGGCCGGAGTAAGCCAGCGATGGCGGCAACGGCCGCGAATTGGACTACCGTGCGATTGTCGAGCGGCATTTGCACAAACATACTGGACTTCGGCATTCCGCAAAAGCGTGTCCTCAAGGGACTTGCCAGCGATGGAAACCAGCGGCAAGGCCGGTGGTGGTGAAGTTCGGACCAATCAAGCAAGCAGGCTTGACGAAACAGGCCTGCGCCAGGAAACGCACCGGTTTCGACAGCAGGAAGCAAGGGCGGGAAGCAAGACAATGAGTTTGAAATTCGAAATCCGGCCAACGCCTACTCCGACGTCCGAGCAGGACCGCGCGGCAAAGCTCGTGGACCCCGGCTTCGGCCGGGTCTTCACCGACCACATGGCGATCGTCCGCTACAACCAGGCCAAGGGCTGGCATGACGCGCGGGTCGAATCCCGCGCCAATTTTCCGCTCGATCCGGCGGCCGCCGTCCTGCACTACGCGCAGGAGATTTTCGAGGGCCTCAAGGCCTACAAGCGCGACAACGGCGTGAACCTGTTCCGCCCCGACGCCAATGCGAGGCGCTTCAGGAATTCGGCCGAGCGCATGGCGATGGCGCCGATCCCTGAGGACGTCTTCATCGAAGCGGTCGAGCAGCTCGTCCGCATCGACAGCGCCTGGATACCCGGCGGCGAGGGCAGCCTCTATTTGCGGCCCTTCATGATCGCGAGCGAGACCTTCCTCGGCGTCAAGCCTTCATCCGAGTACATCTTTTCCGTCATCGCCTCGCCGGTCGGCTCCTATTTCAAGGGCGGCCCCGCGCCGGTGTCGATCTGGGTGTCGGAGAACTACACGCGCGCCGCGATCGGCGGCACCGGCGCGGTCAAATGCGGCGGCAATTACGCCGCCAGCCTGCGCGCGCAGGCCGAGGCGATCGAGCACGGCTGCGACCAGGTGGTGTTCCTCGATGCGGTCGAACGCCGCTACATCGAAGAACTGGGCGGCATGAACGTGTTCTTCGTGTTTGACGACGGCTCGCTGCTGACGCCGCCGCTCGGCACCATCCTGCCGGGTATCACCCGCGATTCGATCATTGCGCTGGCGAAGGACTCCGGCACCCGCGTGCGCGAGGAGCTCTACACGATCGACCAATGGCGCAGCGACGCCGCCAGCGGAAAGCTGAAAGAAGCGTTCGCCTGTGGCACGGCCGCGGTGATCTCGCCGATCGGCAAGGTATGTTCGGCAAGCGGCGATTTCCTCATCAGCGGCGGCGCGGCCGGCCCGGTCGCGATGGGGATGCGCAAGAAGCTGGTCGACATCCAGTACGGCCGCGCGGAAGATCCGCACGAGTGGATCCGAAAGGTTCTCTAACCGGCGGCGGAATTCCGCCGCCTCTGAAACAACAAGCAGCGTTTCATTGAATGTGAGCGCGGGGCGTGCGCGCCCCGCGGAGCCGTGTGCCTGCGCGATTGACGAACTGCGTCCATAAAAGGAGAAAGCCCATGGGAGTTTCCTTCGACAAGATCGATGGCTTGATCTGGTACGATGGCAAGCTTGTGCCGTGGGCCGACGCCAATGTGCATGTGCTGACCCACGGGCTGCATTACGCCAGCTGCGTGTTCGAGGGCGAGCGTGCCTATGGCGGCAGGGTGTTCAAGAGCACGGAACATTCCGAGCGGCTGAAGAACTCGGCCAACATCCTCGATTTCGAGATTCCGTATTCGGTGGCCGAGATCGATGCCGCCAAGCAGCTCGTGATCGACAGCAACAAGCTGCCGGACGCTTATCTTCGCCCGATCGCCTGGCGCGGTTCGGAGATGATGGGCGTGTCGGCGTCATCGAACACCATTCATCTGGCGATCGCGGCCTGGGACTGGCCGAGCTATTTCGATCCGGCCACCAGGATGAAGGGCATCCGCATGTGCCTTGCCGAATACCGGCGGCCCGATCCGATGACGATCCCGGCGATGGCGAAGGCCTCCGGTCTCTACATGATCTGCACCATCTCAAAACATAAGGCGGAGCGCGCCGGCTATGCCGACGCCATGATGCTGGACTGGCAGGGGCGGGTCGCCGAATGCACCGGCGCCAACATCTTCTTCGTCGGAGACGGCAAGATCCACACCCCGATCGCAGACTGTTTCCTCGCCGGCATCACCCGCGCCACCGCGATCGATCTCGCGCGGCGCCGCGGCATCGAAGTGATCGAGCGCCGCATCATGCCGGACGAACTCTCCAGCTTTACGGAATGCTTCATCACCGGCACCGCCGCCGAAATCACTCCCGTGGCTGAGATCGCCGACTGGAAGTTCACGCCCGGCCAGATTTCGGAACAGCTGATGGCGGATTTTGCGGTCGAAGTGCAGCCGAAGGGCAAGGCGGCAGCGGCGTAGGACGCTCTTCCCCTCTTCCCTTGTGGGAGAGGGTGGCAGCCGAAGGCTGACGGGTGAGGGGTTCTCTCCTCACGGCAAGATTCGGAGATGCGGATAGAACCCCTCATCCGGCGCTTCGCGCCACCTTCTCCCACAAGGGGAGAAGGGAAGAACGGCCGCGTTCTCGCTCTTGGGTGTGCCCTTCCGCCGTGAACTGTTTCGCCCCTTGCGCGACCAACTCCGGACTTGCGGATAGCGGTTCGTCGAATGATGAAAATGAGCTCAGCCCTCTCAACATGCTCGAAATGCGTCGTGGCGGCTGCCTTCGCGGCGGCGCTTGCGCTTCTCGGCTCCCCTACAACGAGTGTCAGGGCCGAGGACCGCTCCCCCGTGATCGACTTTCGCAACGGTGACCCGGAGATCATTGCAGCGATCGCGCAGGCGCGTTCTACGCTGCCGAAATTCTGGGCTTCCTACGACGCGCCAAAACCGTCGGAGACCGGTCACTCTCTCAAGGCGCGTTTTCCCTATCCGAACAACAGCGGCGAACATATCTGGATGGCCGAGGTGAAGAAGATTGGAAACGGCCGCTATTCGGGCAGTTTCGCCAACACGCCCGTCCATTTGCGCGGCAAGCGGGCCGGCGACCTGGCCGAGTTCAGGGAGGCCGACATCTCGGACTGGATGTTCTTGCGGAACGGCAAGATCGTCGGCGGCGAGACGATCCGGCCGATGCTGAAAAAGATGTCGAAGGCCGACGCCGATGCGCTGCGCGCCAGGATGGAAACCCCTTAAACGCCGGGCAGGACGTTCTGGTCAAAACCGGCCCGGTGGGCTAAGTGCGAGGGATGGGCCGAGCAAAGAGCCCACCCTGTTTTTCCCGGTGAGCGCGGCGCCAGAAGCGGCTTTGCCCACCCTACACAAGTTGCAACGCCGCCCATGGTAGACAAATCCAAAAAACCCCAGAAGCTGAAGGCGCGCCTGCCGCGCGGGCTGGAGGATCGCGGTCCCGCTGCGATCTCGGCGACGCGGCAGATGGTCGAGAAAATCCGCGAAGTCTATGAGCGCTATGGGTTTGAGCCGGTGGAAACCCCGGCGATGGAGTTCACCGACGCGCTCGGCAAATTCCTGCCCGACCAGGACCGGCCGAACGAGGGCGTATTCTCGTTCCAGGACGATGACGAGCAGTGGATCTCGCTGCGCTACGATTTGACCGCGCCGCTGGCGCGCTATGTCGCGGAGAATTTTGACTCACTGCCGAAGCCCTATCGTTCCTATCGTTTCGGGTGGGTGTTTCGCAACGAGAAGCCGGGTCCGGGTCGCTTCCGCCAGTTCATGCAGTTCGACGCCGATACCGTCGGCGCGCCGACGCCGGCCGCCGATGCCGAGATGTGCATGATGGCGGCGGACACCATGGAAGCGCTCGGCATTCCGCGCGGCAGCTATGTGGTGAAGGTCAACAACCGCAAGGTGCTCGACGGGGCGTTGGAAGCGATCGGTCTCGGCGGCGAGGAGAATGCCGGACGCCGGCTCACGGTGCTGCGCGCTATCGACAAGCTCGACAAATTTTCCGCCGACGAAGTTCGCAAACTGCTCGGTCCCGGACGATGGGATGGGGGCGAAGAAGGCAAGGGCGACTTCACAAACGGAGCCGGGTTAAGCGCCGCGGATGCCGACATCGTTTTGGCCGTCACGCAAAAACGCGACGACTGGAAAGAGGCCATTGCCGCCGCCGATGTTTATCTCGCCAAGAGCGACGTGGGTCAGGCTGGCGTCAGCGAATTGGAAGAGATTGCCAAACTGGTCACAGCATCCGGTTACGCATCGGATCGCATCCGGATCGATCCTTCCGTCGTCCGCGGTCTCGAATATTACACCGGTGCAGTCTACGAAGTTGAGCTGCTGCTGGAGACTAGGGACGAAAAGGGCCGTCCGGTGCGTTTCGGCTCGGTCGGCGGCGGCGGACGTTACGATGGCCTGGTCTCGCGCTTTCGCGGCGAACCCGTTCCTGCAACTGGCTTCTCCATTGGCGTCTCGCGGCTGCAGGCGGCGCTGACACTGATCGGCAAGGTCGACACCAGGCCCGCTGTCGGGCCTGTTGTCGTCACCGTGTTCGGCGGCGAAATCGCCGATTACCAGAAAATGGTCGCGACGCTGCGCAACGCTGGTATCCGCGCGGAACTATATCTCGGAAATCCGAAACACAGCCTCGGCCAGCAGATGAAATATGCCGACCGCCGCAACAGCCCTTGCGCGATCATCCAGGGCTCGGACGAGCGGGCCAACGGCAAGGTTCAGCTCAAGGACCTCATCCTCGGGGCGGGGCTGACCGAGATCAAGGACCGCGAGGAGTATCTGAAGAAGCAGTCCGAGGCCCAATACGAGGTCGATGCCAGCAAGCTCGTCGACGCCGTGCGCGAAGTCTTGGCGCGCCATGACGTGAAGTGGGGCTAGCCATTCATTTCAGACGTGGTGCCGGGCCTTGTGCCTGATATCCACGTCTTGTTTGATGCAAAGGATCGTGGATGGCCCGGGACAAGCCCGGCCATGACGAAGTAAAGAGGGAGAAAGAAAAAAATGCCCGAGATTACCGTGAGCATGGCCGCCGGCCGCACCGACGAGCAGAAGGCCGGCATGATGCGCGACATCACCCAGGCGCTGGTCAAGAACCTCGGCGTCGATGCCGATGCGGTCGTGATCCAGATCAACGAAGCCCCGCTCGCCCACAAGATGAAGGGCGGCAAAACGTTTGTGGAACGCGCGGCTGCCGCGAAGAAGTAGGGCGCCTGTCGTCCCGGCGAATGCCGGGACCCATACCGCGTTGTGCTCTCGGTTGGAGCAAGGTGGCTGACACCTTCAGCAACAACAACGTTTGGTGGTTATGGGTCCCGGCTCAAGGCCGGGACGACGGCGAGTGATTTGGACCAGCCCCATGGACGCACGCGAAATCATAAAAATCGGCATGAGCGCTGAACGCACGCTGGTGGTGCCGCCGGAGCGCACGGTCGGGCATTTCGTGCCTGATATGCCGATGGTCTATGCGACGCCGATGATGATCCTGGAGATGGAGATGGCATCGGGCGACGCCGTCCGGGACCATCTTCAGCCGGGCTGGATCACGGTCGGCACCGAGGTCGATATCCGCCATCTCGGCGCTTCGCTGGTCGGCGCGACCGTGCGGACCACGGCGAAAGTGGTCGCGGTGGAACGCCGCGTGATCCGCTTCGAGGTCGAGGCCTTTGAAGGCGAGCGCAAGATCGGCGACGGCCGCCACGCCCGCGGCCTCGTCAATGTCGAGATGTTTAACAAGCGGCTGGGCGTGAAGTAGCTGCACTCGCCACTAACTCGTCATGCGCGGGCTTGACCCGCGCATCCATCCCCTCTTCGGAAGAGTCGATCGAAGGGGATGGATTGCCGGGTCAAGCCCGGCAATGACAATAGAGTTCATTTCGCCAGGTCCTTCGAGCGCTGCGTCGCCGCGGCCACCGCGCGCGTCATCAGCTTCTGCATTCCGTCAGGACCCATCAGCACTTCGAGCGCTGCCGCGGTGGTGCCGCCGGGCGAGGTGACGTTCTGGCGCAAGGTTGCCGACGACAGGTCCGAACGGTGCAGGAGCTCGCCGGAGCCGGCGACGGTTTCCCGCGCGAGCTTGGTCGCCAGTTCCTCCGGCAGTCCGGCCGCGACACCGGCGCGCGCGAGTTCTTCGGCGAGCAGGAACACGTAAGCCGGCCCCGAACCGGACACCGCCGTCACCGCGTCCATCAGGCTTTCCTTGTCGACCCATTCGACCGAGCCCGTCGCGCGCAGCAGCGCGTCCGCGATTCCGCGTTGCGCCGCGCTGACTTTCTTCGCCGCGACCGCGACCGTAATGCCGCGGCCGATCGCGGCCGGCGTGTTCGGCATGGCGCGAACCACGCTGCCGCCGACGATCGATTCAAGCACGGCGATCGTCGTGCCCGCCATGATCGAGACCACCAGCGTCGACGATCCTACGAAAGCCTTCAGCGCCGCACCGGCTTCGCGGAAGGATTGCGGCTTCACCGCCACCACCAGCGTATCGACCTCGCCGACATCCTTCGGCGTCGGGTTCAGCCGGATGCCCTGCGCCGCCAGCGCGCTGATCTCGCCGGCGGGATGCGGCTCGATCACCACGACGCGCTGGGGATCGAGCCCCTGCGCCAGCCAGCCGGTCAGCATCGCGCCGCCCATCTTGCCCGCGCCCGCGAGCGCGATGGTGCCGTGGACGTTTTTGAGTGCGTTGGTTGTGCTCAAGGTGCTCACCACGAATTCGCTGTCGTCCCGGCCCGGTGCGCAATTGCGCACCAGGAGCCGGGACCCATAACCACCAGCGGTTCTAGTGAAGCGAAGGACAGGCCACAAGCAGTTTGCTTTAGCCATTCACGTCACGGCGTATGGGTCCCGGGTCAAGCCCGGGACGACACCGAATATGTGGAGGTGGTTCGGGCTAAAGCGCCTACGCCTCGCCCTCGGTATCAAACATCGCGGCGCTCATGGCTTCCGCGGCGGTCTTGCCGGCCCAGACCACGAACTGGAACGCGGGGTAATAGCGTTCGCAGGCGTGGATGGCGCCGACCAGCATGGCTTCGCATTGCGCGGTCGAGGCGGTGAGCCCGTTTGGCAGCACCAGCGCCTGCCGGTACATGATCATGCCGGTATGGGTCCAGATGTCGAAATGGCCGATCCACAATTGCTCGTTGATCGCGGATATCAGCCGCTGCACCTCGGGCCGGCGCGCGGGTGGAATCTTCATGTCGAAGGCGCAGGCCAGATGCAGCGCCTCGATCTCGGCCATCCAGGTAAAGGAGAGCTGATAGTCGGTCCAGTCGCCCTTGGAGACGATCGTCACCTCGTCTTCGCCGGAACGCTCATACGCCCAGTTGTTATCGCTGGCGATGTCCTCGACAACCGCGAGCGGGTTGTTCGGGGAATCGATAATGCCTTCGAGGAGGGACATTCCGTCTCGACCTTGCCATTTCACGTGAGTTGATACGCACACGGGGACCGGCGCGCGCGGGAGCTGATGCGTCGCGGCCGACTGCAATCCCCTGATCGTTCCTGACCTTGTTCTTGATCGTCCCGAGGCTTGCCGGCTCAAGTGATGTGATTTGCGGAATCTGCGCAACCGACCCCGGAGTCCGTCCACAGCCAATGCGCAGGCCGTCCACAGCTCTTCGTGGTCGTAATTATTGATTTGAGAACAAATCGGAATCGGATTCTGTGGATTGGTGTCGGCCGCCACCGGAAGAGCACCGGCCCGCCACAATGGTTAATTTTTTCTTAACCCGAATTGACAGCCGCTTCCGCAGAGGCGCATATTTTTCCACAGGTGGATACGACCCGCTGCTTGCGCCCCTTCGAGGGTACGGTGAACGTATCGAGCCGTTCGAGGCCTCCTTTGCGAGAGCGAACGAGTCAGAAACGCAAGCGCCTGACACATCTTGTTCGCCAATGCAGAGGACGTATCCCATGCGCGATTTTCGCGATGCCAAGGCTATGGCGCATTCGTTGCGCGAGGCTCTCGAGGCCAAATCGGTTTCTCTCACCCACAGCGAGAGCCTGGAACTTGTCGCCAGAACGTTGGGCTTGCCCGACTGGAATCATCTCGCCGCGCGAATCGAGTCGAGCCTGCCTCCGCTCATGCCGGCCGGGGCAACAAATCCGGTAGCCATCACGGCAGGCGCGGGCATCCCGATCGTGCCGATGCGGGACCTCGTGGTGTTTCCACAGATGGTCGCGCCGATTTTTGTTGGGCGCGAAAAAACCCGGCGCGCGATCGAGCGCGCGCTGGCGACGGACCGTCGATCGAGTGGATAGACCCCCACCCGCCGCGCTTCGCGCGTCGACCTAAGAGCGAGCTTCGCTCGTCTCGACCCCGCAAGCGGGAGAGGTGAAGACAAACCCGCCGCTGCCCTGTCCCGCCGTCATGGGGATCATGCAGATTCCCGGTGCTGATGGAGCTTGCCGATGCCGCGGCCTTTGGTCATATTTGCTGTCAGGTCGTCCATTCCGGGCGGCCGATGTTCTCAGGGCGGGGTGAAAATCCCCACCGGCGGTAAGGGTGACGTAGCCCAAGCCCGCGAGCGCCTTCTTCTCCCGAAGAAGGGTCAGCAGATTCGGTGTGATTCCGAAGCCGACGGTTAAAGTCCGGATGAAAGAGAACGGTTGCGGCGGCCCGCGCGTTTGCGTGGGTCAATCGTCGTTCCGTGTGCCCTGATTCTGGTCCTGAAAGAGGAAAGCCATGAATCAGATGTTGCAAGAGCCTGAAGCCCAAACCCAGCTGGCCCAGCCCCAGGAAGCGCAAGTCAGCGTTCCCGAACGCGCCAGCGTTCCCGACACGCCCGAGCGCCCGCCGGCGCCGGTGCATCCGCGTTTCGTCAAGCCGCAGCGGGTCGCCTTCGTGCAGGCGTCCTGGCACCGCGACGTGGTCGAGGAATGCCGCATCGCCTTCCTCGAAGAGATCGAGGCGCGGCATATTTTGCGCGCGCAGGTCGACCTGTTCGAGGTGCCGGGCTCGTTCGAGATCCCGCTGCATGCGCAGTTGCTCGCCAAGACGCGGCGCTACACCGCGATCGTGGCGGCGGGCCTCGTGGTCGATGGCGGCATCTACCGCCACGAATTCGTCGCCGACACCGTGATCAAGGCGTTGATGGACGTGCAGCTGAAGACCGAAGTGCCGATCTTCTCGGCGGTGCTGACGCCGCAGCAGTTCCATGAAAGCGCCGTGCACCACGATTTCTTCCGCAAGCATTTCGTCATCAAGGGCATCGAAGTCGCCGAAGCCTGCGCCAACACCCTGCACAGCCTGGAGCGGCTGCGCGGCCAGGTCGCCGCGGGAATTACGGGGTGAACCGTAGGATGGGTTGAGCTCTTCGCGAAACCCATCATCATCTCGATCGGCAACTGATGGGTTTCGCAAGAGCTCAACCCATCCTACGAACTACGAACAGGTCGCGGCGGCTATATTGCCGCCGCGGCCATGAGGAAATTTCGCAAATAGAAAAAACCACAGCAGGGAGCATCGCCATCATGACCGGACAAAATCCACCCGATTGGCTCGGCCTGACAGGCCGCGTGTGCGTGGTGACGGGCGGCGGCGGCGGCATCGGCCGCGCCACGGCGCTCAGCCTTGCGCAGGCCGGCGCCCGCGTCGCCGCGATCGATCTCGATGAGCGCGGCCTTGAGACCACGCGCAGTGAGCTGCGCCAGTTCGGCGCCGGGCATTTCGTCGGGCGCTGCGACACCGCGAATGCCGAGAGCGTTGCCGGCGTGTCCGAGGCGGTCGAGCAATCGCTCGGGCCATGCGGCGTGCTCGTCAACACCGCCGCCGTGCTGCGGCCGGGCGGCCTTGAGAATCTCACGCTGGCCGAATGGAACGCGGTGCTGTCGGTCAATCTCACCGGCTACTTCCTCTGCGCGCAAAGCTTCGGCCGGCAGATGCGCAAAACCGGGCGCGGCAGCATCGTTCACGTGTCGTCGATCGCCGGCAGCCATGCGCAGGGCCAGAGCGGCGCCTACAGCGTCAGCAAGGCCGGCGTCATCATGCTCTCGCGCCAGCTCGCCAGCGAGTGGGGACCGGCAGGCATCCGCAGCAACGTCGTCAGCCCCGGCATGGTGATCACGCCGATGAGCCAGGCGTTCTACGATACGCCCGGTGTCACCGAACGCCGCTCCGCCGTGGTGCCGTTACGGCGGGTCGGCTTGCCGCAGGACATCGCGGACGCCATCCTCTACCTCGCCAGCGACCGCTCGTCCTACGTCAATGGCGACGAGATCACCGTCGACGGCGGCTATGCCAACATGCTGATGAATTTGGTACCGCGGCCGGGCTTTGAGTGACGAAGAGGTGAATGTGTCGCTGACACGCGCCGGTGATGGCTCGGTCGGCGAGTTGCGCATTGCGGCCCTACCCGGGCGCGCGCTCCACGGCGTGACGGAGCCAGATCATGCCGCCCTCCAGCGTCTCGCAGTGGGTGAGCCGCAACGACTGACCCGCGCCGGGACGGTCGCCCTCCGGGCCGTCGTAATCGACGATGCTTTGCGTGCCGGCCACGCCGTCGACGGCGGGCCAGATCAATGTGCTGAACTCGTCGATCAGTCTGTGCTTGAGGAATGCGCCGTTGATCCTGCCGCCGCCTTCGAGCAGCAGCTTCTCGACGCCCAAGACAGCGGTCAGTTGCTTCATCCCGTGCAACAGATCATCGCCTTTCGCGCCGGCGAAGACATAGGAAACCCCGTCTTCGCGAAGTTCGGCGAGGTAAGCGTCGGCGACCTGCTCGCCGAGTACCGCAACTACGTGGTCGCCGCCGACATTGTCATTGCCGTAATGGACCCGCCCCGACGGGTCGATGGCAATAGCGAGCTTGCGGCCACGGCGTTCGCCGATGTGTGCCTGACGTGGCGCTTTTGGCGCTTCGGCAAGGCGCCGTTCGGTTCCCTTGGCCATTTCACTCATGGTCTTGCGACCGACGATCCATCCCTCGGCTTCGAACCCTTCATGTATTTTTTCATAATGTCCTCGCAAAACATCCGCCGGGATGCCCGTGGCCGCCCGGGTGAAGCGGCTGGGATGCAGGCGTCCATCAATGGATGTGCTCATGTGGCAGATGATGTAAGGCCGCATCGCTGGTCTCTTTCCTGCTGATTGTATTGTCGCCGGACGTGTGGTCGTTGCCGTGATGGCGGCGCGTGCGAGCCTGACTGAAATTTGCAAAGAAGCCGACCGGAAATTTTTTGCGGATCAGGCAATTCAGCTCAGGGTTGCCAAAGCCGGCGGTGCTCCACAAAAAAACAACAATCCGGTCAGCTAATAGCGCGGCGCATCGAGGGACATGTCATGGTGCACCGCACCGACGTCGCCGGGGACCGTTTGGGGCAGGCAAGCTCCGGCCATGACCGCGTGTGCCGCGCTGCGCTGAAATCACTCCCGCCTCGACAACACTCCTTCGTTCGGACCATTGCCGCTTCTCGGTCAGGCGGCATGAAGTGCTGCGGTCTCCTCGACGGCAGTCCCGCCGGTCCACCCATCCATCTCGAACTGCCGGCCCCATGAGGCTTTGACACCAGAACATTCTGCACGAGTCGCGACGGAAATTCGGCCCAACAAACAAACACAAAGGGAGGATGCAGATGATTTTCTATGGACGATCTGTTGTCGGCTGCGCCGCGCTGGCGGTGGCTGCATTGGTCACCGTCTCGCCGGCGCGCGCGCAGAACCCTGCGGCGCTGAATGCCGAGGCGACCATGAACGACTGGCCGACCTATCACGGCACCTACAAGTCCTACCATTACAGCGGCCTCGACCAGATCAATGCCGGCAACGTCAAGAATCTCGAAGTCGCCTGGATGCATTTCCCGGAGCGCGCCACCCGCGGCCTGCAGTCGACGCCGCTGGCGCTTGACGGCGTGCTGTATTATTCGGGCTCCTACAGCCGCGTCTACGCGCTTGATGGCGCGACCGGCAAGACGATCTGGGCCTATGCGCCGGAGCTCGACGAGGAGCTGGTCGCGAAGCAAACGCACTCGCCCTACAATCGCGGCATCGCCATCGGGGGCGGCAATCTCTATGTCGGCACCGTCGACGGGCGCCTGATCGCACTCGATCTGAAATCCGGCAAACCGGTGTGGGACACCAAGCTGCTGGATTCCAAGAAGGTGACCGTTGGCTTCACCGGTGCGCCGCTGGTGGTCAAGGATATGGTGATCATTGGTGCGCAGGGCGGCGAGTGGACCGGTCGCGGACCGATCTTCGGCGTGGACGGCAAGACCGGCCAGAAGAAATGGGAATTCTTCACGGTGGCCGGAACCGAAGAGGCCATGAAGACCTGGGGTGGTGACTCCTGGCGGACCGGCGGCGGCGGCGGCTGGATGCCCGGAACCTACGATCCGGAAACCAATTCGGTGTGGTGGGGCACCGCCAACCCGGCGCCGCTCTACGACTGGTCCGGCGCAGACTGGAAGAAGAGCGGGCCGCGGCCGGGCGACAATCTGTACACGACATCGGTCATCGCGCTCGATCCCGATACCGGAAAGCTCAAATTCTATCATCAGGAGCTGCCGCACGATGCCTGGGACTTCGACTCTTCCGTGGGCGAGTTCGTCATGATCGAGCGCGGCGGCAAGAAGCTCGTGGTGCATGCCAACAAGAGCGGATACATCTTCGTCTATGACCGTTCCAACGCCAAGGTCGAGAACGTCTGGCCGCTGGTAAAGAACATCAACTTCGTCAAGAGCATCGATCCGAAGACCGGTGAACTGATCGGTCGCCGCGACCTCGTAGAAGGCAAGGTGGACCCGCCATTGTGCCCGGCCATCGCCGGCGGCATCAGCTGGAACTCCGGCGCCTACAGCCCCAAGAACGGGCTGTTCTACCGGATCGGGCAGGAGTGGTGCATGGAGATGACGGTCGAGAAGACCACGCCGATCACGGAGCCGATGGCCCAGCTCAACCTCGGCGCCACGTTCAAGATCGTGGCGCCGCCGGACGGACCGGCCCGTGGCCATCTCAGCGCCCGTGATCCGGTCACCGGCGCCAAGAAGTGGGAGGTCGCCTACAAGCAGCCGCCGCTCGCCAGCGTTCTCGCCACCGCGGGCAATCTGGTTTTCGTGCCGGACGCCGAAGGCATCGTGCACGCCTACAATGCCGACACCGGCGAAGAGCTCTGGTCGCGCAACAACGGCATGGGGCACAACGCCGGCATCATCAGCTACATGGCCGGCGGCAAGCAGTACGTCGCCGTACCGGCGGGCTGGGGCAGCCTGGTGGCCGACGAGTTCGTTGCGCTCTATGGCGAGCCCTTCAAGAGCATGTCGAAGAATACCGGCGCTCTGATTGTCTACGCACTCAGACAATGATGGTGGCGCGGGCGGCAGGGATCGATCTCCTTGCCGCCCTTGCGGTCAAGGCCTTGCCGCCCCGGCCGTTCAATGCGTTGCCGTTCTTGCGATTAATACGGATGCTGGAATGCGAATACCGTTGCTGATTGTTGCGGCCATCATCTGGCCATTTCTGTCGACCGCCGCGTTGGCCCAGCAGGCTGCAAATCCGCTGCCGCAAGCCGAAGCCTCGCCTGACGACATCGAGGGCGGGAAAATGTTCGCCACCACCTGCGGCTTCTGTCACCAGGAGGGCGGCCGTCATGCGGGCAGGGGTCCGAAGCTGTCGAAGTCCGAGCGCAGCGATGAATACCTCATCGAGCGCATCAAGAAGGGCAAGGTCGGCGCCATGCCCGCCTATGGGTCGGTGTTCAGCGACGGCCAGATCATCGCGATCCTGGCTTACATCAGAGGGCTCGATGACTAAAGCGGCGTGGAAACCGCGATATCGCCTCTCGCGATATGCGGCAAGTCTCGCTCTGCTGATGATCTGGAGCGCTCCGGCGGATGCCCGCTCGCTCGAAGCCATCATCGAGCGCGGTGCGTTGACGCTCTGCGCCAGCCCCAACGCGCTGCCGTTTGCCAGCAAGTCCGGACCGGTCCACGGATTCCAGATCGAACTCGGCGAAAAAATTGCCGGGCAACTCGGGGTCAAGCTGACGCGGGAGTGGGTGATCAGCGCGATCCAGTATCGCCGCGCCGATTGCGACCTCGTGCTCGACGTCATCGCCCGCAAGGATACGCCGCCCTCCGGCGGGGTGCGGACGTCGCGTCCTTACCACCGCAGCGGCGTCGTGCTCGCGGTACGCGGCGATTCACAGGCGTCCTCGCTGGCCGGTCTCGGTCCCGACCAGCGGGTCGGGGTACCCGTCGGCTCGGTGGTCTCGATGACGCTCGCCAAGGGCGGCGCCGCCACGTCTCCGTTCGCCTTCGAGGACGACATCGTTGCGGCGCTCGCCAATCGCGAGATCGAGGCTGCCGCCGTCACCCCGATGACGGTCGGCTGGTTCAACCTGCAGCACGCCGACAAGCCGTTGCGCCTGATTCCGGCGTTCGGCGACGATCAGGACCTGAACTGGAATATTGCCGCCGGGCTGCTTCGCCCCGACGACCAGCTGCGCGCGCGTGTCGATGCGGCGATCGAGGCCCTGCTGGCCGATGGCACCATCGCGCGGATCTACGCCCGCTACGGCATCGAGCTGCGACCTCCGCAGTGAGGCGCGCTTTTCTGACGTAATGGGTTGAAGCAGACCGCATTTGTGTGAAGCGAGATTTGAAAATGACCCACCTGAGGCATTGGCTCGGGGCTTCTGTCCCGCGCTTTTTTTAGGACCACGGCGGCTCTTCGCCCGCCCCGGCTGCCTCGTGGTGGGTCGTGACACCCGCCGCACGCAATCCGGTCAGCAATACAGTTCTCACAGAGGCAGGATCAAATCCAATTTCCTTGGCGTTTGGTGGATGTGCCTCGCTGCCCTTCAATCGGAGCGCCAGGTGCAATTGCTCGCAAAGGTGCTGAACGACGAGATTGACCTGATCGTCAGTCATGATCGGCTTCTCCTGCTGCCAGTTTGCTACCCATCTAAGTAGCACACATCAAAATAGGGTGATACGCGATCGGACCGCCCAAGGACCAAGCCCGCCGACCTCCCGGTCGAACAACCAGATCGATACGAGATTCACATCAACCTCAAAACTGCCAGAACATTCGGTCTCGAAGTCCCGGCCCCTCTTCTTGCGCGCGCTGACGCCGTAATTGAATAGTCCTGCTCTTCGCTGCAGTGCACGAGCCTGCTATCGGCAGTTTTCAGGCCTGCCGAAGCGGCCTGACGACGTCCGTTGATCGGCATCCCCGACAAAGGAACGCCACTGGTTCAGGTGCGTTAAAAAAGGCGAAGCAAATCCACTTTGCCCGGTCGTGGTTGTGACGTCGCGGGGTGACGATTTGTCGGCTCAAGCCTTTTCCCTGACGGCGAGCGAATGTCACGCCCGGGGCCGGTCTGGTCGAACAGGTGGGAACAATGAGGGTCTGCGGAGTGGTGCGGGTCGGTTTGTTGACCGCATTCATTGCGGCGGCTTGGCTCGGCCAACCGGTCCGGGAGGGCCTCGCCCAAACCCGACCGTCCGTTTCTGCGAGTGAACCCGCCAAAGCATCTGCGCCCAAGGCAAGCGCTCCCCGGAAGGAAGCGGGAGCAGCTGTGAGCCCTTACACCGCGGGATTGGTAACCGGTCCGCCGCAAAGCACCGAGTTCGCCATCACTCAGGACATTGCGACCACGTTGGCCACCGGCCAGGAGACCGGTCCGCGCGGCGAGGTCGCATTACGGGTGCTCCCGATGGTGGGAAACGGCGGCATCCGCAACATCCTGGACGTGCTTACGCTGGCAGGTGCCGACATGGCGATCGCGCCTGTCGTCCTGGTCGACCGGCTGCGCGATGCAAGGACGATCCCGGACATCCAGAACAAGCTCGTCTACATCACCCCGCTTTTTGTCGAAGAGTTCCATCTCCTCGCGCGCTCCGAGATCAAGAGCCTGGCGGATCTTGAGGGAAAGACGGTCAATCTCGGCGAAGAAGGCAGTGCTGCCGCGCTGCTTGGCCGTGAGGTGCTCAACCGTCTGGAGGTCAAGTTCAGCGAATTGAACCTGGGGCTGGACGCCGCGCTGGATGGCATGAGGAAGGGGCAAATCTTCGCCAGCCTGCTGGTTTCGGGCAAGCCGGTCAGCGCCCTGGCCCGCACCGCGCAAATGGATGGCATTCACCTGCTGCCGATTCCGTATTCCCGGGCGCTGCAGCAAGATTATCTGCCATCGACGTTCCGCCGCGAGGATTACCCAAACATCGTTGGGACCGGTGAAAGCGTCGACACGATCGCGATCAAATGCGCTCTTTTCGCCTACAACTGGCCGACCCGAAGCGAGCGGTTTCAGCTCCTGGAACATTTTGTCGAAACGCTGTTCTCGCGGTTTCCCGAATTTCTCGGTGACGCTCACCACCCCAAATGGCGCGAGGTGAATTTGCCCGAGGTGCTGCCGGGGTGGCGGCGATTTCGTCCGGCAGAGCGCTGGCTGCAGCGGCAATCGGGCGGAGAGGCTGCGCTTCGCAAGGCGTTCGGCCGGTTCCTCGAGCAGCAGCCAGCCAGCAATCCGCCGGACCGCGAAGAGTTGTTCCAGGATTTCATGCGGTGGCAGGAACGCAAGCAGGGCAGGTGAGATTGGGAGATCACGATGCGCAATGCGCTGGTGACCGCAGCTCTCGTCGCTTCGCTCGGATTGATCGCCGATGTGCGGCAGCCTGCCGCCCAATTTGGCCAACCCCAATTGAGCCAACCCCAATTGAGCCAACCGCAATTCGGTCAACCGCAATTCGGTCAACCACAATTTGTTCAGCCCCCGTTTGGTCAACCCCAATTTGGTCCATCGCAAAGCGCGGCACCGCAAGTGCAAGCACCGACCAGGGTGCAAACCGCCGACAAGGTCAGAAAAGCCAAACCAGCCGTTCGCAGAGCAGCCAAAGCGCACAGGAAGCCCGCCGTCGTTCGTGCGCCGCCAAATCAGCGGAAGATGGCCGAGAAGGACGGATACAAGCGCGTCAGCGATCTCGTGAACTTCCCAAAGTTCTTTCCCAGCCTCGGCATCGTCTTTGTCAAACCCGAAACCTTGCCGCTCGGACCATTCGTGACCTTCGACCGCAAGGATCGCTTGATGGCGACCGTGTATATGGTCCCGACAAAAGACATCGACGATCACAAGCCATTGGAGGCGCCGGGGTTCGCCGGTGCACCGCTTGACCACGTCAGCATCTATTTCAACCCTGGTCACCCCGGCGTGGACGTGCCGCACTACCACCTCGTGATCTGGCATGTGACCAGGAAGGAGGAAGCGCGTGTTGCGAAATGACGCGTGCTACGTACGCGTGGGAGGGGTTGGACATCAGAACCGGCATCCTGGCGGGGTCATTGCGGCCTTCCAAGGCCTGAGAGCGCAATCTCGTCAACCGCGGACACCGCAACGCTTCCTCATCGGAGTGGCTCGACGGTCAGCGGACGCAGGTGCTGAAGCTCACGACGTGCCGCCTTCAACAGACCAATTGCGGCCTCCCGCTCCTGACCGACCAGAAAACCGGACGCGAAGGCCTGGGCTCTTCGATTGGCCTGCGGAGCAGTCAGGGCGGCTTCTGTGGCCATCTTTCGGTGCGCCATAAAATCGTTCAACGCTCCGAGCGCCGACTGAACGTTTTTCAGCCGGCTTGACAGTTGCGTAATCTCCTTGCGATCGCTGTCATCGTAGAGACCTTCAAAGAAATCGAGGGCGTAACGGATCTTCTTGATCCTGATCCGCAATTTATGGCGTTGGTCGGGTGAGAGTTCGTCCAGGCGCTTGCCTTGCTTGCGCACCTTTCTGATGCGGCGATCGAGAAGTTCGGCGGCGTACGGCCCAATCGATCTGTCTTTGTCGGCTGGCGCTTTTCTGGTTTCGATCCATTCGAGCATATCGATCAGCAGGCGACGGAACCGGGGTGACCCGACGGCTTGACCGGCGCGCTTGAACGCCTTGGTGCGTTGCGCCGCAAACTTTTTCTCGATCGCGCGAGACCCTCGCTTGGGTGGGCCGGCTTTCACTACCGGGCCAACGCGCTCTTCCAGAAAGACGTCGATTTCACGAGCCCGTGCGAGTTGGCCTGTAAGCCACTTGAGCTCCTCCTTGATGCCGGCGGTACTCGCGCGCGGCAGCACGTCGTCAAAAAGCGAGATGGCTGCACGCGTTCGTCGCAGGCCTACCCGCATTTGATGGATGGCTTCTGCGTCCAGGTTGCGTATGGCGTCCGCATTGGCCGCGAAATGCCGGAACGTGGAGGAGGCAATTGCGGTGAACGCATCGTTGGCTGACAATATCCTGTCGAGGTGGATCGGTTCGGCATGGCTGGCGCTTTCGCGACCGCCTCCGGCGAACTGATAACCTTTTTCAGACTTTGATTGCAGATCAAGCTCGGCGCCGGTCTTGCGTTCGAAACTGCGAGCTATCCGAAACAGATCGGCGGAACTTCCGCCCTTCAGTTCGAGCTCAAATTCGGAGATCGGTCTCGAGCGACCGCCTGACGCGATTTTTCCGCGGTCAACCGCGAGTTCGATTTCGCTGCGCCGGGTGCGGATCGGCAGCGCCATCCGACGAACGGAGGTCCGGAAGACAGGTTTCAACTTTCGCTGCAACTTCCTGGTGATCAGCCTGTCGAGCGGCGTGTCTTTGGCTTTGGTGAGATCGGGCGTCGCGCCATCCAGTTTCGTTTCCCACTCGCCGCGGGCGAGGGCTCCCGACGTTACCGCCTTTACCGTCTGCACATAGTCATCGCCGGCCTGGCGGACTCTCAGGGTAAGTCCGTTGCGTTTCAGCTTGTGCTTGGCCGTATCGAAATAGATTGTCACCAGATTTTGCTCGGACCGGCCGCCGCGGCGCGCGCCCGTCAGGCGGGTCTTCGCAACAGAGGGCAGCTTTCGGGGCGCAACACGGAACTTCAGTTCGGCTTCAACGCTCATCGTGGACTCCGTCGGGCGTTGGTAAAAAACGGACGTTTCCCGAAAGGTTCCGTATTCAAGCCGAAGATTCGATATGCTTTTTGGCGTTGCCGTTCCGAATATCGGCAGTCGTCTCACTCGACAGGGGCGTGCGCACGTCACCAACGCCGAAATGCAGGGTTATTCATTACTCGCAACAGAAGGAAGCGACGACATGGCGGTTGGGATACGGGGCACGTTGAAGTCACGAAAATGAGCGTTCAAGCCGGAGCGCTATCTTGTCGACACCCGTGGACACCGCAACGCTTCCTCAGCCGAGAGAAGGAGAAGTTGAAGTGGAGCGCCGCATCAACAGGGAGCGCTCCACTGCATTGAATGAAGTCGCTAGCCTTACTTCCCGCCCCTGGGCTTTATGCCCTTCAGCGTGCCTTGCGGCTCTGCGATTCCCTCGGCGATCTTGTCAAGGCCCATCCGAATTCCCGTTCCAGCAAGGAACGAGCCTACAACGACGGCGATATAAACAAAGCCGCCTGATACAGCGTCAAGTTCGTGGTCAGCAAGAGGACGCATCGCGTTCAGATCTGCCGAATAGGTCTGCATGACTAGCTCCACCATTTTGGTTGGGGTCGGGATCATCCAGACCGTGCAACGATGCGTAAAGCAGGTGCGGGAAGGGTGCTGTGATTAAAGTCACACTCGCGCTTTGCAGGCGGTGATTGGCGAGGAATGCATTGGCGACATCGACAGGCTCAGCATGCGTTGCGTATTGGGTCGATCGCGCGTCAGCTGTTGCGATCTCCATCAACCATCCGCCGTTCGGACGTGCCCGATCGCCGACGATATTCCGTCCTTGTGATAGAAAGGATATGATGGAGCGGATATGATCCGGGACACTCAGTCCCCGCCGGCGCCGCCAGCCGCATGCCCTCATGGGTTCGCCTCTGGCGATGTCGAAGATGTCGGCGGACTGTGAAGTACTTTACATTCCTGTGTTCTTGGCCCGGGCTAGGATGGCGGAAGGCTTCTTTCTTGAAGGAGGCATCATGCTCGAGACATTCAAATGGAACTCCCGATATAACGCTCGCGGATGGGTGACGATGGCTGGCGCGCTCGTTGTGCTCCGCGCCCTGAATGCATTGCGACAGAAGGGTGAAAGCAAGCGAAGGCCGCCACTCTGGAAACACTTCGACGATACCCATCATTGGGACTCAAGCGCGGAGGAATGGGTCCCGAACGATGATCGTGATCGTGCAACGCATCATGCGTCCGGCACGCCGAATTCCGAGACGCAAGGTCCCTCTCGCTGACGAGCCCGTCGAGCGGTGCGGGCGCGAGAAGTAGCGGGATCGAGATGTGAGTTGCTGCTGGCCGCTTGACAGTGGTCAGCGATGGTCCGGCGCGGCAAAGCCACCGACATCTTCGTTCGCATTCGAGGACGATATTGTTGCAGCGTTGGCCAATCGCGAGAGCAAGGCCACCGCTGTTACCCCGATGACGGTCGGCTGGTTCAACCTGCAGCACGCCAACAAGCCGTTGCGCCTGGCTGCGCGCTGGCGAGTTCCGCGCAATATCGTTTGACCCGATTTCCCAAACCTGAAACAATCGTTTCATTGGTGAACCCCATGTATTGTAAAGAAAATCTACTGCACGCGGTCCGTGCATTGGTCGGCCTGTGGGCCGTGAATGCAGCCGTTATGTCAACATGATCGACCTGGAGGGCGTCTCAGCTCAAGCGCTGTCGGATACGATCGGCGCGATCTATGACTGCGCGCTCGATCCGCAGCTTTGGCCCGAGACCTGCCGGAAGATCGCCGATCTCTGTGAAAGCACAGGCGGCGGCATTTGCGTGCACGACATGCGGCACGTGCAGAACGATCAACTGTTCGTGTTCGGATACCAACCGGAATTCCTTGAAAAGCTGGGAAGCCAGTATGCGCAAAGCCCGATGGCGGCGGCGGACATCGTCGCCAGCGTCGGCGACGTCAACATCCTCTCTACCGATCGCCAGGAGTTGCTCGAAAGCCGTTTCTACAGGGATGTGCTGGAGCCGTTCGCGCTGACGGACATGATCTGGTTTCCGGCGTTGCGGACCGGCGGCCGCATGGCTTCGATGCACGCGTCCCGGAAAGACCAGGCGCCGCATTACCAGCAGCTCGAGATCGGGCTGTTCAAGCTGTTGTCGCCGCACGTCTGTCGCGCGCTGACGATTTCGGACGCGCTCGATATCCGCACCCTGCGCTCGGAGATGCTGGAAAAGACGCTCGATGTCCTCGCCGCCGGCGTTTTCCTCGCGGCGCGCGATGGCCGTGTCGTGTACATGAATGAAGCGGCCGAGCGCCAGGTCAAAGCCGGCACCTCTATCCGTATCCTGAACAATCGCCTCGATCCCGTCGATCCGGCCGCAAGCGCCGCCTTGTCGATGGCGATCGACCGCGCGGCCCGCGATGACGATGGTGGGGGCCAGCGTTCGCTCGCCATCCCCAGTGGAACCGGCGCGGGCTATATCGCGACCCTGCTGCCGGTTCAGCGCGGTCAGCGAGCCGACATCGTGGCGCCGTTCGCCGCTTCCGTCGCGATCTTCATGCAGGATCCGCTCGAAGCCCCGATGATGCCGGGGGAGGCCTTTGCCAGGCTGCACAAGCTGACCGGCGGAGAACTGCGCGTCCTGCTGGCACTGGCCCAGGGACTGGGCGCCAAGGAGGCGGCCGACATGCTCGGCATCAGCGAGCCTACCGTGCGCACCCATCTGCAGCACATGTTCGCGAAAACCCACACGCTGCGGCAGGCCGACCTGCTGCGCCTGTTGCAGGCCTCGACGCCGGCGGTTCGCGCGCCGTAGCCGCTTGATCTGCAGGCGTCGGATCTTGCGCATCCCCGCCCCGACCCCGCCAACCAAATAATTCGAGCTGCAATTCGTCGACCTCATTGGTTCCGATGATGTGCCGCTGCGCCGGACGTTCCAACGTCCCCCGTCCGAATTTTTGGGCGCTGAACGCATTCCCCTGTCGAAAGATTTGAAATGACCACCGTCACCAACATTGCCCAGTTGAACGCCGCCATCGTGTCGGCCGCCGGCGTCACCGCACCCGGCACCGTCGTCACCATCACGCTGGGCAACAACATCAGCCTCGGCGCCACGGCGATGCAGGCGATCAACCTGCATGTCGGCGTCACGCTGGTCATCGAGGGCGGTGGCCATACGCTGAACGGCGGCGGCATCCAGCGCGGCTTTTTCGTCTACGCCGGAACGGTCGAGATCAACGACCTTCTCATCAACAACATGCTGGCGCAGGGCGGCGACGGCGGTACTTCGGATGTCGGCGGAGGCGGCGGTGGTGGAGCCGGGCTGGGCGGCGGGCTTTTCGTCGGCGCCAATGTGGCCGGCAACCCCGGAAACGTGACGCTGAGCAATGTCAATTTCTCCCAGAACGCGGCTGAGGGCGGTCTGGGCTCGCTCAATGCAATCATCGGATCCGCTGCGGGGGGCGGCGGCGGTCTCGGCGGCGACGGCGGCGCGGTGGACATTTTTAAAGGCGGCAGCGGAGGCGGCGGCATCGGGGGCGACGGCGGCACTGCCGATGATTTCCAGGGTGGCAGCGGCGAGACCGGCCTCGTTTCCGGCGCCGCCGGCGGTGCCAGTGGCGGAATAGGCGAACAGGGGAGTTACACCCCGGGCGCAGGCGGCCTGAACGGCGGTGGTGGTGGCGGTGGCGGCGGCGGCGATGGGACTTTTGCTGGCTGGTTGGTTGGTAATCAGCCCGGAGGCGTCGGCCCCGGCGGCGGCGGTGGCGGCGGCGTCGGCGGCGCTGCGGGCAGCCCATTTACCGGCGGCGACGGCGGGTACGGCGGTGGTGGTGGTGGCGGCGGCGGGGACGGCGGGTTTGGCGGCGGCGGCGGCGCCGGCCTCGGCAAGGGCGGATTTGGCGGCGGCGGCGGAGGAGGCTCCGTCACGAACGGCGCAGCCGGGTTCGGGGGCGGCGGGACGCTGACCGGGGGCTACGGCGGCGGCGGCCTTGGCGCGGGTGGCGCCGTCTTCGTGCAAGAAGGTGCCTCGCTGACCTTCGCCGGCTCGACGGGCATCGTCTTCAATTCGGTCACGGGAGGCGGCACCGCGAACCCCCCAGCTGTCGTCCAGACAGGCGAACCCGCGATCATCGCCGGCATTCCGACTGGCCAAGCCTTCGGCAGCGGCATCTACCTGCAAGGCAACAACACGCTGACCTTTCGGCCTGATGGCACCGGGGTTACACGCGATGCCAATGGCAACCTGACGGGCTTCCTCGGACAGTACATCTTCGACGTGATCGGTGACGATGCCGGCTCCGCCGCCGCCGCCGGCTATGCCGGTGCCGTGGGCTACATCATGGGCCAGACCGGTATCGTCGTCGACGGCACCGGCACGCTCGTGCTTCTTACGACCAACACCTATTCGGGCGCGACAACGGTCTTGCAGGGAACGCTGGACGTGGAGGGCTCGATCGCGAGATCCGCCGTCACCGTGCACAGCGGCGCCACACTGACGGGCGGCGGCACCACCGGCGCGGTCACAGTGCGGAGCGGCGGTGTGTTCGATCTCACGTTCGATACCGTTGCAGGCAATATGCACACGGGCAGCCTGTCGTTTTCGTCAGGCGCGGGCTTCGCGGTCCAGCTCGGTGGTGCCCAGGCCGGCGTTTTCGATCAGGTCGTCGTCAACGGCACCGTCGCGCTGGGCGGTGCGACGCTCAACCTGTTGCTATTCAGCGGGTTCGTGCCCGCTGTCGGCAACAGCTTCCGCATCATCGATAATAACGGCACCGCGGATGCGGTGACCGGCACCTTCGCGGGTCACGCCGAGGGCAGCACATTCTTCTCCGGCGCCGTCAGGTACGCGATCAGCTATCACGGTGGCGACGGCAACGATGTCGTTCTGACGGCGATTGCGGCGAACGATCCGCCGGTAGCCGTGGCTGATGTCGGGACCGTAACGGAAGACGCCGCACCCAACCTGATCATGGGAAATGTGCTGACGAACGACAGCGATCCCGACGGGAACGCCCTCACCGTAACAAGCTCCGGCACGTTCAATCTGAGCCATGGCACGCTGGTCATGCATGCCGACGGCAGCTACGCCTATACGCTGGACAACTCCAATCCGGCTGTGGATGCGCTGAATACGGGCCAGACGCTCGTCGACAGCTTTACCTACGGCATCAGCGACGGACATGGCGGCACGAATTCGGCCAGCCTCAAAATCATCATCCAGGGAAGGACGAACAGCATTGCGCCTGACGTCGCCGGTGCGGTCACCCTGAGTGCGATTGCCGAGGATTCCGGCGCGCGGCTGATCACGCAGGCGGAGCTGTTGGTCAACGTCACGGACGTCGACGGGCCATCCTTGACCGCAGCCAATCTTGCGATCATTGCCGGCGCGGGTACCCTGGTCGACAACAATGACGGGACCTGGAGCTTCACGCCCGCGCTGCACGATGACGCGTCGGCATCGTTTTCCTTTCAGGTCACCGACGGCTTCACCTCGGTGGCCAACAGCGCCTCGCTCGACATCACGCCGGTGGACGATGCACCGGTCGTGACCGGCCTCGTGACCCTGAATGCGATCGCCGAGGACTCCGGCGCGCGGCTGATCACGCAGGCCGAGCTTCTGGGCAATGTCGGGGATGTCGACGGGCCGTCGCTGACCGCAGCCTTTCTTGCGATCGTTTCCGGCGCGGGCACGCTGGTCAACAACAACAACGGGACCTGGAGCTACGCGCCGGCGGCGAACGATGACAGTTCGGTGTCCTTCTCCTATTCGGTCACTGACGGCACGACTTCGGTGACCGACGGTGCGACGCTCGACATCACGCCGGTGAACGATGCGCCGGTGGTGAGCGCCGATGCGGCGCTCGCGGCGATCAACCCGAACTCCGGCACGCGGCTGATCACGCAGGCCGAACTGCTGGTCAACGCCAGCGATCCCGACGGTCCGTCGGTGCTGGTGGCGACCAATCTGCAAATCTCGGCAGGCTCCGGCGCGCTCCTCAACAACAACAATGGCACCTGGAGCTATACGCCGGCGGCGAATGACGGCGCTCCGGTCGCGTTCTCCTACCAGGTGACCGACGGCCTGGAGTCCGTTGCGGCGGGCGCCAGGCTCAGTGTCAACGACGCGCCGGTCAACACCATGCCGGCGTCGCGGAATGTCGCAACCAACATGAACATCGCGATCTCGGGGCTCGCCGTCAGCGACGCCGATGGCACGTCGTTGACCACCACGCTTCACGTCGATCATGGCACGCTGAGCGTCGGGGCATTTGCCGGCGCCACCGTCGTCGGCAGCGGGTCAGCCACGGTGACGCTGTCCGGCAGTGTGGCGCAGATCAATGCCGTGCTCGGCGTTGCCAACAATGTGCTCTACCACAGCGCGTTCGATTTCAGCGGCGTCGAACACCTGACCATGACCAGCAGCGACGGATCGCTCAGCGATACCGATGTCCTGGACCTCAGCGTCGTTCAGCATCCGCCGATGGCCGCCGATTTCTGGCTGGTGTGATGCGAGGCGCTTCGGAACCTGATCTCGTCGAAGCCCCGCGGATGCCAGGTGAGCCTTTCCAAGGTGGCGGCCGACATGCCCGGCATCAGGGAACCCACCGCGCACCCTTATGCAACACATGTTCTCAATTCGTCGACCTCATTGGTTCCGATGATGCGCAGCGACGCCCGGTATACCAGCATCGCCCCGTCTGAATTCCTGGGCCACCGCCACGTTCAGTCGTTTCGCTGAACTTTCAGTTTTTACTTCGAGGTCTCGGCCCATGTCGTTCTCCCAAAAATCATCGTTTGCGGCTTCGCAGCTTCGCACAGCCCTGTTGAGAAGCACCGCGCTGGTGCGGTTGTCGCTTTCCATCACGGTGGTTGCTGTTGGCGTCGGTTGCGCTCCCGCGTTCGCGGACGGCGGCGCGGGCGGCGCCGGTGCAACGGGTGCCGGAGCGGGAAGCGGTGGCGCGGACATGATAACGGGAAACACGGGCGATGACGGGGTTGCGGGCGGGGCCGATCCGGGCGGCGGCGGTGGCGGCGGCGGCGGCGGCGCTGGTGGTGGCCTTGGCGGTGGGCGCGTTCCAGGGGGAGGTGGACCAGGAAGCGGCGGCGCTTCGGGCGGATCGGGAGCGGCCACTTTGATGCTGTCTGGTGACAATGGCGCGGCCGGTGGCCTTGTCGGAGATGGCGGCGGCGGAGGCGGCGGCGGATTCCAGAACTGGTTCCAGAACGCCACCCTCGTGACATCCAACACAAACTTCACTGGAAGCGCCGGCGGTAATGGCGGTGCAGGGAATGGCAGCGGCGGCGGTGGCGGGGGTGGCGCCGGCGGAGAACAAGCTGGGTTTAGACTCCCCAATGCTACCTTCAACGCCTCCAGCAACGTTCAGCTAACAGGTGGTGCTGGCGGAGCAGGCGGGTCGAGCGCAGCGGGGTTTGGTGGTTCAGGCGGCACAGGAGGGGTCGGGGTGATATTTGTCGACCCCGGTGGAACCGTGAACGTGGGGACAGGAGCTCTGCTGAGCGGCGGGGCCGGTGGTGCCGGTGGCATGGGCGGGGCCGGCAATGGCGCTAACGGAGCGGGTGGTGTCGGTATTGTCGGAAGGGGACTGACGATCATCAACAACGGCACGATCAGCGGCGGACTGAATGGTGATGGCGTAACCAGGGCGGAAGCGATCCGCCTTACGGGCGGCGCTGCCGACGTCAACACCATAACGTTCGGCAATGCGACTGCGGGCATCATTGGAAATATTCACATCGGGGCCAGCATACTTACTTTCGCGCAATCAACCGATACAACGCTCGCCGCATCTATCACCGGCTTCGCGGGTGCAATAGAGAAGACAGGTGCCGGCACTCTGACCCTGTCCGGAGCCAGTACCTTTGGCAATTTCGTCAACATCAGGGCTGGCACGTTGTCCATCACAAACGACACCAACCTCGGCATTGGCAACAAGTCTATCTCAATTCTCGATGGCGCGAGATTGGCCGTTACGGGTAATGCCACGTTCGCCAATAACTTTGGATTTTTCATCAGCGGCAATCCCAACTTTGATATCGCAGGGGGCACCACCAGCACAATCCAGGGCGTGATCACAACCACGGGGCTGGTCGGAAGCGGCTTTACCAAGACCGGCGCCGGAACCCTCGAGCTGGCGGGGATGAATAATTATTCTGGTTTCACGATCGTGAACGCCGGCACGTTGCGTGCCGGATCCGCTCGCGCTTTTGGAATATTCAACGTACTCGCGGTTTCAGGCGGCGCGACCGTGGACTTGAACGGCTTCGACCAGACGTTCCTTCAGCTGAGTGGTGCCGGCACGGTGACGGGCGCCAACAGCACGATTTCCAGGGCATTTTTTGCTGGTGATTTCAACATGCCGGGCACATCGATGAGGATTGTCGGCAATCTCGCGTTCCAGTCCGGTGCGCTCTATGTAGTTTTCGTCAATCCGGCCACGACGTCATTTGCCAATGTCACCGGCACGGCTACCCTTGGTGGCGCGACCGCAGGCGTCGTGTTTGCTGACGGCGCGTATGTGCAAAAGAAGTACACGATCCTCACCGCGACCGGCGGCATCAATGGCACCTTCTCTTCGTTTCTCACCGAGAATGCGCCATCAAACGCCACATCGACGTTGAGCTACGACGCCAATAACGTCTATCTCGGTATGATCTTGGATTTCACCATTCCGGGCGGCCTCAACGGCAATCAGCAGAACGTCGCCAACGCGCTGACCAATTTCTTCAACACCACCGGCGGCATTCCCGCTGTTTTCGCCAACATGTCGGCCGACGGCCTGTCGCAGGCGGCCGGAGAGACCGCGACCGGATCGCAGCAGACGACGTTCAACGCCATGAACCAGTTCATGGGCGCGATGATGGACCCGTTCATTGCGGGGCGCGGTGACGCGGCAACCGCCGGCGGCAACGCATCCGGTTTCGCCGATGAGG